>JAICGW010000042.1 GCA_025922945.1 Acidimicrobiia bacterium | reverse complement strand
TGGTGCCGGCATGGAATTTGCGATGCGCCCAACAAGTCATCGCCCGGCCAGCCGTCGACGGGGTCCTGGTTGGAGCTGTCGATCCCCGGACGGGTGGGGCCGCGGTAGCTGTCTAGCCCCCTCCGGCGCCTGAGGCGCCACCTCCCCTGCCCCCCTCGGCCCTTCGGGCCACTCCCCCCAGCGCTCGCTTCGCTCGCTGGGGGAGGAAACAATCAGGCCCGTCGGGGTTTCTCCTACTCGGAAGCAAGCTCCTTGATGGCTTCCATCAGCATGATGTGCTTGCGGGTATCGAGTCGCATTGCCTCGACCAGGGACGACCACCAGGCGGTATCGGCTACCTCGGTCACAATCCGCTCCAGCTCCTTGAGCTCGCGTTCGTCGTCTCTTTCCATTTCGAGCAGGCTTTCGGTCATCTCGATGAGGTGATCGCGCTCATCCCCTACGGCGACGACTTCCCTGCCGATTCGGCTTTGGATGTCCTCACGTCCCGAATGCTCGGATCGCATCCAGTGGATCATGTCCTGAAAGAGCCGGTGGTGGCGAACTTCATCATCGATCACCATCTGGATGAGAAAACGGACTCGGTCGCTCTTGGTCTCCTCCGCCAAGTGGGCGTAGGAGCGGAGGGCCTCCCGTTCGGTGTCCATGTGCTCTTGCAGATAGTGCGTGAGCTTCTGCGCCCAAAGGTCGATGTCAACCAACTCGCGGCCTCCTTTTTTACGAGCCCATGAACACGGTTCGTTGCTGGGTATAGAAATCCATCACGGTCGGCCCGAGCTGTTCCTTGTGGGTCCCGGTCCCCGACATCTTGATTCCTCCGAAAGGTGCCGAGAGAGAGGTGCCGATCGTCGGACGGTTGATACGCACTACTCCGGCCTCGCACTCGCGGGCGAAGCGCTGGGCACTGGCCAAATCGGTGGTGCAGATGGCCGCGGTCAATCCGTACTCGGTGTCGTTGGCCCGGGCAATGGCCTCGTCGATACTGGTCACCCGCTCGAACCCGATCACTGGCCCGAAAACTTCGGTGCATGAGATCTCCATATTCGGAGTGACGTCGGCCAGAATCGTCGGCGGGAAGAACCACCCGTCATCAAACGGCTCTCCCACCAGCCTGCGGCCGCCGGAGACCAGGCGCGCCCCGGCCTCCAGCGCGCTCGTTACCACCGATTCCATCCGATCGACCGCCCGCTCATCGATCAACGGTCCCATGTCGACACCGTCGCCCAGACCCGGTCCTATTCGTAGTTTGCCCGCTGCCTCGCTGACGAGCTCGATGACCGCGTCGTGGATGCTCTCCTCGATGATCACCCTTCCTGCCCCGGTGCAAGCCTGACCACTGAGGGCGAATGAGGATCGGACAATTACCGAGGCCGCCTTCTCGGGAACGGCATCGTTGAGGACGACGACCGGATTGTTTCCGCCCAGCTCAAGCTGGGCGCGTCTGCCCAGCCCGAGGGCGGCATGGATCTTCCTTCCGACGGCAGTCGAGCCCGTAAAGGTGATCGCCCGCACTCGCTCGTCGGCTACCACCAGACTTCCCGCCCCGAACCCATGGACGACGTTGACGACCCCACCGGGAAGGCCGGCAGTCTCGAGCGCTCCAGCCAGCCGCTCCCCCATCAGCGGCGTCATCGAGGATGGCTTGAAGACGACCGTATTGCCGGCCGCTAGCGCTGGTCCGATCTTGCGCGACGCCAGGCTCAAGGGAAAATTCCATGGGGTGATGACTCCGACTACTCCGATCGGATCGATCATCGTCAGCACGGAAACCGTGGGGTCGTCGGTGGCGAAGGTGGTCCCCTGCAGCCGCAGAGCCTCGCCGGCATAAAGCCTGAAGTTGTCAGCCGTCCGCTTGACTTCGTTGCGAGCATCGCCGAGCGACTTTCCCATCTCGGCCACCATTTCCCGGGCGATGCCATCCACCTGTTGGTCGAGGATGGCTGCGGCTTTGTTCAAGAAGGCCGCCCGAACGGGGGGTGCGGTCGCTGCCCACCCGGCCAGCGCTCCTTCGGCCGCGGCTACCGCCGCCTCGACGTCGGCAGGTTCGGAATCGGGAGCAATCGCGGTGACCTCTTTGGCGACCGCCGGGTTGCGCACCTCGAAAGTTGCCCCCGCGGCGGACGGAAGTAGTTCTCCCCCGATGCGGTTGCGGACCGACACCGGAGCCGCGATCGCGGTGGTCATGTCTCCCACTTCGAGTAGTCAGGCGTCTTGCCGAGATGGGCCATCAGGGCGTCAATTCCGGCTTTGCAACAGGCGATGTCTTGCTCACCGTTGCCGCCGCTAGCCGCGATCCCGCCGACCACCTCTCCGTCCAATTCAATGGGCCAGCCGCCCACGAAAATCGTGAACTTTCCCAGGTGCTGGGTCATGATCCCGAAGGCTTCCTCCCCGGGAACGGCGTTCTTATAGAAGTGGGTGGGCTTGCGATGGCCGGCGGCGGTAAACGCCTTGTTGATGGCGATTTCCACACTCGTGACCTTGCCGCCGTCGAGCCGTCGCAGGGCAATCGGATAGCCACCCGCATCCGACACACAGAGCACCTCGGGGACGCCTTGCTCTTCGGCGGCCTTTTGGGCGGCGTCCAGCATGAGGTTGGCTTCCGCCAAGGTCAGTTGTTGAACCGTCCGCATCTAATCCTCCGCCTCCTGGCTGTTTTCGCATAAAGTATACAAGCCGGGCTCCGACCGCTGGCTGGACTGAGGTTTTTAACACTTAGTCGTCAACGGCGCTTGGAAACGCGTCGAGTCGCAGAACGCTGCTCCAACATGTCGAGGAAGGCCCGAGCGGAATCCTCGACGTGAGCCCGAGTGATCGCTTCGGCCTGGTCCTCGTCTCCTTCCCTAATCACCTCCAGGATCCTGACGTGCTCCGGCCAGGAAACCGGGGCGCGGGCCCGAACCTGAGTGTTGAAGATCCACTCGATCTTGGCGGGTAGGTTGGCGACCAACTCGTACAGATACTGATTGCCCGATGCCTCGGCGAGAGCGACATGGAATGCTTGGTGCAGCTCGGGCATGGCGTCGCGGTCGCCGGCCTTCACCGCCCGCCGGCCGCTGGCCAGCACTTCTTTCAGCGATCCCAGGGACTCAGGCAGGCGCCGGCGGGCCGCCAGGCGGGCGGCCAGGCCCTCGAGGATGCTGCGAACTTCGAATAGCTCTACTGCCTCCTCGGGGGAAACGGAAGCCACCGAGGCACCCCGCCGGGGCACGAGGTCGACAAAGCCCTCCGCTTCGAGCAGGCTCAGGGCCTCTCGCACCGGCATCCGTGATACACCGAGCTTGGAGGCCAGTTCGTCCTCCACGAGGCGGTCCCCGGGCTCGATCGTTCCGGCCAGAATCCAGCTTCGGATCTCGTCGGCCACCGAAGCGCGCAGAGAGCGATGTCGTTTGCCTAGTGCTTCCATAAATCAGACCCCATCCGATGCTAGGAGCCGACATCTCAGCGAATAGGTATCGCCTCGGTTTCCTGGCCAGCCCCACCTCGGTTCCGTTTGACTTCCTAAACTGTATACGGTATACAAAAGACCTGGCAAACCCAAGGAGAGAGGTTTTATGGGAGAACTACTCAACAAGGATGATTTCCGGGTCGCCCTCAAAGAGGCCATGAAGGGTCGGGAAGCAAAGGACGCCTCCTTCAGCATGGCGTGGTCGGGAGGTGACCTCAAACGACATCATTTCGCCCGATGGGCGGAGAATCACTTCCATTATGTGGGGCCGTTTGCTGACTACCTCGGGTACATCTACGGCAACGCCCCCGACTCAGCCACCGACGCCAAGGACTTCCTCCTGCAGAACATGTACGAGGAGGAATTGGCCGACATTCGTCACACCGATCTGCTGATCCGTTTCGCAGAAGCCTGCGGTACCACCAGGGAGCGGGTCGAGGATCCCCACAACATGAACCCGGTGACCCGCGGCTTGCAGGCGTGGTGCTACGCCACCTCTATGAGGCGTCACTGGGTCGTGGCAACCGCCGCTCTGATCGTGGGCCTCGAGTCCCAAGTCCCCGACATCTACCGCCGCCAGTACCCACCGTTGCTAGAGAAGTACGGATTCACCGAAGATGAAGCGGAGTTTTTCGAGCTTCACATCTCCTCGGACGAGGTCCACGGCGAACGCGGCTACCAGATCGTGCTCAACTACGCCGACACGCCCGAGCTACAAGAGGAGTGTCTTGAAGCAGTCCGTGACGCGGCCGACATGCGCTTCTCCTACACGAAGGCGTTGTTCGACTATTACGTCAAAGGCGACATGCCGAGCGTCGAGGAAGAAGACCTTGCCGGCATCGGGTCGGTGTGACGTCGGAGGTCGGGAAAGAAAACCTGGCACTCCGCTGAGGCGGGAGGCGGTGTGGCCGATTGGGTGAAGGTGGCGGATCTCAAGGAGCTCCAACGCCGCAAGAAACTTCTGGCCGAGGCCGGTGGAACTGGCATCGCCCTTTTTTTCGACGACGGCTACGTCTACGCCTTGCGTGATATCTGCATCCACAAGCAGAGAAACCTCTCGAAGGGCCTCGTCTTTCAGGGGAAGGTCATTTGCCCCGGCCATCAATGGGCGTTCGACCTCCCGACCGGTTGGGTGGACGAATGGGCCGAATGTCAGCCCACCTTTCCGGTGAAGGTGGAGGGTGGCGAGGTGTACGTTGACCCTGAGCCGCGGGTGCGCACGGAGGCCCCGGCCCCGGAGGAACGGTGGCCGGTGGGGCGCGGAGCCAAGCTCGAGTGACCGGAGTGCTAGGAGGGGACGATGAATAGGTTCGTGTTGATCGGTGCCGGCCAGACCTCCGCTTCGGCTGCCAGAGCTTTACGCCGGGAGGGATTCGACGGCGAAGTAGTGATAGTTGGCGAGGAGGCTCATCCCCCCTACCAACGCCCACCCCTCTCCAAGGAGTATCTCCAGGGGGCGGCGCCCCTCTCCGATGTCTGGTCGGTCGATCCGGCCTGGTACGAAGAAAACAAGGTCGAGTTGCGCCTTGGCGTCGAAGCGAAAGAGATCGACCGCGGGTCCCGCGATGTGATCCTGGCGGACGGATCTCGGATCCAGGGCGATGCGGTCTTGATCGCTACCGGCGGGCGCGCCCGCCGCCTACCTGACGCAATCGGGGAAAGAATCCTCTACTTGCGTACTTTGGAAGAGTCGGATGCGCTCCGCTCATATCTCGGCAAGGACCGACGGATCGTCATCGTTGGAGCTGGCTTCATTGGGTCCGAAGTCTCTGCTTCCGCACGGGCTGCGGGGGGTCAAGTGACCGTCCTCGAGGCACTGGAAGAGCCGATGGAAAGAGTCCTCGGTAAAGAACTCGGCGCGGTAACCGCCGCGGTCCACCGATACCACGGGGTCGACCTTCGTACCGGAACCGGAATGGAGTCCATCGAAGAGACAGGTCAGGGCGTGGTCGTCCGGACCACTACCGGCGAGGCAATCGAGGGAGAAGCAGTGGTGGTCGGGATCGGCATGCAGCCCAATGTCGAGATCGCGCGGGTGTCGGAAATCACCGTCGGCAACGGCATCCGGGTCGACGAATTCTGCCGGACGTCGCTCGAGGGCGTATTCGCCGCCGGTGATGTCGCCAATCATTACCACCCGATCTTCGACCGCCGAATGCGAGTCGAGCACTTCGACAACGCCACTCGCCACGGCACGGCCGCGGCTCGCAACATGCTCGGAATTCGGACACCGTACGTTGATGCGCATTGGTTCTGGTCGGACCAATACGACCACAGCTACCAGTACGTGGGCCACGCCGAAAAATGGGACCAAACTGTTGTCCGGGGATCAATCGATGACCGCGACTTCGTCGTCTTCTACATGCTCGACGGTTTGGTGGAGGCTGCCTTCGCCATCGACAGAGGCGCAGATGTCCTGGTGGCCAAATCGCTCATCACGGAGCGCCGCAAGATTGACCCGTCCGTCCTCGCCGATGAGGACCAAGATCTCGGGGAGCTGTTGGTGCCTCCCGAGCCGGAAGTGGATCCCGTGCCGGTCGGACCCGACGCCCTGGGAACCTTCGTCAGGGCGGCGCGCTCCGGCCAAGTTCCCGAAGGGATAGTCCGGCGCTTTGAGGTCGATGGTGTGGAATTAGCCATAGCCCGGTACCAGGGCCGGGCGTTTGCACTTCACAACCTTTGCACTCACCTCGCCTGCCACCTTGCCTCGGGCAAGGTCGACAACGGGGGGTTGATCTGCCTGTGTCACGGCTCGGTCTTCGACCTCGCTACCGGCGAGCCCACAAATCCTCCTGCCACCAGGGCGGTTCGCACCTACCCCGTCAAGGAGGAAAACGGGCAGGTCTACGTGTCCCTCCGCTAGGACGTGGATCTCGGTCTAGGTGGAAAGCGAGCCCTAGTGCTGGGCTCTTCCTCGGGATTCGGAAAGGCCATCGCCGCCGGCCTTCGCCAGGAAGGGGCCACGGTGACGATCAACGGCCGCGATAAAACCCGACTGCAGGCAACCGCGGTCGAGATTGACGTGCTCCCCATTCCCGGCGACGTGTCTCTCGAAGTGGAACGGGTCGTTTCGGAGGCCACAGCCGCAATGGGCGGACTTGACATCCTGATAGTCAATACTGGCGGGGGCCGGCCCGGGGGCATTATCGATCAGGATGATGCGGCCGATGAGGCGGCCTTCGCCTCCATGCTGCGGCCAGCTTTGCGCGCGGCGCGGGCCGGCACTCCTCCACTGCGAGCCAGCGGCGACGGCCGGCTGATCTTTCTCACCGCCCGATCAGTCCTAGAGGCGACTCCCGAGCTGGCTCTTTCGTCGGTATTTCGGAGCGGGGTGGCAGCCATGGCTCGTTCCCTCGCCATCGAGCTCGCACCCGCCGTACTCGTCAATGTCGTCGTCCCCGGTCAATTCGACACCGACGCCTATACCCGCTTCGAGTACTGGCGAGCGACCCATGAATCGTCGACGAAGGAAGAGGTCCGGGCCGATCACCTCAGGGCCATCCCCCTCGGCCGCCTCGGTGCCGTCCAGGAGCTGGCCAACGTGGTGGTGTTCCTGTCCTCGGCCCGGTCGTCGTATGTCACCGGCTCCGTGATCCGAGTCGACGGCGGCGCTGTGCGCGGTTTCTAGTCAGGAGGCTAAGAGACGGGAGTCTGGAGACTCGCGATGTCGAAACCGATCGCCACCAGGAGCAACACCACCACGATCCCGATGAACGCGGTGTACCCCCAGCGCGAGGGATGATCGGCCAGCCAGAAGCGACGTATTCCAGAGATGCCCATGCCGATGGCGATCAGACACAGCGCAATGCTGATCCGGGGACCGAAAGTGTCGAGAAAGCCCACGAACGGTGCCAGGAGCGGGATCAGCAAATAGGTGATGGTGCAACGAATACCCGAAACCACGATCGTCCTGGTGGTCGCCCGCCGGGCGCCAAAAATTGCGTTCTTGTCGACCACATCTCCGATTCGCAGCAGATTGCGAACGAACCGATCGGCCGAAGGACGATCGAGGCGAGTCGTGTCGCTAACGGCTCACCACCGTGCGGGGTCGCAACCTGATCTGCGCAGCAATGTGATCGGCGGCACGTCGACCCGAGGCGATGCACTCGTTGAGGCCGATGCCGTGGAAGGCGGCACCGGCCAAGGCGAGACCGGGAAATTCCCCTAAGCCGTCCTCGGCGCCCGCCACTCGATCCCGGTGCCCCAAAGAGTATTGATGCAGACCCCCCTCCCATGTGTGGACCTTTTCCAGAATCGGCTGAGCACGGATGCCGACCAGTTCCGCAAGCTCCTTCTTCACGATCTCGGCCGGCTGGTTTCTGTCCCCACGGCGGAGAAAAGCTCTGAGGAGGGCAAATTGCTCGCTCGGGACCCTTCCTCCCCATTTCTGTGACAGGAAGGAAACCCCCATCACTCGCCTGCCCTCCACGGCCGGAACGACGAATCCAGATCCACTCAGGACCGGGATCTGATCAGACCGATAAGCGAGCGTGACCGCAGTGGTCGAAACCTGACGGATCGAGGCGACGGCATCGGAGGGCTTCGGTGCCACCTCGCCCAAGAGAGAGGCGGTCTCGCGGGCAGGGGTGGCCAGCACGACTCCCTCCGCCTCGAGTTGGCTTCCATCGCTCAAGTCGAGAATGAAGCCATCCGCCCCCCGCGCCCGAAGGCGGCGCACGGCCACTCTGGTCCTCGGATCGGCCAACGAGCTGATCAAGGCCGCGGTCAACTCCCCCATACCTGTCTGGAAGCTGGCGAAATGGCTGGAATTCGGGGTGCCGGTCCTTTTCGACGCCGCCCGGGCGGCGAGGATCAAGCTTCGATGGTCCCGCTCCATCTCGAGAAAGCGAGGAAAGCTCGCCTCGAGGCTCATGGTGGCGGGATCGGCGGCGTGGATTCCCGCGATCAGGGGCTCGGCAATGCGATCGAGGACCTCGCGGCCGAGGCGGCGGACAACAAAGGATTCAAGACTCTCGTCTCCCCTCGCCCGGCGTCACGGTACCAATAGGTCGGCCGCGGCCCGGAACTTACCCCTCCAGGAGAGGAGAGACGAACCAAACAGGGGACGGAGACGCGAAGGCGCCATCAGCAAGAGGCCCGAGGGAAGCGGATGGAGCCGGCCCCGCGACCAGACGTAGGAACCCCAATGCTCGGAGCGGGTGGAGATGATGCGGCCGGCGATCCCCAGCTCGGTGGCGAGTTCGATCACCGTCCGCTTGCCGGCAACAAAGCTGTCGGGCCCTCGTTCGATAACAAAACCGTCGATCCGGTCGGTGATCACCTTGCCGCCCAGCTGCTCGCTCTTTTCGACCAGGGTTACGGAGAGCCCCGAAGTCGAGAGTCGGTGGGCGGCCGCGAGTCCGGAGATGCCGCCGCCAACTACCACCACCCGGGGGATGGTGTTGGAATCAGTCATTGGCGAGGGTCGCCAAGTCGGCGAGGGTGCCGATCAATCCGGGGTGGAGATTGAGGCATCGGCACCTGATGAACTCGAGCCCGAGTGCCTCGGCGCGAGCCCTGTGCTCGATGTCGTTGTCATAGAGAGTCTCGACGTGATCGGCGACAAAGCCGATCGGGTCGACGACCACGGAGCTGGCTCCTTGCACAGCCAGCCGTTCCATTACTTCATCGACCGAAGGACCCAACCACGGCTCACGAGCGGCCGCGCTGACACTTTGATAGGCGAGAAACCAACGGCTCAGCCCGAGTGTCTCGGCCACCCGCCTCGCCGTGTCCTCCAGCTGATCGGCGTAGGGGTCACCCTGCTCGATCATCCGTTGCGGAAGACTGTGGGCGGCGAAGATCACCGGTGTGTCGGGCGACGCCTGAGCAAGCGACGCCGCCAGCATTTCGACCAAGGCTCCGACATAGGTTGTCCGGGCGTTCCAGTCAGGTGCGAAGTAGAGCCGCGGGCGCAATCCATCGAGAGACTTCTCAACGGCGGCTTCGTAGGCATCGGTCGAGACCTCGCACCGATAGGGGGCGAGGCTGATCACCTTCAGCTCCTCGACTCCCGCCGACGCAATCTCGGCCATAGCCTCATCGATGGTCGGTTGGGCATGGAGCATGCCGACACGAACTTCCGCCTCCCGCCCCCGGCGGGCGAGTTCTTCGGTCAAGAGGATCGCCTGGCGGCGGGTGGTGGCTGGCAGCGGGGAGCCGCCTCCGATCGCCCGGTACCGCTCGATGGCGCCGGCGATGACGTGATCCGGAGGAACTCGTCCAAGGACACTGGCAACGAAGGCTGGGACCTGGTCCAGGGTCTCGGGTCCGCCGAAGCCCACCAGCAGCACCGAGAGGCTATTCACCGAGGAACCGTCCCAGGTTCTCCGGCAGGAGCCGACGCCCAACGTAGAAAGGTCCGAATTCAGCAAAGCGAGCGCTGACTTCGTCAAAGCGCATATCGGAGACGAGCTTCTTGAACTGGAGGGGGTCATCGGAAAAGAGCGTCACCCCCCATTCCCAATCGTCGAGGCCCATCGAGCCGGTGACGATCTGCGTCACCCGGCCTGCGTAGCGACGGCCGGTGCGGCCGTGGGCCCGCATCAGATCCCCGCGCTCGGTGGCCGAAAGGTTGTACCAATTATCGGCGCCTTCCCGCTTTTTGCTCATCGGGTAGAAGCAGACGTATTCGTGATGAGAGGGGACTTCGGGGTAGAGACGGGCCTGCACATAGGGGCTCTCCTCGATGTTGACGGCCGTTCCCTCGGGGGCGCCATGTCGACTGAGCTCGGTCACCGACAAATACGAGAAGGGCCGGTTCGTGTACGAAGCCAGGGCGGTTTGGCCGAAAGCTCGCTCCAATTCATGAAGCAGGGTGGCTTCGGGCCGGAGATGAAACATGAGGAGATCTGCCTTATGGCCGATCAGGCTGTAAGTGACGCTCCGCCCCTTAGATGCGTCATCGACCCTTTCGAAGGAGAACAGCAAATCGGCGGCCTCAGCCACGGCCTTCGATCTCTCGTTGCTGGGAAGCGCTCCCCAGGCGGCACGGTCGAGGCGACGCAAATCGTGGAGAGCGAACCAGCCTTCAAGAGTCTCGGGGGCGCTCATCCTGCCTGCCTCGTCTCGCTCGCATAGCCCTCCCACTCGACCACCGTCCTCACCATCGCCTCGACATTGGTGAGTGGCGTCGCGGGGAAGATGCCGTGCCCCAGTCCAAAGATATGGCCCGGACGGCCACCGGCTTCTTCCAGCACCTTCGCGGTCCCGGTCCGCACCCGATCGGGACTGCTGAGAAGCAACGCCGGATCAAGATTTCCCTGGAGGGGCCGGCTCTCCCCTACTCGTCGCCACGCTTCTGCCAGAGAGAGGCGCCAATCGACTCCGTAGGCGGTCGCTCCCACCAGATGAAATTCGTCCATCACATGGGTCGCTCCGGGGGCGAAGTAGATGGTGGGGAGGCCCAATCCAGCCAGGGCCTTCTTAGCCGCGGGAATCACCCATCTCGTGAACTGGTCTCGGGAGAGGAGGCCGGCCCAGGTGTCAAAAAGCTGCACCACATCCGCCCCGGCCTCGGCCTGCAGATGGAGATAGGCCCGGGTCATTCCGGCCAGCCGGTCCAGTGCATCTCCGATGACGTCGTCGTGCGCCGCCGCGCGCAAGCCGCCAAAATTCGGCGAGCCTCCCCCTTCCAGCAGATACGCCAGCACCGTCGCCGGCCCGCCGGCAAAACCGATCAATGCCATTTGCGGATCGAGAGACCTACGCACGATCGATATCGTCTCGGCCACGAAGTCGACTTTGCCGGGCTCGAATTCGGGGAGCATCGCCACCTCCCGTAGCTCGAGTGGGGGCAATCGGGGCCCGGGAGCGAACTCGATCGAGACGCCCCAGGCGGTAAGGGGAGTCATGATGTCGGAGAAAACGATGGCGGCATCGAGGGGAAAGCGGCGCGCCGGCTGGAGAGTGATCTCAGCCGCCAACGAGGGCGTGCGCATGGCTTCCTCGAAGGAGTAGCGACTTCTTAGCTCTCGATATTCAGGCAGATAGCGGCCCGCCTGACGCATGAACCAGACCGGGGGCCGATCGAGGGGTTGGCGCCCGAGGGCTTTCATCATTCTCACTCTGCCGTCTCCCTCAAAGCATCGGCGAGGGCGTCGAGGGCGGCGGCGAGGGGACCGTCGAGATGATCCTCCATCAGAAACCAGGCCTCGAAGGGCGAAGGAGGAAGCATCACGCCCCGATCGAGGGCGGCCCCGAAGAAGCGCCCGAACAGGTCCTGATCGAGGCCCGAAACATCATCCCAGTTCCGGGCGTCCTCGATGCCGAGGAACAATCCCATCATTCCGCCGACGTGGCTCACAGTTCCCGGTAGGCCCACTTCGGAAAGAACTGCTTCCAGACGCAACGAGCACTCCGCTCCGGCTGATTCGAACCTTTCATAAATGCCTGGATGCTCGGCCAGGTAGCGAAGCGTGGCGAGTCCGGCGGCGGTCACGATCGGGTTTCCGGCCAGCGTCCCGGCTTGGTAGACGGGACCGTCGGGGGAGATCATCCGCATGAGTTCAGAGCTGCCGCCGTAAGCCGCGCCCGGAGTTCCACCCGCCATCACTTTGCCCAGAGCGGTCAAATCGGGACGCACTCCGAAACGTCCTTGAGCTCCGCCGAGAGCCACCCGGAATCCGGTCATTACTTCGTCGAAGACCAGCAACGCCCCACTGGTGTCGCACAGACTGCGCAATCCCGGCAGGAAATCAGGTAGCGGTGGAATGCAACCCATGTTGCCGGCGACTGGCTCCACGATGACAGCGGCCACCTGACCATCAGCCAGGAGTTCGGCCACCGAGTCGAGGTCGTTGAACCGGGCCACTCGCGTGTGGGCCGTGGTGCTGGCGGGGATCCCCGGACTGGATGGCTCGCCGAAGGTAGCGAGACCCGAGCCAGCTCGGACGAGGAACGCGTCGGCGTGCCCGTGATAGCACCCCTCGAACTTGATGACGGCTGGGCGGCCCGTAGCCGCCCGGGCGAGGCGCACCGCCGACGCCGTGGCCTCGGTCCCCGAGTTGACCAGCCGGACCATCTCGATCGAGGGAACCAGCGAACAAATCAACTCGGCCAGCTCTACTTCGGCGGCGGTCGAGACCCCAAACGAGCTGCCGGACCGGGCCGCGTTCTCGATCGCCTCGACTACCTCGGGGCGGGCATGGCCCAGGATCAAAGCTCCCCACGAGGCGACGAAATCAATCAGGTCATCGCCATCGACAGTTTTCAAATAGGCACCGCGACCCGACTCAGCAAACGGCGGATTGCCACCCACAGACCGAAATGCCCTCACCGGTGAGTTGACCCCGCCCGGCATAACCTCGATTGCTCTTCTCTGCCAGGTTGCAGATGCTTCCCGTTTGACAGCAAGCTCCGACCTCACTGGGCCACCTCGATCCGCCGGGCGGCATCGAGAGCGAAATAAGTGAGGATGATTCCTGCTCCGGCGCGGGCGATCCCCGTGAGCGACTCGACCATCACCTGGTCGCGATCGATCCACCCTTGCGCGGCAGCCGCTTCGATCATTGCAAACTCCCCTGAGACCTGATATGCCACCACTGGCACTTCGACCTTCGCTCGTACCGCGGCCACAACGTCTAGATAGGGACCGGCTGGTTTCACCATCACCATGTCCGCACCTTCGGCCACGTCAAGTTGCGCCTCCCGAATCGCCTCCCGCCCGTTGGGAGGATCCATCTGATGCGACCGCCGGTCGCCAAAAGCTGGCGCCGAACCAGCAGCCTCCCGAAAAGGCCCGTAGTACCCCGAGGCGTATTTGACCGCATAGGAGCAGATCACCGTTTGGTGGTGGTTCCTTTGATCGAGTGCTGCACGGATGGCGGCGACTCTCCCGTCCATCATGTCTGAAGGAGCGATGACGTCGGCGCCGGCCTCGGCGTACACAATTGCTGCTTTCGACAGCGAAGGAAGGGCGGCGTCATTGTCGACCACATGTCCTCGGAGTGGCCCGCAATGTCCGTGACTCGTGTACTCGCACAGACAGACGTCTGCCCACCGAACGATTTCGGGCGCCGCCGAAGCCACCGCCTCGATCGCCCGCGGAACCGGCCCCCTCGGATCCCAGGCCGGCGATCCCTCCTCGTCCTTTTGATCGGGAATACCAAAAAACAGCATGCCTCCAATGCCGACCGACTCGGCTTCCTTGGCCAAAAGGGCAATCTGATCCACCGAGAGCTGAAAGTGCCCGGGCATGGAGTTGATAGGCGTTCGCACTCCCTCCCCCGAAACAACGAAAACCGGAAGCACAAACTGGGCCGGATGGAGACGGGTCTCTGTCGCCACTCGTCGCAGGGCGGCCCGCATCCTCATCCGGCGGGGTCGAACGCTGGGAAAACCGATCAAATTTTCACCTCCATATGTGAAGCCAGGGCTTGAGCCAACGTCCGGTGCGAGGGCGAAGAAGCGAGGACGTCCGGTCGTCGGTGATTGGAAACGGCGGCCGCAGTGGTCGGTCCGATCACACCCACCACCAGACCTTCGAGGTTGCGGGCGAGGTACCACCCCTCGACTGCCGAAGGCGAGGCAAAAGCCACCGCCTGCACCTCGGCTCTTGCGGGTGCAATTGAACGCGTGCGATATACCTCGAACTCGAGGAGGTGAGGCGCCAGCTCGCGGATGATTCGGAGTGCATCCGGATCGCTATCAGCCGACCGGGGAAAAACGACGTTGTCGGCCGCCAACCGTGTGCTCGCTTTGGTGGCCAGCTCGGCCAGGCCGGAGTTACCCGTCAGGAAGACTCGCCCGCCTCGTCTTTTGATGGCGCTGGCGGTCGCACTGCCGACCGCGATGACATCGACCGCAGGCGCCCGTCCTTGGGGCCAGAGCCAATCGACAGTGCGGGCCGAGCTGAGGATGATGACGCCCGCCCGTGCGGTCGCCTCGCGGGCCCGGACTAGCACGTCGGCATGGGCCGGCTCCACCTTCACGCACGGCAGCCAGATCGGGTCGAGCCGCGCCTCTCTATATAGAGGTGCGACCCTGTCGAAGCGGTCGGTGGTGACTGCCACCCGCATCAGAGCTCCAGGGCCTTGCGAGCCTCGGCCACGACCGCCCCGGGGGTCTCTCCTCGAACCAGCGCTCGCCGGGCTCCCCGGTGGTCGGACACGAAGGCGTCCATGCGGATGAGGCCTTCCTCCCAGGTGGCTAGCGCCCCCAGCGCTGATCGGCAACCGGCGCCGGTCTCGGCCAGCAATAGTCGTTCCGCTGTTACCAGAGTCCGGAGCGAGCTGTCATCGATCGCCGCGACGACACCGGCGCAATCATCTCCATCCCGGATCTCGATCGCCAAGGCTCCCTGGCCGGGCGCTGGCACCATCTCGGTGACTGCAAGGCGCTGGGCGATCGAGTTTTCCCTGCCTAGTCGCTCGAGTCCAGCCTCGGCGAGAACGGCTGCATCCACCTCGCCCGATGCCACCTTCTCGAGGCGGGTGTTGACGTTGCCCCGTAATTCGACTGTCCGCAGATCGGGTCGCAGCGCCACGAGCTGGTTGACTCGCCGCGGGCTACCGGTGCCCACCAGCGCTCCCCGAGCGAGGTCCTCGAGGCGGAGACCCACCAGGGCGTCAAAGGGCGAGGCCCGCTCGGGAACCGCGGCCAGGTTCAAGGCCTCGGGTCCGACGACCGGAAGGTCTTTGAGCGAATGCACGGCCAGGTCGGCGCGCCCCTCGACCACCGCGTCTTGAACCGCGCGAACAAAGGCGCCCAGTTCCGTCAGTTCGGCGATCGCGCTCACGCGGTCGCGATCTCCGGCAGTGCTCACCTCGACCAACTCGACTGACAAGCCGGGATGAACCTCAGCCAGCCGGTTGGCAACCCGATGCGCCTGAGCGAGGGCAAGTGGTGACCTCCGGGTGGCTATCCGCAAGTCACTCACCATTCACCCCGAACGCTTCTGCCAGCACCTCCACCGCTTCCGCCGGGCTCGAGCCGAGATAGGAGATCGGCGGATGCACGACCCGGCGCGCCACCGTGTGGGCCAGTTGGCGGAGAAGACGTTCCGGATCTTCGGCCGATCGGAAACGCCGCGCGAAGCGTGCAACTTCTTCATCGGCTGCCTGGTCGGCGACAGCCGTCAGCGCCGCAATCACCGCGCTGGTTCGTGCTGGCGTTTCCAGCCGTCGCCAGCTCTTGTGCGCATCTTCTTTGAGCTTTTCGTCTACCGTCGCAGATTGGCGCGCGTCAGCGGCGGCCGCCAGCTCGTCAATTCCCACGTAGCGAACCAACTCGTCCCCCGGAGCAAAGGCCGGAGGCATCCCCAAGTCGATCAGGAGGAGCGGCTCGGCCCGTCGGCGCAGTGCGCTTCTGAAGGCCTGAGGCATCGGCGCCTTTCCGGGATAAGTCGAAATCACCACGGAAAAAGACCGCAGCGCCTCCTCAGCCTCGTTCCAGGGCAACACGTGGCGATGCCCGACCTGTACCGATCGCCGAGCAAAGACCGCGACCTCCTTGTCGCCGAGACCGTCCGACGTGGCTCGGGCCATGGCCCCGGAACCGAGGATGGCCACGCGCTGATAAGGCTCTGCGATCCGAGCCGCGACTGCGGCCAACGAGCCGCGGGGTTCGTCTACGAGCAGGCGGCGTGTGCGCCGGGCCACGCCCACCGCGGATTCGAGGATCCGCACCAGCGATGGATCTGGGGATGGTGCCTGCCGGTAGCTGGTCAAGGCCTGGCGAAACTGGCCAAGTACCTCGGGCTCTCCGACTAGTGGCGACTCCAAACCGGCCGCGACCCGGCATAGGTGCTGAAACGCCTCGTCATCTTCACGATGGCGCCCATTTCCCGAAAGTCCCACACCTGAGATCGCGCTGTCTCCGTCGGTCACGGACGCCAACTCGATCCGCAAACAGGTCGTGAGGAGGAACGTGGGCCCATCCACAGCCTTTGGCATCGCCAACGACAGACGGGCTCGCTCCTCGGCTGGGACCGCAGGATGAGCAAAGGACAAGCTCCTCAGCCGCGCCACGCGATGAAACGCCTTCCGAGTGTCGCCATGGTCGGATTGCAACTAAGCCGCGAATCCAACGGACAGCGAGTCGGTAACGATCCGACGCTAAGTCGAATCCCTGCGACGATCCAAGGCTGGCGGCCCGCCCCGGAAACCTCTGCTCCCGATGGACCGCTCAGGCGTAAATGCGCTCGATGTGCTCCTTCCAGGTCCGTTCGAATATCACCTGCTCGTCCTCAAAAGTTGCGAGCCCTATCTCTAGGTAGAACGCATCCGCATCGGCGGTGATCGCCACCCGGCCGTTGGCCCCCACTTTCCAGTCGGATCGCTCGAGCTTCAGCTCCACCTTCGAAACCAGTGAGGTCGAGGTCGGGTCTTCGGCGCCTACAGCGACCTCCCACTGCTGCCGGGTGCTGTATCGGAGCCGTCCTTCTTGCAGTTCGTCACGGGCCAGGCTCCTTCGAAACGTGGTCCGAGCCTCATCGCGCTCGACGCGCCATTCCACCTCATCGCGCTCGGTCTCGGCCGGTGCGGACGGAGGGGGCGGAGCGGAAGGGTTGGTGAGCGTCTCTCCTCCGACAAGAAGGAGCGGGAGGCGAAGACGACTTCGGGCCGGATCCACCGACAACCGAAATCGCCGCCCCGGTGGCCAGGCGATCGGAAAATCGGCCCCGGCCACGCTCAACCGCAACCTCCACCCAGCTGGAATCCGGGCCGAGGCGGCCAGGAGCGGGAAGGTGACCTGGCGCCACTCCCCCATCTCCACCCGAGTCGGAACCGATAAATCGTCCGGGAACACGAGGTTGCGGCTGCCTCGACAGATGAGAAAGGCGTTACCGTCCGGTGACACCGCCAGCATCCGCGCCGCTACCAATCCCGCGGACTGGTCGGAGGAGACCATTAGTTGCACTTGGGGGCTGCCAAATAGGTCGAGATCGGCGGGCAAGGGATCGGATTCGAACGTGAGCGACGCTTCGTCGTCCAAAACGGGATCGCTCGAGCCGACCACGGCACGATCCCAAGCCGGAGCATGCGACCCGACCCATTGGGGACCATCCCAGGTTTGGATACCGTCCCCGAGTGGCATCTCCCAGAAGTCGACCGCGGTCTCCGCCGGCCATGCCTGCCAGATGCCAGTCGAAACCGGGGCGTCATAGGGCGGCTCCGTCCTCACCCAAGCCGTGAGAAAGGGCATCTCCATCACGCCGTTGTCGTCGCCCCGCAAGTGGTGGGCGAACCATCGCGCCATCAGCTCGAAGTGGTCGAAGGTGGGGGCCGGCACGCCTGTGGCGGGCCGGTAGTGGCCCCAGGGTCCGATCACGGCCCGGCGCGGGCAGTCGAGTTGGTCGAGCATTGACAGCATGCCGTCGATGTAGCCGTCGAGCCAGCCCCCAATCAACAGGGTGGGAACACGGATGGACCGATAATCCGCACAAGGGGAGCCATGCAGCCAATAGGCGTCGCGGGACTGGTGGCGAAACCAGTTGAACAGCCACTGCGGAGTTTGTTCGAGCCGATCCACCCACATCTGGCGCCAGCGTTCGCCGACGATTTCGGGGTCGGGCGGTAGTCCGTTCAGCGCGACCATCGAGGTTGGCCAGTCGCCTTGCTCGGCGGCCTGGATCGAGCCGCCGGTGTAATGAACGTCGGTGGCGAACCGATCATGGGTGGCGTGCATGGCGACGATCGCTTTCAGGGCGGGCGGCTGCAGCATCGCCGTTTGCAGGGAGCTGAACCCACCCCAGGAAATTCCCCACATCCCGACGTTCCCGTTACACCAAGTCTGGGCGGCTACCCAGCCGATGACCTCCACGGCGTCGGCCATCTCCTCGGCCGTGTACTCGTCGGTTATCACGCCTTCGGAGGCGCCGGTACCACGGATGTCGACACGGACACCGGCGATCCCCGCATCGGTGAGATAGCTGTAGGTCTGCCAATCGCGGGTGAAGCAGTCGTCGTCTTTCCGATAGGGAAGCGACTCCACTACCGCCGGGAACGGACCCGGACCCTCGGGCAAATAGAGAGTGAGGGCGATCCGGATGCCGTCCCTCATCGGCACGAAGACCTTCCGATCGACCAGCACGGACCGGATTCTCGCCTGGTCTATTTCAGGGTGTCGATGACGGCGCCGAGGGAGATCAGATTCCCGGCCGGATCCCGCGTCTTCGCCACCCGCTCCCCCCAGGGCTGATCCTCCGGCTCAGCCACCGTCGGTGCCCCGCTCTCTCTCAACGCGGCGAGCGCTCGATCGACATCGTCGACGTAGACCCAATAGCCAAATGCTTCCTCGCTCGGCGTTCGCCGCCGACCGATGCCGATGGTTGACCCGCCCCGATTCATGGTTACGAACTCCGGGTCGCCCTCTGGAGGAAATCGATAGGCCTGACGGAAGCCCAACTGCTGATAGAAGCTTTGCGTGGCCAGCATTTCGTCCACGCTGAGAATCGGAAAGGCATCGTTGCTCATGATCCATTATCAAGCTCGCCGACGGTCAACGCCTCCAGCGCGTAAGCTCGTCCGTAGGGCATTTGATGATGAGAAGCGTTCTCTTGCGAGCGGCTGGCGCCGTCGCGGCAATCGCCTTGTGGCTAGGGCTGGTAGTCGTAGCACTGAACAACCTCGACACCGGCTTGCCTCGCTCAGAAGGGCTTGGCGGTTGGCCGTTCTTTCTGATGGCCTTGGCTATCACGGTGGCCGTCGCCGTTTACCTCTCGAGGCGGCCCGAAAAGCCGGGATGGCTCCACTTCGTCGTCGGGTTGTTGATCCCCGAGGTCGCCTTCTTCCTCAACCGCTTGTTCTCGATCGAGATCGGCGTGGTTTTTTGGATCATCGTCGCGGTCCTGATCTTGATCCCGCTGCCGAGCCGCACCCAGCAAACCACCGTTTCCGGCAAATTCGGTAGCTGAAGCACGCTTTCTGGCAAATTTGGTTACTGGCGAACGAGTACCGGTCGCCAACAACCAAATTTGCCGAAAGGCGGGCGTGTGTGACCAAATTTCGGCCGATTGGCGGAGACCACCGCGCCTAGCTCGGCTGTTCCTTCTCTCTGTCGCGACGTCGCTTGGCGACCAGGAACCCGAGCAGTCCTCCCAGCGCGTTTTGGGGAAGGCCGACCAACAGGAACCCGACGATCCCTGACACCATCACCGCCGGCACCGCGACGAGCTTCAAGGTATCGGCGCCGATACGCCCGAGGAACAGGACGTCCTTGGCGATGTCGATCTCATGGGGTTC
>JAICGW010000041.1 GCA_025922945.1 Acidimicrobiia bacterium | reverse complement strand
GCCCCCAGGAGAGCGACGATCTTGCCACTGGGGACGTCGAGTGAAATCCCGCGCAGAACCAGGATCACGTCGTTGTAGACAACCTCGAGGTTCTTTACCGATAACAAGCCACGACCCCCTGGCCGTGGTGGCGAGAGGGTCACCCTCCCGCCACCACAACCATCAGTTCACGGACGGAAGCAGGCCCCGGTGAAGTCGTAGGCACTCGCCAGTTCGCCGGCGAAGAAATCCTCGACCAGGTCCGAGCCCGTGGTCCCGCCATTAGGAGCCGTTCCGATCGTCTGGGCGGCGCCACCGGCTTCGGTGTATGCAGCCAGATTGGGATCGAAGATGGCAATGCTGCGGGTCACGTACGCGTTGGGATCATCCGGCGGGCTGTAACTCTGGTCAGGAGCCAAGCCATCGAAGTTGAAACCTTCGATGGTCAGGGCCGCCGCCTTGATCCCCGCCCGGGTCATGTCACCACTCTCAGCCGCTCGCTGGAGCACCTCGTGGGTGATCTGAGCTTCGATCCAACCGACCACGAAGGCATCGGAGGGACGGAGGTCGGGTCGAGATTCCAGCATGGCATCACGAAGGGCGGCCATCCCTGGCACGTCCGTTCCCCAGGCCACGTTGTATCCCGGCTGGACGTATGCCGCGTCGATGATCGGTGCCACCGGCGAGTCGAGCAATCGGAAGTCGTAGCTTGGAACGTTCCCGGTCCACTGACCCTGGAAGCCAGACTGGGCGGCCCCGCCCATGATCACTGCCAGGTTCGTGGGATTGACCGTGGTGAACACCACGTCGGGAGCGTTGCTGACGATTCCGGTGATGACCTCGGTTTCGGGGTCATCAGGAGTCGGCGTCACCAGCGCCTCGGCATCGAATACGAGCTCCAAACCCAGTTGCTCGATGGCGTACTTGGCTCCGAAGGCACCGTCCTGTCCGTACTCACCGGGGAAGGAAATGACTGCCCAGGTGGGAGGAGCGCCGTTGGCTTCTTCGAAGGTGTTGGAGACGTACTCGACGACGTTCATACCCTCGAGGCAGTAGTTGGTCTGCTGCTCGAGCACGGTGCTTTGGTCGAAGGTCGGGTCTGCCCAACCCGAGTACCAGGTCAGCGGAATGGCGACGATGTCGTCTTCGAGCATCAAGTCGATGACGCCCGCCGTCTGCGGCGAGCCAGTGGACTGCGAGAGCATGGCCACCTGGTCGCGGATCGCCTCGTACTTGGTGCGATGCTGATCCGGGTTGTAGGCCGTGTCCTCGACGATCACTTCGATCTGGCGACCGGCAATGCCGTCGGCGGCGTTGATCATGTCCCAATAGACCTCTTGCGCCGCCACGATGTCTTGCACGAGCGGTGCGAAAGGCCCAGTTAGGTCGGCCAGCAGACCCAGGGTGATGGTGTCCTCAGTGACGCCGACGTCGAAGGTGATATCGCCTCCTGCAGCCGCCGTCGTTTCCGTAGAGGCTTCCGTCGTCTCCATGGGAGCGGCGGTGGTCTCGGTGGCGGGTTCGGTCGTTCCGACGGTGGTCGTTGCCCCACCGTCTCCACCACAGGAGACGACAACCAATGCCAGAACCAGGAGAACGATTGTCCCTCTGGACCTGGCGAGGAGCTCCTTCTTCATTTTTTCCTTCCTTCTCGTTGTTGATTTCCCGCTCTCTCTGCCTGGATGGCAGATGCGTTGGAACCGTGTCCTCGAACCGTCAGTAGCTGAAGGGCCACCCCTTCCAATAATTACGCACCCGCAGCCAAATCCCGTAGAGACCGAGCGGTTCGAAGATCAAAAACACCACGATTAACAACCCGTATAGCAGCAAGTTGACCTGAAAGGTGGAGAGACCGGGGCCGATCACCGACGTGCCGATCAGTCCGAAGTCGTTGGCACCGGATTTGAGGATGAAGTTGGCAATGGCTGCCAAAACGCCTTCGCCTCCAGTGAGCTCGCCCAACAGGCGAGTGAAGTTCTCTACCAGGCGGGGAACCATCACCACAAAGAATGCCCCCAGGATGGCGCCCGCCGTGGTCCCAGCCCCGCCGATGAGGATGATGGCGATAAAAGTCACCGAAAGAACTAGATCCCACGATTCGGGGGTGCGGCTGCCGAAGAACGAGGCCAGCAAAGCGCCCGAGACTCCGGCGAAGAACGAAGAGACGGCGAAGGCCAGGGCTTTATAGCTCACTTCGTCGACTCCCATGATCTCGGCGGCGATGTCCCGATCGCGGATGGCGGCAAAAGCCCGTCCGAGCCTCGTGCGGGCGATGTTCTTGTGGAAGAGGGCGAAAACGATCAGCAATCCGAGCAGGAATATGTACTGCTTGGCCTGGCGCGAAAAGTCGATTCCGAACCAGGAGCCATCGCTCGACACCGCCAGCAGCGGCTCTTCCTCCTTCCAGAGCTTCACTTCGAGAGGGGGCCAGGTGCGTCCGACTCCAGGCCCACCCGAGACAATGCGAAGGTTGCGAAAAATGTGGTCGCCGACGAAGACCAAGGCGATGGTGACGAAGGCGAGATAGAGCCCCCGGACCCGAACCGCGGTTGGCGCCACGAGGATGCCGATTAGGGCCGCCACGATCCCTGCCGCCGGGAGCCAGATCCAGATCGGAAGCCCGAACCCGACCACGCCCCGGCCCGTTTCTCCGCCGAGGATGGCGGCGGTATAAGCCCCCATCCCCATAAAGAAAGCGTGCCCCAGGGAAACCTGGCCGGCGAGGCCGGTGAGGATGTTGAGGCCGAGAGCTCCGATGGCGAAGATGAGCGCCTGGCCAAGCACGACCAGCCACGGGTTAGATCCCAACCACTTAAGACCGGGGATTAGCTGGAGCGGGAGAGTGAAGGCCACCAGTAGCAGCACGCCCATGGCCACCTTCTTCGAGGCCGAAGGCAGCATCGCCGAATCTGCCTCATAAGACGTGTAGAGAAGCGGTCTTCCTCTCATACGCGGCGGATTTCCTCGGTGCCGAAGAGCCCGTAGGGCCGGATGAAGAGGAACACCAGCATCAACAGATACGGCACGATGAGACCGAAGCCCACGCCCAGAACTCCCGAAAGGCCGGCGGTGTAGGTTCCAATCACCACCTCGCCGATCCCCACCAGGAAGCCGCCCACCACCGCGCCGATCACCGAGTCAAGCCCACCGATGATCAGGGCCGGAAAGGCTCGAAACACCACAAAAGCGGTGAAGTTGGTTACCCCGGCCGCCCGGGGCGCCATGGAGGAGAAGATCCCTGCCACTGCTGCCAGTGCCGCACCGATGGCCCATGAAATCGAGAAGACTCTGCCGACGTTGATGCCCTGCGCCTGCGCAGCCTCCTGGTCGAATGCCGTCGCCCGCATCGCCACCCCCATGCGGCTGCGAAGGAACCAGGCTATGAGACCAAAGCAAAGGAGCGCCGCCCCGACGGTCACGATCTGGGTCTGATTGATGAAGAGGTTCCCGACGCCGATCACTTGAATCCCCCAGGGATCACCCAGGGTGCGAGCCCCCTGACCGACGAAATCGTCATTGATGGTGCGGAGGATGATGTCGACCCCGATGGTGATGATCGCTACCGAGAAGAGGGGCTCGCCGATCATGGGACGAATGAAGATCCTCTCGACGAAGAGCCCGACCACAGCCGCCGCCAGCACCGCGAACAGCGCCGAGAGGCTCCATTGGGCCCAGTTGGGCATGTCGGGCAGGAACCTCCCGGGGAAGTTGAGGACCGTGGCGAAAGAGGCGGTGAGAAAGGCACCCACCGCGGCAAGAGCCCCGTGGGCGAAATTGATGACCTGAGTCGCTTTGAAGATGAGGACGAAGCCGAGCGCCAAGAGCGCGTAGACGGCCCCCAACGCGATCCCGTTGATGAGGGCGTTGAGAAACTTGTCGAATCCGGTGGCGATTTGGGCGATCACCACGCCCGAGGTCATGACCTCGATCCGTACATGTCGTCCATTAAGCCGGTGGCGAACTTGCCTTCCGCTACCAATGACATCATGAACGAGATCCGTACATGTCGTCCATTAAGCCGGTGGCGAACTTGCCTTCCGCTACCAATGACATCATGAACGAGATCCGTACATGTCGTCGATCAGGTCGGCGAACATCCCCTCCATCGCGCTTCGCTTTAGCTTCTGGGTGGCGGTGAGCTCCCCATCTTCGTGATCGAGCTCTTTCGGGATCATGCGGAATTTGCGAATCGACTCGACCCGGGCGAAGTCCTGGTTCGTCTCGTCAATGACCTTTTGGACCAGCTCCAATACCTCTGGCTTTTCTGACAGATCGCGGTAGGTGGTGTAGGGAATGCCGCGTCGCGTGGCCCAGTCACCGACGGTGTCGAGCTCGATCCCGACCAGGCAGGTCAGGTAGTTGCGGCGATCCCCGATGACCATCGCTTCTTTGATGAAGGGCGAGGTCTTGAGCTTGTTCTCGATCTCCGACGGCGCAACGTTTTTTCCGCCCGAGGTAATGATGATGTCCTTGATCCGATCGACGATCTTCACGTGGGTGCCATCGACCCATTCACCGACATCGCCGGTTTTCAGCCAGCCGTCATCGGTGAAGGTGGCGGCGGTTTTGTCGGGAAGCTGCCAGTAGCCCTTGAAGACTCCGGCGTGTTTCGTCTGCACCTCGCCCGTCTCGGGATCTATGCGGAGACCGGTGCCCGGATAGGGGATCCCGACCGTGCCCAGCTTCATTCGTCCCACCGGGTTGTAGGTGGCAACTGCTGAGTTCTCGGTCATCCCATAGAGCTCGTAGAGCGGGACCCCCATGCCGATGAAGAACTCGAGCACTTCCGGGGCGATCGGGGCAGCTCCTGAGGCCGACCAGCGGACTCGGCGAAGACCGACTCTTTCCAACAAGGGCCTAAAGACCAGGGGGTAGCCGATCGCAGCCAGGAGCCGGGTACCCAAGGTGTGCTCTCCGCCGTTGGCAACCTTCCTCCGACCGATGGTCCGCGCCAGCCGAAGCCCCGCACCGAACCAGATTCGCTTGAAGAAGGTGGCGTCCTTCCCCTTGATCAGGATCCCGGCATGGAGCTTCTCCCAGATGCGGGGAACGGCGAAGAACAAGGTTGGTTGGATCTCCCGCAGGTTTTGCTGGACGGTGTCGATCGACTCCGCAAAGTTGAGGACCGATCCGTAGCCGGCCAAGGTCCACGTCGAGAAAATCCGCTCCGCCACATGACAAAGCGGCAGGTAGGTGAGGATCTGGTCGCCGGGATGAGGGAGGATGTTGCCGGGGAGACGATCGGTGGCTGACACCAGCGTGTTCAGGCAGAAATCGAAGTTGGCATTGGTGAGCATCGCTCCCTTGGGCGGCCCCGTCGTCCCCGAGGTGTAGACGAGGGTCATCACTTCGTCAGCCTCGGCCGAGCTCATGAGGTCCTCGAGCATGTCGGGATTCTCTTCGCGGTGCTTCCGCCCCATCTCGAGGAAGTCGTCCCAAAAGATGAAGCGATCATCTCCTCGCCACTCCCGGAATCCGCGGGGTTCGACGTGAATGATCTTCCGGATGTTGGGCAAATCCGAAAGGATCGGAACGACTTTGTCGGCCTGTTCCTGATCTTCGGCGAGGTGGATCTTGGCGCCCGAATCGGAGAGCAAGTACTTGACCTCCGACTCGGGATTGGTGGGATAGAGGCCCACCGTTATTCCGCGAACGGCGACGGTGGCGACGTCGAGGATCACCCATTCGGGTCGGTCTTCTGATTGGATCGACACCCGATCGCCCGGCTCCACCCCGAGAGCCAAGAGCCCATGGGCTGCGGCGGTGACCTGTTCCCAGAGGTCGCTCCAGGTGATCTCTTGCCAGATGCCGTAGTCCTTCTCCCGCATGGCGATCGCCTTCGGGGTCCTCAACGCCCAATCCCTGACTTTCAAGGGCAGCGTTACGGCCCGGGTTTGCCTAGCTTCGGTTTCGCCTCGTTCTGCTACCGCTGTCATCTTGAAATCCTCCTCGGACAGGTTCGGACGATAGACCGTAAATGGGCGAAATAGCAGAAGTCAGAGCGAAAAAATCAAGCTCCTTGCACCCAATCCCCACCTCCCGGCCAATGCTCCTTTTTCCAAATCGGTGCTCGTTTCTTCAACTCGTCAATGACATAGCGACCCGCGGCGAAAGCGTCATCTCGATGCGGGGCCGAAACCGCAACGGCCACCGAGGGTTGGCCGACGGTGACATCCCCAACGCGATGCTCGACCGCGAGGTGGACCAGGGGCCATCGTTCGCAAGCCTCGATCGCCACCTCGGCGATTTTCTCCTCCACCAGCTCCGGATACGCCTCGTATTCGAGATGAGTGATGCCCCGTTTTCCCTCGGAATGATCTCGAGCGGTTCCCAGAAAGAGAACCACGGCGCCGGCGCTCGGATCCCCAACTTCCGACAACAGTCGTTCTGGGTCGATCGGCTCGCCCCGGACAGACACCCGCCAGTTAATTGGAGTGGCCCCCATAACATTGATTGTATGGATACGAGGTCGCGCCGCGTTGGCTGACGACATCTTCGCTCGCCTCTTCGAACTCTTCAATCAACCGGGGCCGATCAACTGGAAACTGGCCGAGGAAGTGGCGCGTCATATCGCCGGCGAAGCCGACGCGGTCGATCCCTGGTCGGCAGAAGAGATCGATCAACTGGTTCGCGTGGCCGAGTTCCGCATCGAGCCGGTGGCTCCCTTCCCGGTGGCGCCGGCAACGTCGGTCGCAGTCGTCGACGCTCGCCAATGGGTATCTCAGGCGTTGCAAAGACTCAACTATCTCGGAGAGCGACTGGCTGATTGGTTTGCTGGCATTAGCACCGGCCTCCCCCTTCCCCAGATGTCCTCATCGATCGCCGGGTTACAGCTCGGGGGTCTGGCCGGCGCCATCGCTTCCAGTCACCCGGCCTCCTTCGCCTCGGGGGTTCCCTTGATTCCCTCGGATCAGCTGCTCTTCATCGGGCCGGCGGTTGATCGCCTCATCGGGGGAGGAGATGGGCATCAGCTCCGACTCTGGGTGAGCGCCCACGAGGTAGCCCACCGGGCACTTTTCGAAGTGCCGTGGCTACCCGATCATCTGGCCTTGCTTTTCACTGCCCACCTCGGGGAGATGGTCCCCGATCCCGAAAAGATGATGGAGCTCTTCGAATCGAATCCGGATGCGATGCGCGATCCCGCTGCCCTTGCCGCGCTAGTCGAACGACCGGAGTCGACCTCGGAGGTCGATCTGAAGGCGTTCCTCGCCGTCACCGGTGGCTACCGGAGCCTGCTGGTGGAGCGCGGAGTGGGCGAGGTGTTGGATCCGGGATTGGCGCCGAACCTCGAACCGATAGCCGGTGCCGCCATCCCCGACACCACTTCGCTGGTCCCGATGGGGCTCGAGTTCTGTCGCCAAATCGAGCGCCGGTTTGGAGTGGAGGCGATCGATGGGATCTGGGATGGACCCGAGAGCCTGCCCACGTTCGCCGAGCTCACCGACCCGGTGGGCTGGGCCGCCCGGGTCCTGCTCGACAACGACCTCTCCCTCTAAATCCCCGAACCCAGGGTTCGTGACCGCGCTCCACGCGGATAACGGTCGGTAGAACCTAGAGGCCTAGGGCAGTCTCGTACTGGCTGAACTCGCGCGCCACCCCCAACTCGCCGGAGGAGACGATGTCGGTGATGGTGCCTTCGCCGTCAATGAAGAACGTCGAGCGTTCGGCATAACCGAACGTCTCGTTGAAGCAGCCGTACTCCTTCGCCACTTTCCCGTGCGGCCAGAAGTCGGAGAGGATCGGAAACGTGAAGCCCTGTTGTTCGGCCCACACGCGGTTCGAATTGAGGGTGTCGCAGGTGATCACGAAGACCCGGGCCCCCTTCGACTGCAGGTAGTCGAGGTTGTCACGAATCGAGCACATCTCGCCTTCGCAGGTACGGGTGAAGGCAAAGGGCATGAAAACGATCATGGCCGGCGCTCCGGCCAGCTCGGCCAGGCTGCGTTTCTCGCGATGCTGATCGCGCAGCGTGAAGTCCGGAGCCTTCACTCCGACTTCCAACATCGCTAGCGACCGAGCAAGGAGAGAATGCGGGAGAAGAAACCCGGCCGGGAGGGCTCGGGCAAGCCCTCGAGGACCATCTCGACCAGGTCCCCGGGGAGGTCCCCGTGCAAAGCCATGCCTCCGGCGGAGGTGTCCCACACCAGGGTCACGGTGCCTGGCCGATACCAGCGCTGGTAGGTGCCGAGATCACCCTCCCAGTCTCGAGCCTCCGAGATGGAGTCGACCGAGAAACGACCCTTCACGTTGTAGAGGGCGAAGGCGAAGAAGCCATCGGAGTAATAGGCCATCTGGCCGACTTGATTCCAGCCGTAGACATCGAGGCGGCTGAAACCGCCGAGCTTGGCCGGAAAGACCGTATCGGAAAAGTCCTTGACCCGGGAAAGGGTCCTCACGTCACCTTCGCCGCCACCGGCAACCCGCGGGGTGCCAGGGACGAAGGAGGTGAGCTTCGTCGTGCAATAGACGGATCCATCGTCGTTCAGGGTCTCGGAGCGCAGCAGTGCCCCGGTCGCCTGGTCGAACGTGAGCCGCACCCGGGTCTCGCCTCTGGTGGCCAACGAAACGCGGTCGGCGCTGCGGCCGAGATAGTTCAGCTCTTCGACTTCAGTCAACTGATAACCGGCCGGGGGTTTGGTGGCAGCGGCGATCTCGACCTTGGCGGCAGCGCCGCCCGGTCCCGTGGCCGCCAGAAATCCGGCGCCGGCGGAGACCACGGGGGCGCCATCGACTCCGGCGGAGACATAGATGATTCCATCCCTCTGCGCCACCTCGGCGGCGCTATCCCGCAGACCCACCGGGGTCCGGCAGGTGAGAACCTGTTCGCCCGAATACTCCGCAGTCGCCGCCCGCTCGAAATACTCCGACAGCTCGAGTGACAGCGCCGGCAACGGGACCAGTGAAACCAGAGCGGCTCCGATGAGCGTCGCGAGGAGCACCCGTCGTCTCATCCGGTCTGTCCTTGGATGCGCAGCGACAACACGTCCGGAGGAATCAGCCGACCGGCGGAACTGGGATCGAATGAGGTTCTGGCCAGCCACGGGGCACTGAGATCGTCCTGGGTGATAGCGATCACCTCGCGGGGAGCCGCAAAACTTGCCAGGGCAACGGCCAAAGCCGCCACGGCGGCCGCGGCGGTGCCCCAGATGAGCTTCGGCTTGCGACGCAGCCGGGCGCCTCGCCGGTACACCCCGTCGGTGGTGGGCAATTCCAACATCGGCAATGAGCGCAACCGAGCCCGAACCTCCATCAAGGCCGCCACCTCTTCGCGGCAGTGGTCGCAGCCCGAGATGTGACCCTTTACCCGCACGAGTTCGAGCGAGTCGAGTTCACCGTCGAGATAGGCGGAGAGATCCTCGGCCGGGTGCCCGAAGCTCATATCAACCGCTCCCGGAGCAGCCGCCGTCCGCGATGGATGCGACTTCGAACCGTTCCGACCGGGACCCCCACGGCGGTAGCGATCTCGTCATAAGAGAGCCCGACGACGTCGCACATCACAACGGCCTCCCGGAAGTCGAAGGGGAGATCGAGTAGGGCCTTCTGAATGTCGTCATCGAAGGACACCGAGGCGAGGACTTCGTCGGGCGATTGAGCGACGTAACGACCGTAGAAGCCCAGGTCGGCCTCGTCGGGAAGAGAAACGGTCGGGCGCCGGCGCTGTCGGCGGACATCGTCGAGGAAGGCATTGCGGGTGATGCGCCAGAGCCAACCCTCGAACGAGCCCGGCTGGTAATCGGCGAGACCGGTGCGAACCCGGAGGAGCACTTCCTGCACCAGGTCGTTGGCGTCATGCGGGTTCCCGCAGAGGCGATATGCGTAGTTATAGATCTTGCGACCGTGGCTGCGCGCGACCTCGTCCCAGGTAATCGGGAACGCTTCATCGGTGCGACCGGCAACCTTCCGCCTCTTATTAATCGGAGAGGCCTCAGACATGAGGCCTCATCGTCGAAACGCTCAGAAGCGGCCGAAAGTTCCGGCGAACCGGCCCGAAAGCCGCGATAAACCGGCCTAAATCGAGTTGGGCGGCGTGGGCGGAGCGGGTGCGGCGGGTTCTTCGGCCGAAGTAGCGGCAGCCTGCTCGCCCTGATCGGCCTTGTCCTCGGCCGAACCCTCGGAGACGCCCTTGCGGAACTCCTTGGCGGACGCCCCGAGCGAGCGCGCTAGTTCGGGAAGCTTGCGGGCTCCAAAAAGAAGCAGCACGACAACGAGGATCAGAATCCACTCGGATCCCTTGGGAAACATGAAGGCAATCCTACCCCCTCGGCGTAGCTTGGGCGAACACGGGTCCAGCCGTTCGACGCCCAAGAATCAGCTTCGGTTCCGCCTCCTGATCTCTTTAGGAGAGGGAGAGCGAATCGACCATGGACTGCAAGCGGTTTCGGGTGACGAAGCGAACCCGGGGATTCCGCCGTTCCAGTTCGTAAATCTCAAAGGGCCCGTACTTGTCGGTGACCAGCATCCCCCGGTTGGCCCCCGATGACCCGAATTCGATCATGAACTTACGGATGACTGACTCCTCGAGCTCGGGGTGTTGGCCCGGCTCGTGCCGTTCCTCCACGAGATATGTGGTCTCACCGGCCTTGGAAGCCATCCAAGCTGTCAATCCGGCGGGATTGACCTGATATCCGAAAAGGGCCAGAAGACCGGTGACCAGGCTGCCCGGCGAGAGGTCGTCGGGGTCGATTCCCTGAGCCCGCAGTCCGGTGACGACCGCCTTCGGCAACCGGATCTCCTGGGAGAGCGGGGCGAGCTCATCCGAGCGTTCCTGCGCCTCGACCCCGGGCTGCACGCTGGTTTCGGACCGGTCCCGGAAGGACGCCAGCAAGGGATCGTCGCTGATGGCGGCCAGATTGAGGATGTCCACCCCATGGGACTGAGGCGGAAGGGTGCCAGGCTGGTCTAACTTGGCCGAACCGACGCGTCGCACCTCATCGCGGCCAGCCAGGGCGACGACTTCGGTTATGTGGCTCAACGGCAGCGAATGGCGCTTCTCCCGCACGACCTCAATCGCCTCCCGAACCAGGAGGTCGGAGAGGATCTCATCGATCTCCCCCTCTCCGAGGGGAACGTCGAAGCGTACGACAGCATCGGTGCCGTCGACGTGGAACTCCGCCACGTCCGGCCGGGGACGATCGATCTTGAGCTCCGGAGCGGCTGTGGGTGGGGGGAGATTGCGGCTCGACCGGCGGCTCGGGATCTGAATGCCAAGCTCAGCTTCGAGCTTTTTGCGACGCTGTCGGAGATAGATGCTCGTCCCGATCAGGATCGCCGCGGCGAGAAAAATGGCAAAAGCAACACCCATGGCCGAGATTCTACGGCGGGGTCGTAGCGGAGTTAGTCCCTCCCGAGCCACCAGCCTCTCCCTCGATCTCGTCGACGAGGATCTCGGCGGTGGCTTCGGAGGCCCCGGCATTCAAACGTTCGATCATCTCCGATCGCGAGGCCGGGGTGCCGAAGGCGGTAACTACATCGTCAGCGAGGAGGGTGGTGCCCCCCGTGGGCACAATCAGCTCCCGGCTCCTCGTCACCGAAACCAGAGTTGAGCCCTCGGGCCAAGCCACCTCTCGGACCAGCTTGCCATCGGCGATCGAGCCCGGGGGAACTCGGAAGTCGAAATAACCGGCGCCGGGATCGGTCCGCTGTTCGAGCCGCCGTCGCACCAGTTCGCGCTCGGTCCGCTGCGACAACGCCCGGTGATAAGCACGGACTGCCTCCTCCCGCCGGAACAAACCAACGAAAGTTCCGGATCCATCCTCGGCCACCACCGGCAGCCGTCCGATTCCTAGTGCTGCCATCCTTTCGAGGGCTGCTGACACCGGGGTCGAAGGGGTCACCGTCACCGGCCGGGGAATCATTGCTTGCTCGACCGTCGCCGCTGCCCCGGCGCCGCCTGCCCGGGCGATGTCGGCGACGGTGATCATGCCCACCACCTTGTTCGCGTCCAGCACCACCAAGCCGTTGTATCGAAATCGCGACATGGTGCTCTCGACTTCAGAGAGCATTTGATGGAGGCGAGCCACGGCGTGCGGTCGATGCATCACGTCACCGACATTCACGGTGTCGAGGAGGTCGATCTCACTATGGGGCACGAGCGAGATTCCCCGTCGACGCAGCACCGACAGGTAGAGGCTGTCGGGATGGAAACGATCAGCAAGGAAGGTGGCCATCGTGGTGCCCAACATCAAGGGCAAGATCAAGCCGTAGTCGCGTGCACCGGTGATCTCGAAGACCAGCATGATCGCCGTCAAAGGCGCCCGGGCCACCGCCGCGATGACCGTCGCCATCCCGACGACGGCGAGGCCTCCGGGCCTGAGCCCTCCCAGGGCATCGATCGGGGCCAGTAGCTCGCCAAGGGAGGCACCGAGCGTGGCGCCGATGAACAGACAGGGAAAGAAGGCTCCCCCGGCGGCGCCCGAGGTGGTGGTGAAGCAGGTGGCCACGACCTTCGCCCCGGCCAGCAGCGCCAAGGCCCACCAATCATTGCCACCGACTCCCGCCCTCTCGAAGGCTTCGGACTGTCCCAGGAGCTCGCTGACAAAATTCTGACCAGTGCCCAGAATCTCGGGGGCGAAGAAGCCGATTCCGGCGACCACCAGGCCAAAGAGGACGGGCCTCCAACCTCCCAGTTCGCGGCCCCGCTGCCACCCCCCGAGCCAATCCATCATTCGCAGCACTGCCAGACCGGCCAAGGCAGCGAGCAATGAGAGAACCAGGTAGCCGATCAGCTGACGAGGGTCGCCGAGCTCGTAGGACCCGGCCTGAATGGTGAGGCCCTCGCCGACGATGCTGCGACTGGTAATGGCCGCCACCACCGAGGCGATGACGATGGCCGAGACATGACGCACGGCGAAGCTGCCGATGATCACCTCGAGCGCGAAGAGCATGCCGGCTATGGGGGCGTTGAAGCTGGCACCAATGCCGGCGGCGGCCCCCGCTGCCACCAGGCTCTTGATCTGGTCTTCGCCGAGGTGAAAGAAGCGAGCAACGACGGAGCCGATCGATGAGCCGATCTGAACGATCGGCCCTTCCCGTCCTCCCGATCCGCCTCCCCCGAGCGTGAGGGCGGTGGCAACGATCTTGATGGGAGCCACCCGGCCGCGAATGGTCCCTCCATGAATGGCGAGGGCAGCTATCGCTTCGGGAACCCCGTCCCCTTCGACCTCGGGGGCAAAACGCTTGGCCAGTCGCCAGGCGAGGTAGAGACCCAGGGGGACGGCCACGAACACCAGCCACTGGCCTCCCCCGAATGACTCCTCGACCCGGCGAAACCCGCTGGCGATGAGGTCGATCACCGTCACCAGGGCCGCTGCCCCCACCCCGACTCCAAGACCGACCACAGCCGACAAGACGAGGAAGGTGGTGGTTTCCCGATCGGTGAGGACGCCCACGGCCCTGGTCCGGAGCCGCTCACCCATTTCTTTCATCGGTGCTGCTTATACCACCGGCGACTGGCGAACCCAGGGTTCGTAGCCGCGCCAGGGCCGGATAAATGTCTGCAGAACGCGAAAGGTTTAGACGACTCGGCCGAGGCCCATCGCCTGGGCCGAGGCCAGGGCGGCGGCTCCGGCGGCGACGTCCTGGGAGGCGATCCCGACGGACTTGAAGAGGGTCACGTCCTCTCCGATTTGGGGGTGCCGGCCGGCGAGCACATCGGCGATCGTGGCCACTGGCTCCCGACCGGCCTGGATTAGGTCCCCCGCCTCGGCCGCCGCGGCCTCCAGATCATCGACCACCGGATAAGACCGATTCACCGTCTGAGCGGGGATCTCGCACATCTCGGGGGTAAAGGCCCCGACCGCGTTGATATGGGTTCCGGCACCGACCGCATCGTCGCCAAACAGGGGCGTTTTCGCGGGAGTGGCGCTGGAGATGACATCGGCGCCATGCACCGCTTCGTCTGCCTTCGAGTAAGGCGTGGCTGGCAGACCGACCTCCGCCAATCGTTTGGCCAGCTCCCGAGCCCGCTCCGGCCGCCGGCTCCAGACCCGGATCTCCTCCAACCCTCGCACGGCGGCGACGGCCGCGACCTGATCAGCCGCCATCGCCCCAGCTCCCAGCATCGCCATCACCTTTGCATCCGGTCGCGAGAGCAAACTGGTCGCCAGGCCGGCGGCGGCACCGGTGCGAATTGAGGTGAGAGTCGGTCCATCGACAATCCCGATTGCCGACCCGTCAGCGTCGAAAACGGCGACGATTCCCGCCGGATTGCCGGGAACGATCGAGACCACCTTTATCCCGGTCTCCGCTCCTGCCCGTCCCGGCATGAACATCGAGCCCCCCAGCAGGGTCCGGAGGGGAACCTCGCGATCGTCGCCCAGGCCAACCTTCATCGCCTCGATTGCCCGGTCCATTGAAAGGGCGAGCCTCGTCGCCCCTGCATCGAGAATCAGCACACGTTCAGATCAGGGAAGACCGACTCGGTAGTCGTTGAGCGCCTCGTCCCATTCCAGCTCGATGAGCCCCCTGGTAGCGGCCGCCTTGCAGAACTGGAGGAACCCGGAAAAGCCATACTTCCTTTCCGAGAACGAGGTATCGCGCTTTCTCACCTGATTCTTGAGCCCGGAGAGGGCAGGTTTGCCGTTGCGGCGCTGAAGGTCGGTCACCACGTCGACCAGAAGTGAGAAGGCTTCGTTCTCGCCACCCCCGTTTTGGTTGAACTGGACGACCGGGTCCCCTTTGGCCGGGCCCTCGCTCAACTCGATCAGTCCCTGTTCCTCGAGATTACGCAGCAGTTCCCCGAAGGCCCTAAACCCATAGTCGGCTTCGGAGAAGGTGGAATCCTTACGAAGCACCGCTCGCTTCAGCGAGGAGGCCAGAACAGATTCTCCACTCGAGCGTTGCAAGCCGGCGAGGGTGCTGGTGATCAAAGCCTCGATGGGCTCACGCTCCGCGTCACTGGCGACATCCTCGGATGGGGGCTCGGACCGTCGTGTTCGCCTCTGCCTGCCCGTGTCTGGAACTGGCCCTTCCACCCCCTCTAACGATTCGTAAAACAGAAACTCGTCGCATGCCGGGGGAAGCAAAGCCGATGTCGAAGCTTTAATGCCGACGCCGATCACCTTCTTGTTGAGCTCACGCAACTTGTGCACCAGCGGTGTGAAATCGGAGTCGCCCGTCCCGATCACAAAGGTGGTGACGTAGTCGCGCTCGAAGGCGAGTTCGATGGCGTCAACCGCCATCTTGATGTCGGCTGCGTTCTTCCTCGTCGCTCCCAATCGCTGCGGAATCTCGATCAATTCGAGATGATGCCGGGTGAGCATGCGGCGGCCGTCTTCGAACATCGACCAATCGGCGTAGGCACGCCTTGATACCACCCGACCCCGCTCAGCCAGGGCATCGGCTATGGGTTTGAAGTCGAACTCCCGACCGCCGAGGGCATCGCGAGCGCCGATCGCCAGGTTCTCGTAATCGAGGAACAAGGCGATGCGTTCTTCTTCGTCAGCCATCGGCGAAGGTTAGGCCGGCTGGTGCCTGGAAAAGAGATGAGTCCTTACGCTGTCCAACCCAGGAATCGCTCGCCGGCGGTCACGAATAAAAACCAGAAGCCGAAGGCGAGGGGGGCGAAGAGCAAAACGAAGGCCGGCCGGGATCGAAAGACCAACACCGCCCAGATGAGCCCACCTAGCCAAATGGCCCATAGAAGCCCTAGCCAAGGAAATGGCACCACCAAGCCCGAGGTGAGATAGAAGAACCCGACTCCGAGATAGAGGACGAGGCCAACAATGCCGGCCACTTTTTCCATGGTTCGCCGAGAGTCCTTCCGTTCCTTGACGTCGAATCTACGTCAGAATGGTCCGACGCGCCTGTAGCTCAGTGGATAGAGCGCCGCCGTCCTAAGGCGGGCGTCGGGGGTTCGAATCCCTCCGGGCGCACTATCTCAGAGTCTTCCTCTACCGGCCCGAGGCAGATAAGCTGACCGGTCGCGCCTGACGTCGGCGTTGAGGATTTTGGTTCGTTGGGCGGACTTCAAGCGCCGTGTGATCGGGCGGCCACTGGCGAGCGACCAGGCAGAGCACCAGCTTCTTCCCAAGAGGTTGGCGTTGCCGGTGTTCGCCTCCGATGCCCTCTCCTCGGTCTCATACGCCACCGAGGAGGCGATGCTGGTGCTTGCACTGGCCGGTGTCGGCGCCTTCGCCCAGCTCACTCCGGTAGCCATCGGCATCGCCGTCCTCTTTGCGATCATCATCGCCACCCACCCGCCCATGATTCGCGCCTATCCCGGAGGCGGGGGGGCTTTCATGGCCACCTACGACAACCTCGGGCTCTATTCGGGGGCAGTGGCGGGGGCCGCTCTCCTCACCGATTACACCCTGACCGTGGCCGTGTCGGTTTCGGCCGGTACGGCCGCCATCACTTCGGCCCTTCCTAACACCCTTCCTCACCGGGTCTCGATCGCGATCGGATTCGTGATCCTCATCTCGATCGCCAATCTTCGGGGGACCAAGGAGTCGTCGGCGCTCTTCGCGATCCCAACTTATGCCTTCGTCGCCACGGTCTTCACGATGATCGTGACCGGCCTGATTCAGTGTGCCGACGGAGCGTGTCCGCAAGCCATTTCGTCTGGGGCCGATCTCATACCCGAGGTAGGCGCCGTGTCGCTGTTTCTCCTCCTGCGGGCCTTCGCCTCTGGTTCGACTGCACTGACGGGTGTAGAGGCCATTGCCGACGGTGTTCCCGCCTTTCGACCTCCGAAGGCTAAAAACGCATCCCTTACGTTGATCATGATGGGCGTGATCGGGATCTCGATGTTCATCGGCATCTCGGCCCTGGCCCGTTTGTTCGACGTCCGCATCTCCGAGGAAACGGTCGACCAGTTCGGCACCGTGATTTCACAGTTGGGCCGGGCCGCCTTCAACGAGGGCATCGGTTTCTGGATCCTCCAGCTCTTCACCGCCGCCATCCTCTTCCTGGCCGCGAACACCGCCTACCAGGACTTCCCCCGATTGTCCGCCGTCCTGGCTGGTCAAAAGCTGATGCCCCGGCAATTCCGCAGCCTCGGCGACCGCCTGGTTTTCTCGAACGGGATCCTGGTGCTGGCCACCATCGCCTGTCTTTTGATCTGGGCGTTCGACGCTCAGGTCAGCCGCTTGGTCCAGCTTTACGTCGTCGGCGTATTCCTTTCGATCACCCTCTCCCAGTCGGGCATGGTCCGGCGCTGGTTCCGGCTCAAGCCTTCCGGATGGAAAGGATCGGCCGCGCTCAACATCATCGGGGCCGTCACCACGGCGGTAGTGCTCGTCATCATCGCTACCGTCAAATTCACCCACGGCGCCTGGATCATCATCGCCGCCATCCCCTTGATCGTGGCGGGAATGCTCGCCATCCGTCGTCATTATCTGGCGGTAGCAGACCGGTTGCGACTGGTGGGCATCCCTCGGGTGCCGACCTCAAATCGGGCGATTGTGCTGGCGTCGCACACCGGGCGAGCTACGCAACGAGCGATCGAATATGCCGAGATGATCCAACCCGACTCGCTGAAGGTGGTGCACGTTCGTGAGACCGGTGACGAAGACCTGGTCGACACCTGGGACCGGCTCTATCCCGCTCACCAATTGCAGATAGTGGAGTCCACACGACCAAAACCCATCCGCACCCTCCGGGACTTCGTGCGCCACGAAGCGACCAGCCACCCTGACGCCTTCACTACCGTGATTATCCCGGAGGTATTGCGGCAGAGAAGGCTGGGTTCGCTCCTTGTACACCCTCACGGCCTACTCCTCAAGCTGCTCCTGCTCTTTCAGCATCAGGTCGTCGTCACCGATCTCACGTACCAGCGCCAGAAGGGGGTGCGAGGCGAAGCGCAACGACCCACCGACAAGATCCTCAACCAGCAGGTGGTCGTACTTGCCGCAGATGTCACCATCCCGGTGCGGAGGGCGATGGCATATGCCCACATGCTCCATGCCGATTCAGTGATCGCCGCCCACCTCGATATCGATGCCGACCAAAGAAACCGCGTCCTCAGCCATTGGGATCCGGACTATGGCGAGCTCCAAATCCTGGAGAGTCCCTACCGAGGCATAACCCGACCGCTCCTGCGATACGTTCGCCGGCTGCGCCGCGATGCCCCCCCGGGGAGATTGGTCCATGTTGTCATTCCCGAATTCGTCGTCCCCGGTTATCGCAGTCAGCTATTGCACAACCAGACCGCCTTTTCGATCAAAGCGGCGCTGGTCTTCGAACCTGGAGTGGCGGTGAGCTCGGTCCCCTGGCACCTGGCCAGTGCCGAAGCCCACCCGGAACCCCCGGTGGCCGAAAGGGTGGCGCCGGCGGGATCCCGCTCCGATCCCCATACCTAGATTCGGCCCGAATTGGGCGCCACGACTTCCACCTACTACGAACCGCTCTCCCATCTGGATGCCTCGTTCCTGGCCCTGGAAACCCCGACCACCCACATGCACGTGGCGGGAGTGGTCGTTTTCGACGGAAGCGAATTGGTCACCTCCGATGGCGGCATCGACATCGGGCGGATCAAAGCCCATATCGGCGGCAAGCTCAGCTACCTACCTCGCTACCGGCAGCGGCTCGCCTGGGCACCCCCGAATCGGCGGCCGGTATGGGTCGATGACGATCATTTCAACTTCGACTACCACGTCCGCCACACCAGCCTCCCTCGTCCCGGCACCGACGAGCAGCTAAAGCGCCTGGCGGGACGAATCGTCTCCCAGCCGCTCGACCGGGCCAAGCCCCTCTGGGAACTCTGGGTGGTGGAGGGGATGAGCGAGGGTCGCTTTGCGATCATCGCCAAGATCCATCACTGCATGATCGATGGAATCTCCGGCGTCGATCTCACCACGATTCTTCTCAACGTCTCTCCCACGAGCGAGATCGAGCCGGCGGTCGACTGGTCCCCTCGACCCGCCCCCAATGCCGCCCAGCTGGCCGTCGCCGAGGCCGCTCGTGTGACTCGGAGCGCGCTCGACGCCATCACCAATGTCCCCGAATTGGCCAGACGTGGTGGAGAAGTGGCAATAACGATGGGCGCCCGCGGCTTTGCCGCCATCAACTCGCTGCGATCGGGATGGCTGCGGCCCTCAGCCCGCACCCCGCTCAATCCCGACCTGGGCCCGAATCGGCGGGTCGATTGGACCGAGACTCCGCTGGCCAGCCTGAAGGAGATACGAGCATCTTTGGGAGGTTCGGTCAACGACGTCATCCTCGCCATCAGTGCCGGTGCCATCCGTCGTTTTCTAAAGGAGAGCCGCCATTTCGATGTCGGTGAAGGCGAGTTCCGGGTGATGAACCCGGTCTCGACCCGTCGGGCCGATCAACGAGGCGCGCTCGGGAACCAAGTGGCGATGTGGCTCGTCAACCTCCCCGTCTCCGATCCCGACCCGGTTTCCCGCCTCCAGAAGATCAAGGCCGAGACATCAAAGCTCAAGTCCACTAATCAAGCGCTCGGCGCCGCGACTCTCGTGGAACTTTCGCGCGGCACCCCGATCCCCTTGATCTCCCTGGCCAACCGCGTGGTCGGGCCGATGATGCGACCCTTCAACCTCACCGTCACCAACGTCCCCGGGCCCCAGTTCCCGATGTACCTCCTCGAGGCGCAGATGCTGGTCAACTACCCGATCGTTCCCCTTTGGTCTCAACACGGTCTGGGATTGGCGCTCTTTTCCTACAACGGCATCTTGGCCTGGGGGGTTCACGCCGACTTCGATGCAGTGCCCGATACCGCCGCCATCACCTCGTCGATCCAACACGCCACCGACGAACTCCTCACCGCCGCTCGCTAGATATCAGACGTCAGACATCAGACATCAGACATCAGATGTCAGAAAACAGACTCTGGCGTCTGACAGCCGGGCGTCAGCCCGGCGATCTGACATCTATTGGAGTTCGATTCGCATCCGCTTGTTCGCCCTCCCCTTCGACTCTGTCTTGGTCACCCGGATCTGACCCACCTCGAGCGTCGAGGCGACGTGGGTGCCGCCATCGGCCTGACGGTCGAGGCCGACGATGTCGATCACCCGAAT
>JAICGW010000040.1 GCA_025922945.1 Acidimicrobiia bacterium | reverse complement strand
GCCGAGCGCACGGCCCTGGTCAGCTCGGCGGGTGCCACGGCCCAGCCCACTTTCCACCCGGTGAGGGAGAAGGTCTTGCCGAGCGAGGAAAGGGTGATCGTTCGTTCCCACATTCCATCTAACGATGCCAGCGAGATGTGCTCGCCTTCGTAGACCATGTGCTCGTACACCTCATCAGTGATGGCGATTAGGTCATGGCGTCGACAGACCTCGGCCACCGCTTCCAACTCTTCGGGGAGAAAGACCCGCCCGCTGGGATTGTGCGGAGTGTTGACCACGATGGCTCGCGACTTATCCGTGATCAAGGACTCCAGCTCGTCGGGGTCAAGACGAAAGTCTGGAGGCTGCAGTGTCAAGAACTGCGGATGGGCGCCGGCGAGAGCCACGTCGGCCGGGTAGGCGTCGTAGGTGGGCTCGATCAAGATGACCCCGTCCCCGGGCTGTAGAACTCCGAGGAATGCCGCTGCCAGAGCTTCCGTGCAACCCGACGTGACCGTGACGTGCAGCGCCGGCTCGATCTCACCGAGAATCGGGCGATAGCGCTCGGCGATCGCCGCCACCAAAGCCGGCGATCCATTGGTCGGGGCATATTGACCCATCCCCCGCTGGATCGCCTCAATGGCGGCCTCTTTGACGAAGTCCGGTCCGTCGAAGTTGGGAAAGCCCTGCCCGAGATTGATCGCCCCGGCATTCACGGCCCGCGAGGTGATGTCGGCGAAGATGGTCGACCCGAACGGCTCCAAGCGCTCATTGAATCTGCTGACCTTGGGCGCCACCCGCGCAGGCTAGGGTGACGGCATGGCACCCAAGCCATTGGGCGTCCATGGCTCCCGGGGGAGTTCACGCCGGGGACGGCTGATCTTGGGAGCTGTCCTTCTCTTCACGCTGCTCCCGTCGCCCGCCCGCGCCGACGGCGGCGGAGACGTCGAAGCCACCTATTCGGAGTCAAACGGCTGCGGTGTTCCCCGACTTTTCTCGGCCCTCGCTCGCAACCAGGGCGGACTGGCCGACTCCGAACCTTTGCGAGGTCCATTCGGCGCCATGTTCGGGAGAACCATCGGCCAGGCCCGGGCAGCGTCGGTATCCTGGGCGGTGCCCTTCGCCGGCGGGCTCACGGTGAGGGTGCATGGCCGGGCCCTCGCCGCGTTCAACCAGGTGTCCGCCAACCTCGCCGCGACGGGCAGTAGCTATCCAACTCGATCCGGCGAGACCTTCGGCTTCAGCGCTCGCACCGTGACCGGCACCCGCTCGATCAGCTATCACGCCTTCGGGGCGGCGATCGACATCAACTCGCGCTCGAACCCGACGGCATCGAGCCTGATCACCGATATGCCGGAGTGGTACGTAAACGCGTGGCGCCAAGCCGGGTTCTGCTGGGGAGGCGATTGGGTGGGAAGCAAGGACGCCATGCACTTCTCGTGGATGGGACCGGCCGCCACTCCTGGTTACGGTCCGGTCCCCACCCCTTACGCCTCGCTCGCCCCTCGGGCCGCATTCGGGGAGACGGTGTCGGTCCCCAGCACCGCCCTCGGCTCTCGCCAAAGCGGAGCCATCGATGCCCTGGCCGATCTCACGGGCGATGGAGCCGTTGACGCCGTCCGCATCCGCCAGCACCCTGCGGCCGGACCCACTCTCGAGATCACCGGTTCCTGGGCCGATTTCGGAATGTGCGGGTTCTCGCGTTTCCAACTGCCGGGGGCACCGATCGGTCAACAAGCCATCTTCGGCAACACCGCGTTCGGCGGCCGGCCCGACATTGCCTTCGCCTCCACGTCCGGGGGCCGGATCGAGTTGCGGATCTACCAGGCGAAGGGCTTCTACCAAGATGTTCGCACCGTCACGACCGGCGCCTCCGCCGACTCTTCGGCCACTCTCCTCTTGGCCGATTACAACTCGGACGGAAGGGCCGACCTCTACAAGGTCAACGGATCGGACCTCGAGATCTGGGATGGGGGCGCGGGTTACGGATCGCTGCTCCTCTCGGCCGAGCTGCCCGCCGGGAGCGGACGAGTGATGATTGGAGAAAGGGATCTTGACGGGATCCCTGACCTCTACCTACTGGCCCCGAATGGGACTCTGCAGGTCCTCCTGGCGGCCTCGGGATACGGAGCCACTGCCGAGACCATCCCCATCCCGCTTTCGGTGGGCGCAGGCGACATTTTCCGCATCTCGGACTACGACGGCGACGGAAATGGGGATCTCTACCGATTGAACCCGTCGGGAGCAGTCGCGGTTGCCCTCGGCAACCGACAGATCTATGGCGACATCGATGGTTGGTTTCGTTCTCCTGAATTCGAGTGCGAGGATCCGCCCGCCTACAACTTCGTGGGCCGTTTCGGTGATGATGATCAGAACGCCTTCGCCCCCGACATCGAATGGGCGGCCGCCGAAGGAATCACCGTCGGCTGCAACCCTCCCTTCAACGATTGGTTCTGTCCTCGCCTACCGGTGACGCGGGCCCAGATGGCGACGTTCCTCGTTCGAGCACTGGACCTGCCTCCGGCCTCGCAGGATTTCTTCTCCGACGACATCGGCAGCTCGCACGAAGCCGACATCAACAGCCTTGCTGCCGCCGCCATCACCACCGGCTGCGCGCCTGGGAGCTATTGCCCCGAGCAATCGGTAACCCGGGAGCAGATGGCCACCTTCCTGGTCCGGGCCTTCGACATTCCCACCGATTCTGCCAACCCGTTCGCTGACGTCGGCGGCACCCATGCCGGCGACGTCGCTGCCCTCTACCAAAGCGGGATCACCAGGGGCTGCTCAGCCACGCCACTCTTCTTCTGCCCGGGTGAGTCGGTTTTGCGAGAGCAGATGGCGGCCTTCCTTCATCGCGCCGCCGGCTGACAAATCAGGGGGTTCCCTACTCGACGGCAGGCCTAATCGCGCCGATCATCCTTTCATGACCCAAACGATGCTGGCCCGAACCAGGGAGATGGCCCGCCAGACGCCCGAATCTCGCAACCGCTACGTCGACTTTCTGCGGGCGGCCTCGATCATGGTGGTGGTTTTTGGGCATTGGCTGATGGCGGGGGCCTATTTCGGTACCGACGGGCTGGAGGTGTTGAACCTCCTCACCGAAAACCGGCGGGTCCACTACTTGACTTGGCTCCTCCAGGTGATGCCGATCTTCTTCCTGGTTGGCGGCTACGCCAACGCCGCCGGCCTCCGTGCAGCCCGGCGCCGTCAGGAGCCATATGGAGCCTGGCTGCGGGCGCGCCTGCGACGCCTTCTCCTCCCGGTGGTGCCCCTGTTGATCGTCTGGTCTTTCGGGGCGGCCGTGCTGCTCGATCGAGGGATCGATGTCGAGCTGGTGCGGTTGGGATCGCAGGCGGCCTTGGTCCCGGTGTGGTTTCTCGCGACCTACGTAGCCATCGTCGCCCTGGCCCCGATCTCTCTGGCGGCATGGGAGAAGTGGGGCTGGGTCTCCATCATTTTCACCGCAGTCGGTGCCTGCCTTATCGACCTTGTCAGCCTGGGGCTGGGTCTGAGCTATCTCGGCTACCTGAACTATCTGTTGGTCTGGGGAACGATCCACAGCCTCGGTTACGCCTGGGCGGACGCCAAGCTCGGCAACGCTGGTGCCCGCATCGGTATCGCCTTGCTGGGAATTGCTGCCACCGCCGCCTTGGTCGCCTTCGGTCCCTACCCCGTGGCGATGGTCGGTCTCGACACCGCGGCGGTGACCAACAGCCAGCCTCCCAAGGTCACGCTCGTCGCCCTTGGTGTGTTTCAGACCGGGCTGTTGCTCGCCCTGGAAGGATCGGCCCGGCGCTTTCTCGCCCGCGAGCGAAACTGGGCCGCCACGATCCTGGTCAACGGCCGCATCATGACGCTTTATCTGTGGCATCTGACGGCGATGGTTGGGCTCATCGGGCTGCTGGCGGTCTTGGGAGGACCTGGGCTCGGCATTCCGGTCGACACTCGGGCCTGGTGGCTCACCCGCCCGTTGTGGTTCCTGGCGCTGGTTCTGGTCACGCTTCCGTTCCTCGCCGTATTCGGACGCTACGAGCGCCCCCATACCGATCGCCGGCCCCACCCCGCTTCGTGGCGGCCGGTCTTGACGGTCATCTGTGCCTGCGCCGGGCTTGGGTTGCTGGCCCGCTACGGCATCGCCGATGAGGAAGGGCTAAACGGCATTGCCCTCACGCTTCCCCTGGCCGGCTTGATCGCCGGCGGCGTCGGCGGCGCCCGCTGGTGGGAGCGACGCCGGGCCCGCTAGCGTCGGCCTTGTGGATCGACCCACATCGCTCCCTTTCACTCAGGATGAGGACGCCAACCGGCTTTTGGCGTCGAGTGGCCTTGCGCTCTTAATCGGAATGCTGCTCGATCAGCAGTTTCCGATGGAGCGTGCCTTCTACGGTCCCAAGCTCCTGTCCGATCGATTGGGACGACCCCTCGATGCCGCTGATCTCGCCGCGACGCCTCCCGAAGAATTGGAGAAAGTCTTCCGCGGACCGCCCGTCATTCATCGCTATCCAGCCTCCATGGCGAAGAGAACCCAGGACCTCTCCCAAGCGTTGGTCGACAACTACGGCGGTTCGGCGGACTCGATCTGGGAAACGGCTTCGTCCGGTCAGGAGCTGCTCCGTCGCTTGGAGGCGTTGCCCGGATTCGGGAAGGCCAAGTCCCGTATCTTCGTGGGCTTATTGGCGAAGCGGCTGGGAATCCAACCGGAGGGTTGGGAGTCAGTGGCCGCCGACTGGCCCAGCATCGCCGATGTCTCCAAATGGGACGACATCGCCGTTCTCCGCGAGCAGAAGAGGGAGATGAAGAAGGCGGGTTCGAACCCGGCTTAGTTCTCCACCGGCCAGGCGATGTCGCAGGCCGGGTCGGTAGGGCCGACTGCATCCCAGTCGACGAAGTACACCTCGCGCGGCGATCCCGCCGGTGTCCGACCAATCTCGGCGATGCGCTTGTGCACGGCCTCGTATGCGTCGAGAATCATCGGGAACTCGACTTGGGCCTTGGTGATACGAGTGAAGAGCTCGTCGTGCGCTGGCTCCTCTCGAACGGCCGCTTCGCCGATGGGCTCCACGGATCCAGCGAAGGGCACGCACACCTCGACCGGGCCATCGGAGTCCTTGTTGACCTCACCGTGGTACACGACGAAGAGTGCGCCCGTCACGGAACCTCCGCCGGCTTCGATCTGATCGATGAGGCTATGCGTCGCTTGCTGAATGAACTCGGGCAGCGAGTCCACCAGAACTTTGCGTTGGATCGACATCACCCGCATTTCCGGCACAGACCTTGCTTCGACTTCGAACATCTTGTCTCCCTTTTGGCTCAGATACTTCTCTAGGTAGCGCACTAGCTGGCGACGCTCGCGATGGCCGGCCTCGACCTCCTGCCAGTAGGAGGCCAGGCTTTTGGCCGCCACCGATCCGTCGAGGTCAAGCAGCTCGGCGATGTTCTCGAGTGGCATCTCCAATCGGCGCATCAGCCCGATCAGGCGAGCTCGCTCGACCTGATCGGGCCGGTAGTAGCGATAGCCCGTTTGGAAATCGACTTTGACCGGTTGCAGCAGGCCCAATTCGTCGTAGATGCGCAACGCTCGCGCCGAAAGCCGCGAGCGCTTGGCGAAGGCGCCGATGGTGAGAAGATCGTCTTCCAGCTTGGCCATGGGGTGATTGTCGACTTTGACGTCGAGGAAGAGTCAAGCCCTAATCGAAGATTCTTCGACCATTCGTTTCATGTCAGGGAAGTGGGGGGAGAAACGGGACCGTGGCCTAGTGCTAGACCGGCCGCCGCCTCTTGCTGGAGATGACCCCCGTGTCAAACCCAGCCAGGTGGAGTCCCCCGGCAAAGCGAGCGTGCTCGATCTTGAGGCAACGGTCCTGCACCACCTGCAACCCGGCTTCGATAGCCATCTCGGCCGCCTCCTCGTTCCGCAGACCCAGTTGGAACCAAACCACTTTCGCCCCCACCGCAATCGCCTCCTTCACCACGTCTGGAAGCTCCGACTCCCTGCGAAAGCAGTCGACGATGTCGGGGGCTTCGGGAAGCTCAGACAGCGACGGATAGGACTTCTTCCCCAGCACCTCGTCGGCGTTGGGATTGACCGGCCACACGGTGTACGGCGTACGGGTGAGATAGGTAGCGACGAAGTTGGAAGAGCGGAGCGGGTTGGGCGACACCCCCACCAAAGCCACCGTGCGTGAATTGCGGAGGATCTCTAGCCGCTCACGGGGTGTGGCGTCAACGGTCACGTGACGAGGGCCTGGTCGAGGTCGGCGATGATGTCGGCCACATCCTCGATGCCGACTGAGATCCGGACCATGTCGTCGCCGACTCCCGATGCGAGGCGCTCCTCCGGAGGGACCTGTTGATGGGTGGTCGAGGCGGGATGGATGACGAGGGTCTTGGCGTCGCCGACGTTGGCGAGATGGGAAGCGAGCTCAACCTTCTCGATGAACTGGCGACCCGCCTCGAATCCCCCCTTGACACCAAACGTAAACACCGCCCCGGCTCCAGCCGGGACGTACTTCTGCACCAGCGGATCGTCCGCGGCGGGATAGCTCACCCAGGCGACCGCCGGGTGCTGGCCCAGGTGGTCGGCCACGGCCCGAGCATTGGCGACGTGCCGCTCCATTCGTAGTGGCAAGGTCTCGAGGCCCAACAACAGCATGAAGGCGTTGAACGGAGAGAGCGCCGCGCCGACGTCACGGAGCAGCTCGGTGCGGGCCTTCATCAGATAGCCGTACTCACGAAAGTTGTCCCAGAAGCGAAGCCCGTGGTAGGCCGGCGAGGGGTCGACCAGCAACGGGAAGTTGCCGTTATCCCAGGGAAAGCGACCTGACTCGACGATGACCCCGGCGATCACGACGCCATGGCCGCCGAGAAACTTGGTTGCCGAGTGGACGACGATGTCAGCTCCCCATTCCATCGGGCGACACAGGAAAGGAGTGGCAAATGTGTTGTCGATTACGAGCGGGAGGCCGTGCTCATGGGCCACACCGGCAACCCCCTCGATATCGAAGACCTCGGCCCGAGGGTTCCCGATGGTCTCCCCATACAGCAACTTGGTCTTCTCGGTGATGGCTTCCGCAAAGGCAGCCGGGGAGGGGTCGACGAAATGAACATCGATGCCCATCCGGCGAAGGGTGACATCGAACTGCGTGTACGTTCCGCCATAGAGATTTCGCGCCGCCACGATCTCGTCTCCCTTCTGACAGAGGGTGAGGATCGAGATCAGCTGCGCAGCCTGCCCCGAACTCGTCGCCAGTGCTCCCAGGCCGCCTTCGAGGGAGGCCATGCGCTCTTCGAAGGCGGCGTTGGTGGGGTTGCCGATCCGGGTGTAGATGTTTCCAAAGGTTTGGAGGGCGAAAAGGTCGGCTGCCGTCTGGGCGTCCTCGAAAACGAAGGAGGTGGAGGCGTAGATGGGCATCGCCCGGGCACCCGTCTCGGGATCGGGACGCTGGCCGGCGTGAATCGCCCTGGTGGCAAACCCGTAGTCGGTCATGCCGCACCCGCGATTTGGGCCAACCCATCGAGGACCGCATCTACCTCCGAAGAGGTGTTGATATGGAGGAACCCGATCCGCACCAGCCCACCCCGGTCGAGGAAGCCGAGCCGCCGCATGGGTTCGACGGCGTAATAGTGACCGGCCCAGGTGGCGATCCCGAGTTCACCCAGGCGCTTGGCGACCTCGGGAGCCGGAACCCCGGCGACGTCGACTGCGAAGGTGGAAACCCTCCCGGCCATGGTCGGAGGCCCAATCAATTTCACGTTGTCCCCCAGCCCGGCGAGAAAGCGCTCGCCCAGTAGCGACTCTTGCTCGCCGATCTCGCGGAAGGCGGATTCGAGCGCCCCGCGACGGTCGCCTCCCCAACCCAGAGAGGCGAGATAGTCCACTGCGGCGAGGAATCCCGCCAGCAGCTCGAAGGGCGGCGTTCCGGTCTCCCAACGTCCTGGCGCTACATCGGGGGCAGGTCGAACCTTGAAAGCGGGCAAACCCGAGAGGTGGGAGCGTCTCCCCCAAAGGATGCCCAGATGGGGTCCGAAGAACTTGTAGGACGAGCAAACGAGGAAGTCGCAACCAAGCGCCTCCACGTCGAGATAGCGATGGGGCGCCAGGTGAACCGCATCGACGTAGCTGAGTGCTCCCACCCGGGCGGCGCTGGCAGCCACCCGCGATATATCGATCAGCGTTCCAAAGGCATTCGAGCAACCGGTGACGGCGACCAGTCGGGTGCGCTCATCGATGATGGAGTCGAGGTGATCGAGGTCGAGGGACGCATCGGCACCTAGTTCGGCGAACGCGACCTCCACCCCGCGAGAGCGAGCTGCCAGCACCCAGGGAGTGACGTTGGCGTCATGATCGAGGGCGGAAAGGACGATGCGATCCCCTTTTTCCCACTCTTCGGCCAGGGCACGACTGAGAGCGAAGGTGAGAGAAGTCATATTGGCTCCGAAGACGATCTCCTCCGGGGCGCCACCGGTGAGATCGGCTCCCGCTTGACGAGCCTTGTTCGTCAAGTCGGAAGAGCGATAAGAGCTCGGGAATTCACCGCCGACATTTGACATCGATGTAGCCATGGCGTGTGACACGGCGTCGATCACCCTTCGCGGGGTCTGCGTCCCAGCTGGTCCGTCGAGAAAAATCTGGGGCCCGGAGAAGGCCGGGAACTCATTCCGCAGTTCGTCGACGTCGAGCATGCTCTGTTTTATCACCAGTGACGGTGAGAGCAAGAAACGGCTAGCTAGCTCTCCGAACCTGCTCGGACCATTTGCGCCGGATCTTCACCCGCTCCTTGGGGGTGTGACCGCCCCAGATGCCCTCGCTCTGCCGAGTCTCGATGGCGTAAGTGAGGCACTCATCGGCCACCGGGCACGTCGAGCAGATCTCTTTGGCGGCACTGATCGCCGCCACGTCTTCCGGATTGGGGAAGAAGTCGATCTTGGAATCGATGCAGGCGGCGTCGTCTCGCCAGGAGACGATCTCGGTTTCGATGGTCATGGGGCTAGCAGTCATGTATTAGCTATCTCGTAGGCAACCTAAAACGCCTGTCAAGTCGATTTCGTTCCCGGCTTTCTTACCCAATAAAACCCGGTTCAAAACGGCCCAATTCGGCCCGGGCGACGGATCGGCGATGGACCTCGTCCGGCCCATCTGCGATCTGTAGCCAGCGCCCCATCGACCACAGCTCGGCGAGGGGGAAATCGTCGGTAAAGCCGGCGGCGCCAAAGGTCTGCATGGCCCGATCGGCGACAAAGGTAAGAGCTTCGGGCGCCACGACCTTGATGGCGGCGATTTCGGTGCGAGCGCCTTTTACCCCAAATCGATCTATCAGCCAGGCGGTTTTCAATATCAATAGGCGCGCCTGTTCGATGCGAATACGCGCATCGGCGATCCACTCCTGCACGACGCCTTGCTCGGCAATCGTTTTTCCGAAGGCCACCCTTCCTTTGGCCCGCCGGCACATCATCTCCAGACACCTTTCGGCCGCTCCCATGGCGCGCATGCAGTGATGAATTCGGCCTGGCCCAAGGCGGGCCTGAGCGATGGCAAACCCCCCGCCCTCCTCGCCAAGCAGGTTGCTGGCCGGGACCCTGACCCCGTCGTAGAGAACCACGGGATGAGCGCCCCGGTCGTGATAGCCGAAGACGGTCGGCTGGCGCTCGACCACCACGCCCGGCGTGTCAAACGGCACGAGAACCATGCTCTGGCGATGGTGGGGATCGGCGTCCGGATTCGTCACCCCCATCACGATCGCCACCTTGCATCTCGGCGAGGCGGCCCCGGACGAGAACCATTTGCGGCCAGTGATCACGTAATCGGTGCCATTTCGCTCGATCCGGGTGCGGATGTTGGTGGCATCGGAAGAGGCCACATCCGGTTCGGTCATCGAAAAGCACGACCGGATCTCACCGGCGAGGAGCGGAGCGAGCCACTGCTCCTTCTGCGCGGGAGTACCGAACATGTGGAGGATCTCCATGTTCCCCGTGTCGGGAGCCGAACAGTTGAGCGCCTCCGGAGCTAGATGCGGGCTCCAACCGGTGATCTCGGCCAGCGGGGCGTACTCGGAGACCGATAGCCCGCTCTCGTCCGGCAGAAATAGGTTCCATAATCCGCGGGAACGGGCCTCTTTCTTGAGATCGTCGATGATCGGGGGGAAAAAGTTGGGGTCTCCGCTCTCCTCCATCTGGAGGCGATAAGTGGCCTCGGCCGGAAAGACCTTCTCGTCCATGAAATTCGTGAGTTCGGAGCGCAGCTCCTCGACCCGCGGAGAGAAGGCAAAATCCACCTTTCGACCCTAGCCAAATGGAGGACCCCGGCTCGATCCGCAACGCCAGAATGTCAAAGGAATGACCTCGGCTCCGACGGGAACGGTCACGTTCCTCTTTACCGACATCGAAGGGTCGACGCGCCTTTGGGATTCACACCCCCAGGAGATGGCTCAGGCTGTCGAGATCCACGACCAGCTCGTGCGCCAATCTGTGGAGGCGCATGGTGGCCATGTGTTCTCGACCGCAGGCGACTCCTTCGCCGCTGCGTTTCACCGACCGGCCGAGGGCCTGGCCGCGGCCATCGACGCCCAGCTTGCCGTTGCCGCTCAGAAGTGGCCCGGCGACTTGAGTCTCAGGGTGAGGATGGCGCTTCACTCAGGTGTGGCATCTGAGCGCAACGGCGACTATTTCGGCCCTGCCCTCAACCGGGCGGCCCGGCTGTTAACCCTGTCCTCGGGTGGACAGGTGCTGCTCACCGAGGCAATCCATGGTCTGGTAAAGGATGAGCCCCCGCCGGAGGTCAGCTTCAGAAATCGAGGCACACACCGACTCCGTGATCTTTCCGTCACCGAGCGAGTCTTTGAGGCGGTCCATGCCCGGCTGGAATCCGTCGGCGAGCTCCGACGATCGCTCGCTACCGCCAACAACCTGCCTTTGCAGCCGACGAGCTTCGTCGGTCGGGATCAAGAGCTCGAAGAAGCGATCAAGCTCGTCTCTGGATCACGTCTCGTAACCGTGACCGGGGTGGGTGGCTCGGGCAAGACCCGCCTTGCCCTCCAGGCAGCAACTTCGTTGCTTGATGCGTTTCGCGACGGCGTTTGGTTTGTCGAGTTGGCGCCCGTCTCCGAGTCCGATGGCGTCGCCCGGGCCATAGCAACCACCCTCGGGGTTCGGGAGCAATCAGGTCAAGCGCTGGAGGATTTGCTGTTCGATCATCTGCGTTCCCTCGAATTGCTCTTGATCCTCGACAATTGCGAACATCTCCTCGATCCCTCAGCATGGATTGTCCAGCGACTGCTCGCCGCGGCACCGCAAATACGGATCCTCGCCACGAGTCGCGAGATGCTGGGGATCGCGGGCGAGGTTCCTTATCACCTGCGCTCAATGGGCTTTCCCGACATGGACGAGCCTGCCGAAGTCATGTCTCGGTTCGATGCCGTGCGCCTATTCACCGCCAGGGCTGAGGCCGTCCGCTCCGGCTTCCGGATCACGTCCGACAACGCTCGGGCGGTGGCATCGCTTTGCCATCGCCTTGATGGAATGCCGCTCGCCATCGAATTAGCCGCAGCGCGCCTGCGGATACTTTCCCCTGAGCAGATTGCCAGCCGGCTCGACGATCGCTTCCGTTTACTCACAGGAGGGAGCCGTACCGCACTCCCCCGTCAACAGACATTGCAGGCTGCGATCGACTGGAGTTATGACCTGCTGGAGGAGCAGGAGAAGTTGCTTTTCGATCGTCTTTCGGTCTTCCAGGGGGGCTTCACTCTTGAGGCAGCCGAAGCCGTGTGCGCCAGCCCACCCCTCGAGGCTCATCGGGTTCTCGACCTGCTTTCCCACCTGGTGGACAAGTCACTGGTCGTCGCGGCCGATGGTCACGACGGAGTCCGTTATCGGATGCTGGAGACGCTTCGGCAATATGGGCGGGAACGGCTCGCCGGGGGAGACACCGAAGTCGTCCGAGAAGCGCACGCTTTGTATTTCCGAGATTTTGCCGAGACTGCTCTACCCCACGTCCGCGGCCTCGATGAGATCATTTGGCAGGAGCGGCTTGAAATCGACCACGACAACCTCCGTCAAGCGCTGCGTTGGTCGATCGACGCCGGGCGCGCCGACCTGGCTCAGGGTTTAGCCGGAACCCTTTACCGCTTCTGGATGATCCGCCATCATTCCGAGGAGGGTCGCGTATGGCTTGCCCAAACTGTCGGGATGGAACCTGCCAACCAGGCTTCTTGGGGGCTAGCCCAGTTGGGTGCCGGCACGATGGCGCTACTACATGGCGACCTGGAAGAGGGCCGCGGTCATCTCGAATTAGCTCTGGCGAGCCTGCGGAAGGGAGATCGCCCCGATCTCACAAGCGCCGCCATCCACAACCTCGCCCTGGCCGCCATTCGAATGGGCGACTACGAGACCGGTGCCGAGCTAGTCACCGAGGAGCTCGCTGACGCCGAAACCCGTGACGACCTACAAAGCATGGCGTTCGCCTCCCAGGAGCTGGCATCTCTCGCCAACGCCACCGGAGACGTCGAAAAGGGAGGCCGCCTGCTCGACGCCGCTGTGCAATTTGCGGAGAAGACGGGGTCGATGGAGATGCTGGGCAATGTCCTCACCGCCGCATTCTTCGAGGCATCGTTCGTGGACGATCTGGACCGAGCCAGCGACTATTCCAGGCGCCTTTCTGAGTTGGGCCGTATCCCGAGTGCTCCCGGCCGACAGGACGTCGTGGCGGCGCTGGTGATGGGTAGGAAAGGCGACCCGGAGGGTGCCCTGGCCAAAATCAAGAAGACGTGGGGCGCCGAGTTCAGGAAACTGGCTGACTATCGCTCGATCGCGGTGGTCATGGTGACAGTGTTTGTGGAGGTCGCGGGTTTCGAGTTAGCGGCTGGCTCCGCCGAGAAGGCGGCAGTGCTGCTCGGTGGGTCTGAACAGCTGCTCCGAGGCAGGAAGCGACTACCTCATGAGCAAAAGGTCTTCGAGCGTCAGCGGATGGCGGTCATGGGGCGTCTCTCCAAAGAAGAATTCGAGGTGGCCTTCGGACGCGGACTTGCTCTCACTTTCGACGAGCTCTTGGATTTCGCTGTGGGCCAACAGCTGCCCACCGAGCGTTAGCCTCGTCGCCATGCACGAAGACCTTCGCCAAGTTGTCGCCGATGACTTCTCGAAGATGAAGGAAACCCTCGCCGATCTGGTCCGAATTCCTTCGGTCAGCGCTACTTCCTACCCGGCAGCCGAAGTACGGCGCTCGGCCGAAGCGGTGGCCCGCCTGCTCGAGGAGGCCGGGGCCGACCGGGTCGAGCTGCTTGAACTCGAGGGAGCGCATCCCGCCGTGTACGGAGAGGTCGCCGGTCCCCCGGGTACCCCCACGGTCCTTTTGTATGCCCACCACGATGTCCAGCCCCCGGGACCGGCCGAGGAGTGGCAAACGGGACCGTTCGACCCGTTCGAACGCAATGGCCGGCTCTACGGCCGGGGATCGTCGGACGACAAATCCGGGGTCATCATGCACCTGGGGATGCTGCGAGCCTTCGGTGGGAAACCGCCGGTGGGGGTGAAGTTCTTCTTTGAGGGAGAAGAGGAGGTGGGATCGAGCCACCTCGAGGACTTTCTCCAGAAATACTCGGACCAGCTGCGCTCGGACGTGATCGTGATCGCCGACGCCGGCACCTGGCGGGTGGGGGTGCCGGCGATCACTACCTCCTTGCGCGGGATCACCGCCTGCGTCGTCGAAGTCCGAACCCTGGGCTCAGCCGTGCACTCCGGACAGTTCGGCGGGGCCTTCCCCGACGCCATCACCACCCTCTGTCGATTGTTAGCAACGCTTCATGACGAGGGGGGCAATGTCGCGGTTACCGGGCTCGTCTCCTATGAGAGCGACCCTCTCGACCTCACCGAAGAGGAAGTGAGGCAGCAGGCAGGATCGGTGGTCGGATTGAAGTCGATCGGCGATGGGGGATGGACCAGCCGGATGTGGTCGAAGCCTGCCATCTCCGTGCTGGCGATCGATGCTCCCCGGATCTCGGAGGCAATCAATCAGCTAGTGCCCGTGGCGGCCGCCAAGGTGTCGATGCGTCTGGCTCCGGGACAGGACGGCAAGGCGGCCGAAGAGGCTTTGCGTCGCCATCTGGAGGCCAACGTCCCCTGGGGAGCGGAGCTGACCGTTCGATCCGACGGATTCGGCGATGCTTTCGCCTTGGCCACCGACGCCCCAGCCTTCGCCGCATTCCGAGAAGCGATGGAAACTGTTTGGGGAACTCCCCCGGTCGAAATGGGGTCAGGGGGTTCGATTCCCTTCGTTGCTGCCTTCTCGGCCCAAATGCCCGATGCACCCGTGATCCTCATCGGTGCCGGAGATCCCACTTCTGCTTTCCACGGCCCCAACGAAAGCCAGCATCTCGGCGATTTGGAGAAATCGATCCTTGCGGAGGCGGTAGCCCTGCGTCTGCTCGCCGGCTGAAGGCGCCGCCTGTTCAATCTGGTTCTCTATCGACCGGAGATCGCCCCCAACACCGGGGCCTGTATGCGGCTGGCGGCCAACGTCGGATGCCGCCTTCATCTCATCGAGCCGCTCGGATTCACTCTCGACGACCAGAAGCTGCGTCGGGCAGGAATGGATTATCGCGATCGAGCCGTCGTAGTCGTCCACAAAGATCTCAGCGCCTGGCTCGAAGCCGCTCAGCCCAGCAGGGTTTTCGCCCTCTCCAACAAAGGTGAGAAGCGGTTTACAGATGTCGAATATGAGAACGACGACAGCCTGCTCCTCGGTCCCGAATCGGTTGGCCTTCCCGACGAAGTTCTGCGCGCCACGTTCGTCACCGAAGTGATCCACATTCCCATGCAGCCGGGAGTGCGGAGCCTCAACCTCGCCAATGCGGCGGCCATCGCGATATATGAAGCGTGGAGACAGCACTCATTCGTCACCGACTCCCCGCCATTGTGATCGTTATGCTCGGCGACCGGCCGAAAGGAGGGGTTGACTACTACCGCCAATAGCCCAGGGACGGATCGACCGATCGGGCCCCTGCTTCGAGCCGCTCAGGCCTATCAACGGGCGATGGATCGATTATCCGAGTGGCTCGGTATTGCCGCGCAGTATCTGGTCCCCTTCCTGGTGATCATTGGCTTCAGCAATGTCATTTTGCGTTATGTGGGAGAGCTGGTTGGAGCGCGTCTCACCACTAACGAAGTGATCGAAGCTCAATGGTACGTGTACGGGCTGATCTTCTTGCTCGCTCTGCCCTATGTCCTCAAACACCAGATCAACGTGCGCGTGGACTTCATATACACAAAGCAGAGTCTGCATCGCAAAGCCTGGATTGATCTCATTGGTCACTTCGTGGGACTGATTCCCTTCGCCCTGCTTGGCATCTATATCTCCTATCCCGCTGCCCGCTCGTCATGGCGGGCCCGCGAGACCTCACCGGAAGGGGGGCTGCCCTACTACCCGATCAAGACCCTGATCGCGGTGATTATGGCCATCCTTCTCCTCCAGGCCCTGGCAGAAGTTGTCAAGCTCATCATCATCCTCCGCGGACACGAGGAACTGGTCGAGATCGAAGAACACGAAGAGCCCTTGCGGATCGAATGACTGAATGAGGGTCAAGTTCCCGTGAGTCTCGAATGGCTGGCGATCTTGATGTTCGTCATCTTCTTGGGCTTGCTACTCGCCGGCTACACCGTTGCCTTCTCGTTCGCCGGCACTGCCATCGTCTTCTCAATTCTGGGAATCCTCCTCGACGTGTTCCCCCTAGCCAACCTCAACTTGCTCTTCAACCGATGGTTCTCCGATGGTCTCGCCAACTTCGTCCTGGTGGCAATTCCGTTTTTCGTCTTCATGGGGGCGGTGTTCGAAAAGTCGGGGCTGGCAGAGCGACTGCTGACCACGATCGGCCTTTTGATGGGACCGCTACGCGGAGGACTTGCCCTGGCGGTGGTGATAGTGGGGACCCTGTTGGCGGCCGCAACTGGAGTCGTGGCGGCGACGGTGATCGTGATGGGGATCCTCTCGCTGCCGGTGATGCTGCGTTACAAATACGACCACCGTCTGGCGACCGGGATCATCACCGCCTCGGGAACTCTTGCCCAGTTGATTCCCCCCAGCCTGGTACTGATCGTGATATCGAGCCAGATGCCGAACGTCTCAGTGGGGGAACTGTTTGCCGGAGCCCTGATCCCGGGTGTGATCCTGGCCGGTCTCTACGCCCTCTACGTCTTGATCATTGCCCAGCTTCGGCCCAACCTCGCTCCTGCTCTTCCCATTGAAGCGCGCACGATCCACGGCTGGGCGCTGTTTCGGGAGGCTCTGGTGGCGGTCGTCCCATCGATCCTCTTGATCCTGGCGGTCTTGGGCAGCATCTTCTTTGGGATCGCCACCCCCACCGAGGCCGGTTCCGTCGGAGCCATTGGTGCGTGCCTTCTCGCCGTCGCCAACCGCTCATTCAACTGGCAGATGATCAAGGCCGCCGCTCGCACCACGGCCAACATTACCGGTCTCGTTCTCCAGATCTTGCTCGCTTCCACCTTCTTCGGGCTGGTCTTCGACCGGCTCGGAGGTCAGAGGCTGATAACAGAGTGGCTGACGGACATCCCCGGCGGAGTTATCGGCTTCGTCATTGTCGCCAATATCGTGGTCTTTTTGCTCGGGATCAACCTCGAGTTCCTCGAGATCAGCTTCATCGTGTTGCCGCTTTTCGTTCCCGCCGCTCAAGCGTTAGGCATCGACTTGATCTGGTTTTCGGTGATGATGGCCATCAACCTCAACATGGCTTTTATCTCGCCGCCGGTTGGGTTCTCGCTCTTCTATCTGCAGAGCGTGGCGCCACCCGAGGTGCGCACATCTGATATCCATCGCGGAGCGTTGCCGTTCTTGGCCTTGCAAGCGGTGGCGTTGGTGATTGTGGCTTTCTTCCCCCAGACCGTGTTGTGGCTGGTGGAGAAAGCCGGTCTGACGTAGAAAAAAGAGTCCGGGCTTTCGCCCGGACTCTCGCCCTGCAGCTAGGCCGGAGGCTGGGTGGCGAAGGTAAGGAAAGCCCGCTCGGCCACGCCGAACCACTCATGGGTGGTCTGACGGAAGCTGTTCCAGCCCTCAAAGATCTCGGCGAATTCGGGCGTCTGGGCGCCAAGTTCGTCGTAGAGCTCGAAGGCTGCTTCCTGGGCCGCCTCCATCACGTCATCGGGGAATGGGAGCAACTCGACGTCGCCGCTCTCCAGCATCTCCGTGAGGGCCCCCGGATTCAGAAAGTCGTACTGATTCATCATGTTCATGTTGGCTTCCTTCGCCGCCGACCGAACGATGTCCTGATAGAGCGAGGGAAGCTCGTTCCACTCATCGAGCCCGATCTGCACCTCGAGGGTCGGCGCTGGTTCCCAAAACCCCGGGTAGTAATAGAACTGGGCAACAGTATGGAAGTCGAGCTTCTGGTCGTCGTAGGGACCAACCCATTCGGCCGCATCGACCGCACCGGTTTGCAGGGCCTGGAAGATCTCAGCGCCAGGAAGGGTCTGCACCTGAACCCCGAGCTTGGCCAACATCTGCGCATTGAGGCCGGCGGTACGAAATCGCAAACCCTGGAGGTCGGCAACGCTGTTGATTTCCTTGTTGAACCAGCCGCCCATCTGCGCACCGGTGTTGCCGGCCGGAAACTGGATCGTGTTGAAGGTTGCGGCGTAATACTCCTGCATTTGCTCGAGGCCGCCACCCGCGTACAACCAGGCGTTCTGCTCGCGGTAGGTCAATCCGAAAGGAAGAGCAGTTCCGAAGGCGGTAACCGGGCTCAAGCCGGTGTAGTAGTACGAGGCTGTGTGGCCCGACTGCACTCCGCCGGACTGCACCGACTGCAAGACCTCGAGGGCCGGAACGAGCTCGCCGCCCTCGCGAGGGTCGACGACGAATCGTCCCCCCGAAAGCGCCGACACTCTCTCGGCGAAGTAAGTCGCCCCACCAAAAATGGTGTCGAGGGCTGCCGGCCAACTGGTCGCCATTTGCCACTCGACTTGGGGAAGGCTGTTGTCCCCGGCCGCCTCAGCTGCCAGTGTCGTCGCCCCCGCATCGGTTGCCTGATTACAAGCAGCGAGGCCGACGGCCGCCGCTCCAAGGACGCCTTTCCCGGCTGAGCCAAGGAACTCACGTCTGTCCATGATCACCTCCAAGTTCGGGACCGAACCAACGGTCGCTTCTCGACCTTAACCCATGTCTCGGCCCCACGGCATGGATAACGGCGGCTCGCCCCTAGCCTCCTCTGCTCTATGCGCCCGGCCTCTTCCGCCTCGCCAGCCGCGCGGGCCATCGAGGTGGTGAAGGTCTACGGAGAGGGCACCGCTGCGGTGCGGGCCCTCGACGGGATATCGCTCGAGATCGATCGCGGGCGGTTTACCGCCATCATGGGGGCTTCGGGCTCGGGTAAGTCCACCCTTCTCCATTGCCTAGCCGGACTCGACGAGGTGACATCGGGTCGGGTGATGATTGGAGACATCGACCTTGCCACCCTCGACGACAACGAACTGACCCGCCTCCGCCGCGACCGAATCGGGTTTGTCTTTCAGGCGTTCAACCTCGTCCCCACGCTGACCGCAGCCGAGAACATCGTCCTCCCCCTATCCATCGCCGGCCGCCAGCCGGATCGCGACTGGCTCGATGTTGTTATCTCGACTTTGCATCTGGGGGACCGCCTCTCCCACCGCCCGAGCCAGCTGTCCGGCGGCCAGCAACAACGGGTAGCCGCGGCCCGGGCATTGATCACCCGGCCCGACCTGATTTTTGCCGACGAGCCTTCGGGCAATCTCGATTCCCGGTCCGGGGCCCAGCTCCTCGACTTCCTTCGAAAAGCGGTGAACGATTTCTCCCAGACCATCGTCTTGGTGACCCACGATCCAAGCGCAGCCGCCCAAGCGGACCGGATCGTGTTCCTGGCCGACGGACAAGTGATCGACGAGATGGCATCTCCCAGCACCGATCGGGTGATCGATCGATTACTTCATCTTGAGGCTTAGGCGTGTGGAACGCAGCCTGGAAGGGACTAGTCGGACATCGTTTGCGGTTCGCCCTCACAGCCCTTTCGATCGCGTTGGGAGTGGGACTGGTGGCGGCGAGCTACATGTTCACCGATTCGCTCGATCAGGCCTTCGACGATCTGTTCTCGGCGACGCTTTCCGGCTTCGACCTCCAGGTTCGACCCGAGGTCGATGAAGACCTCGCTTTCACCCAGGGAGCACCGCTGCCCATCGAGCTGGTCGATGAGATCGGGTCGCTTCCCGGAATCGACGCCGCCCGCGGGAGCATTTTCGGATTCGCCCAGGTATCGGCTGGCGGGGAGAGCCTGAACAACGGCACCTCGCCGACTTTCGTCGTCAGCTGGCCCGAGCTCGTGGACGCTTTCTCGATCCGAAGCGGCGAGAGGCCTGGCCCCGGTGAAGGCGCGCTCGACCCCACGACCGCTAGTCGCGCCGGCCTCGAACCGGGTGATGAGATCGTGGTCACGGGCGTCGGAGAGCCACGCTCTCTGCGGCTCTCGGGAACAGCCGCCATTGAGGGCTTCGAATCCTTTGGGGGAGCCGTCTCGGTTTACGTCACACTGGAGACGGCTCAAGCATTGCTCGATCTCGAGAACCAAGTCCTAACCATCGAGATCGAAACGGACCAGCCCCTGGAGGCCATGATCGAACGAGTCGAGTCCGTTCTCCCCCAGGGGGTCGAAGCTGTCACGGCACAAAGCGCAGCCGAAGAGCAGCTGGCCACCTTCAAAGAGGCGCTCGGTTTCCTGAACACCTTCTTATTGGTCTTCGCCGGGGTCACTGTCTTCGTCGCCGCTTTTCTCATCCAAAACACCTTCCGGATCATCGTTGCGCAACGGACCCACGAGCTCGCAACCCTCCGCCTGGTTGGAGCGTCCCGTGGTCAGGTTCTCAAGTTGGTGCTGGTGGAGGCCGCCCTCGTTGGCCTGGTGGCGTCCGGTTTGGGACTCGGTCTGGGCGTGGTCCTGGCGAGAGCAATTCGCAGTTTGCTGGCATTTGGGGGAACACTGCCGGCCGCCCCATTCGAACTGGCCCCACGCACGGTTTTGGTGGCGGTGGCGACCGGCCTCATCATCACCCTCGGCTCAGCGCTCCTCCCCGCCCGGGGAGCGAGCCGCATCAATCCCATCGCCGCTCTCCGCCGGGTCTTAGCTCCGGAGTCGCCGATGACCACCAGGCGCCGAGGAATCGTCGGCATCCTGATCACCTTGGCCGGAGTGGGGCTTCTGGCGGTGGGGCTGCTGGGCTTCGAGCTGCCGGTGTCCAACCTGGTGTTGGTTGGATCCGGAGCCGGCATCGTCTTCATCGGCGTCGCCGTCTTGGCCGCCGTTTTCGCCCGTCAGGTCACCGCCAGTGCCGGCAGGCCCCTCACGCGGTTGGGGGTGCCGGGACGACTGGCAGTCGACAATGCCGGTCGGTCGCCGCGGCGCACCGCAGCCACTGCGTCTGCGCTCATGGTGGGTCTGGCGCTCGTCGGTCTAACACTGGTGCTGGCAGACTCCTTGAAGACGACCGCCGACCGCCTGATCGGGGACCGCTTCGAGGCCGACCTAGTGGTGGCGCCCGCCGGATTCGGGGCGAGCCGCCTGTCGCCCCAGTTGGCCGCCGACCTGGGGGCCTTGCCGGAGGTGGCCTCACTGGCTGCGGTCCGCGACGGTCAGGTTCTCTATCAGGACGAGACCCGGACACTCCTGGGAGGGCCCACTTCGCTGCTACCCCAGCTCGTCAACTTCACGATCGTTGGGGGCGACATTGCCGCCATCAGCGGCGATCGGATCGGAATGCGGAGTGGCTTGGCCGAGGGGCTCTCGATCGGTGATCACGTCACTGTCGAGTTCGCCCGCACCGGGGAGCGGACTCTGGAACTGGCAGCGATCTTCGACGCGCGCGGAATTGGCGCCGGATTGCTCGTGGATTCTGAGACCTTCGCCGACAATTTCACCGAGCAATTCGACTCGCAGATCTTTCTCGATCTCGCCCCTGGAGTCTCACTCGAAGAAGGGCGGGCCCAG
>JAICGW010000039.1 GCA_025922945.1 Acidimicrobiia bacterium | reverse complement strand
TTCCTCCTCGACGACCTTCGCTCCGATGTCGGGATGGAGTGGGTGCCCGAAGAGATGTGGCTCAGCTATCTCAGCATCGATGCTCCCGCCGGCGAACTCGACTACGACCTCGCCGTCTCCGCCAGTGCCGGTGAAAGAGCGGACTTCGCTGACACCGGTGTCTCCACCCCGGAAGTGATCTCGGTCGCCTCCGGCCAGCTGGCCTTATGGCCGATCGTGGCCGGCGTTGCCGCCGGGCTGGTCGTGGTGGCGGTGGGATTGAGCCGACGCCGTCGCGGCACCGGGCTCGTCACCGGCCGGCTGTCATGACCGAGCAGGCGCCGAGCAGGCCTCGGGCCGTTCTCGTCGTGGCGTTGATGGTGACGGCGCTGGTAACCGCAGTTGGCTACCGGTTCGCCTCCGCCGAGGGCGATGAAATCGTCCTCGGCCCCGGCGAGGTCACCGTCCAAATCGACATCGAACATTCCCGTTTCCTTCCCGAACGCCTCGTCGTCGCCGAGGGCACCAGGGTTCGCTTTCTGGTGGTCAACGGCGATCCCATCCACCACGAGTTCATCACCGGAGGCCCCGAGGTCCACCGCCGACACGCCCAAGGCAGCGAAGCGAGGCACGCCTCGATCCCGGGCGAGGTTTCGGTCGATCCCAACGGGCGAGCGATCACCACCTTCACATTCGCCGAGCCCGGACGCTTCGAGTTCGCCTGCCACCTCCCCCGCCATTACGCATACGGCATGCACGGCGAGATCGAGGTGCTTCCCGCCCCATAGCTGGACTTGACAAGGTCATTAATACAACCGTATGGTTGTATTAATGCAGGTGATCTTCGACCACGATCGCATCTTCGCCGCCCTGGCCGACCCCACCCGTCGTGACATCGTCCGGCGGGCGATCGACGGTCAGGAGGGTGTCCTCGAATTGGCCGAGCACTACTCGATGAGCTTTGCCGCCGTGCAAAAGCACGTCGCCATACTCGAGCGGGCCGGCCTCGTCACCAAACGGCGCAGGGGGCGTCGCAAGGTCGTTCACACCAACGTCGGAGCCATCCGCGTGGCCCAGAACCTGCTCGACCGCTACCAGGACATGTGGCGAATGCGGATCGACCGCATGAGCCAGATCATCAACGAGACCAATGAGGAGGCTGACCGATGACCGTTACCGCCGTCCGCAAGGATCCCAAGGCCCTGACCATGACTATCACCGCCGAGTTCGATGCCTCCCCTGAACGGGTGTGGCAGCTTTGGGCAGATCCGCGTCAGCTCGAGCGCTGGTGGGGGCCACCGAGCTACCCGGCCACCTTTACGACCCACGACCTCTCACCCGGCAAGAGAGTCGAGTACCACATGACCGGGCCCGAGGGCGAACAGCCCCATGGTTACTGGGATATCGTCGAGGTCGATCCTCCGCGGCTGTTGGTTTTTCGAGACGGTTTCGCCAACGAGGACGGGACACCCAACGAGGCACTACCAACCGGCGAAGAGCGGGTGACGATCGAGTCGATCGGCGGCGGACAAACCCGAATGACGATCGAGAACCGCTTTCCAAGCACCGAGGCGATGGAACAGGTCCTCGCCATGGGCATGGAAGAGGGGATGAAGGAAGCGCTCGGTCAGATCGACGCCATCCTCGCCGAGGCCCCCGCTCGCGACGTGTGACCGCCGACCAATCAAGAGGACAGACATGAATGCGACCGAAATGACAACCCATACGCTGGAAGTTCCCGGCGCCACCCTGACCTACGACATCAGAGACGGCGAAGGCAGCGAGGAACCCATCCTCTTCCTCGTCGGCTCGCCGATGGCCGCCGCCGGATTCGAAACCCTGGCGAGCCATTTTCCCGATCGAACGATCGTCACCTACGACCCGCGAGGGTCAGAGCGGAGCACGAAGCCCGACCTGACCGCGCCGTCGACTCCGGAGGAGCACGCCGAAGATCTCCATCGGATCATCGAGCTAGTTGGTGGCCCAGTCGACATGTTTGCCTCGAGTGGTGGGGCGACCAATGCCTTGGCCCTGGTAGCAAAGTACCCCGGAGACGTTCGCACCCTGGTGGCGCACGAGCCGCCGATCTCCACCGTTCTCCCCGACCGCGAAAACGCATTAGCGGCGTCGCGGGCGGTCTATGAAACCTATATGCGCAGCGGGTTCGGCGCCGGCATGGCGCACTTCATCGCCGTGGCCAGCCACCAGGGCGAGTTTTCCGAAGACTTTGCCAAGCAACCAGTCCCGGATCCGGCACAGTTCGGGCTGCCCACCGAAGACGACGGCTCCCGCACCGATCCGCTCATGAGCCAGAACATGATCAGTGGCTCGCGCTACGAACCCGACCTCGACGCCGTGGGGCAAGCGGCTACTCGTGTCGTCGTGGCCGCCGGAGAGGAGTCGGAAGGCATCATTCCCTACCGGGCGGCCGTGATCATCGCCCAGCGACTCGGGACCGAGCTGGTGACCTTTCCGGGCGGCCACGGTGGGTTCTTCGGCGGGGAGTACGGCCAGATGGGCGAGCCCGACGCCTTCGCCAAGAAGCTCCGCCAAGTCCTGGAAGGGAGCTAGGAGCACCTGACCTCGCTCCTTACTAATCAGCTCCTCGGCTCGAAAACGACCACGGCAGTCTCGGTCGGCCGCATCGCGGCGTAGGCGTCGAGGTTGCTCTCGTGTTCGCGCATGCGTGCCCAGAGCCGATCCCGTTCCTCGCCCAGGGCCGCTCGTGCCCGCACCCGACGTGTGCCCTCGGAGAGCTCGACCGTGGCGTCGGGATGGGCTTGGACGTTGAGCCACCACGCCGGCTCCGGCGCGGCCCAGCCATTCATGGCCAGGGTGACCAGATTGGGGCCGTCTTCGTAGTAGCCCAGGAGCACCGATCGAGGTTCTCCGCTCTTTCGTCCCACCGTGTTCAGGCGTAGCGTTCCCCACTTATCCCCCTGGGGCGGCCCCAGCCCCAACCGCCCGCCGCTCCACCGGGCCAACGCTTTATGGACGACCCAAGCCGACCTGATGAACCATCGCGGAGGGAGAAATGGACGATCAGCCATGCTTCCCCATCACGTAGTTCGCCGCCATGACTGGCGGGAAGTCTATGGAGCGAGGCGACCCGGTGCCGACAAGGGGCCCCGCGAGGTGTTGGTTCCCGATCCCGCGAGGGCCGGCGCGTTGACGGGGGAACGCCGGCGCAGCAGGACGGCGAGCAGGGCCGCCAATCCGAGTCCAGCTCCAAGTCCGGCCGCCACAGCAAGCAGGGTGAAACCTTCTGCTTCGGGAACCGAGACCACGACCGGCGTCCCCGAGCCGGGGTCTGGCGCCGCGGCGGCAAGCCCGTCAAGCTTCTGGCTCAGCTCGGTCTGACCCGCCATCAGCCCGGTGAGGAGCCTTTCGTGTCCGGCCACCGTGACGGCAAGCGATTGGTTGCCATCGGCCACCGCGGCGCTGACGTCGGATTTGATCTGCTCGGGATCGATCGGGGCGGCGACAAATGCTGGATCCGGCTCGCCGACGATGAGCAGACCGGCCATGCCCGACCCGTCCACCGATCCATGGAGGGTGCAGAAAACCTTATAGATCCCAGCTTGGTCGAAGCTGAGCGTGACGGTCTGGCCGGGCGCCAATTGCCCGGTGTCGAAGGAGCCATCGACTGCGGTCAGGGTATGGGGGATCTCACCGTCGTTGCTCACCGTAAGCGTCTCGCTCAAAGGTGCGGTATGGGCGATCCCGTTGAAGCAGGAGTCGAGAACGGAAATGGTCGTGCCCGATGAAAAGGCCGGGCACAGCGAGATCGACCCGCCACCGCCCGCTCCGGCTACCGCCGGGACCAGGGCCACAACCAAGATGGCCGTCAGGAGAAACAATCGTCGCATTGGCACCTCCGAGATGCTTTACACCGGAGACGACGCCGAGGTTCCGAAAGTTCATCCGTTCGCGCAGGCGTGCACAACATGGCGACCAGCCGTGAAAAGGTGCTGGCCTGGCGAAGGTCAGCGCGGACTGATCGTTACCACCGGTCGCGGTGGACGAGCTCATCGAACGGCCGCCGGTTCACCTTGGTTCGGGGCCGAAGAGGTCGGTCGGCGGGGTAACCGAAGGAAATCAGGTGGGCACAATGCCGATCAGCGGGGAAACCGAGCACCTTCCGCGCCAGCTCTTGATCATCGACGTGTGCGTGCCCGGCCCCGATACCGAGGTCAGCGGCGGCCAGCATCAACGACATCACGACCTGACCCACGTCGAAATGAAGCATCGTCTCGCGCTCGGGATCCACCGGCGGGGTGATGATCGCCACCGCGGCGGGCGAGTCGGCCACATGCCAGGCGCCCCGCCAGACTCCCGCCAGTTCCTTTAGCCGCTCGGGGTCGGTCACCACGACGAAATCCCAGGGCTGCCAATTGCTCGCCGACGGGGTCAGTCGTCCCGCCTCCAGGATCCGGTCGAGATCTCCGGGTTCTATCGGCCGCGCGGAGAACTGGCGTACGTTTCTGCGGGCTCTGATTGCATCCCAGGTTTCCATTGACTTCCTTCCATGCAGGAGAGGCTCTAGACGTTGACCGGTAAAACGGTGATCACCCGAACGTCGAGGGATGCGGCCCGTCCCCGAAGCTCGACGGTCCGGCGCTCGGGATCCCCGAGGTCGATCCCAGCCGCCTGATACGTGTCCTCGCTGGCCAGGATCTCCCCCCGGCGCGCGAGCGAAGCAAGCCGTGAAGTGACGTTGGCGACATCGCCGAGGACGGTGACGTCGTAGCCATCGGTTCCCTCGATCCCCACCGTCCCCACGAACGCCTGGCCGGTATGAACCCCGATCCCGACCGGCACCCAGGGCCCGTCGGCCTCGGCGTGCCCGGTATCGAGGAGGAGCTCGCGGGCGGTGCGCATTGCGGCGCCGGCGTGGCCGGGGGTGAAAACCGGGAAGTAGAACGCCCTCACCTCATCTCCCACCGGCGTGTCGATGAAAGCGTCACTCTCGGCGAAGACAGTGTTGCTCACCCGGTAGAACCGCTGCATGAGCTCGGCAAAGGCCACCGGGCCCATCTCCTCGGCCAATGCGGTGGAGCCCCTGACGTCGGCGAAAAGCACCGTGAGGTCGATCACCGCCCCGCCCGGGTGATTGGTCGACCAGACCTCGCAGGCGTTGCAGAAGTGGGGGTTGTAGCGGGCCGGCCGACGTCCGGTCAGCTTGAGGACCGGACTGGCGATCCCGGCGAGGGGAATCTTGCACAATCGACAGCGGGGGTCGCCGGGGACGTGCTTAAAGATCCGCCCCTTCTTGTAAAGCGGGCTCTCGCGGTTGGTGAGCATGTCTCGCCACATCGACTCGATGCTGGGGCTATCGCTCACTGTTGACCCGCCTGATCACCGCCTGGACCGTACTCACGATCGATCACTCGGTTGAGGTCGGGAGCTCCTGCTTTCGGGCTCCAATCTCCCGCACGAAGTTGGAGAAGATGCCAGCCGGTGAAGCGAGCCACATGAGAGCACCGATTTGGAGCACGCCGACGCTGGCCCAGAAGAGGTTGGCGACTTGTAAGAGGGCCATGAACACCCCAAAAGCCATGTTGACCCGCCAAGCTAAGCGGTCGTTCCAGATTTCTGGATCGGGGTGCCGATTGAGGACCATGTCGTTGATCTCGGCGAGAATCAGGGCGATCGCGCCCCAACGAATGGTCGTGTCGACCGAGCCGGAGAGTGAATAGGCCGGCGCCAGGCTGAGTGCGATGAAGGCGAGCGTAAGAGCATGCCTGACGATGGTCTTCAGCCTCCAGAGGTTGATCGCGTCCCAGGACTGGGGGTCTTCCCGCAGCCAAGCAATCAAGGCTCCGAAACCGGCGAGACTCACTGCCAACCCGGCGATGGTGTTGAAGAAGGGCTGGGCTTCCATATTTCGATCATAAGGATCGAAGGACTAGCGCACCGCCTTTCCGCTCGATCACCGACTTGGACAGCACCCAGAACCTATTGCTGGTAGCGCTCGACGGTCTCCTCATCGCGAACCTGTGCTGAGTTGGGGTCGGCCCCGAACTCCCGGAGGGCGCGGCGCTGGTTGAGGAGATCCCAACACTGGTCGAGTTCGACTTCGATCTCCTGGAGACGGGCTTGCTCCTGTTCGTGGAGACGCGTGCCTTGGTGTCGCTCCCGCAGCGAATGTTCTTCATTCACGAGTTCGTTGATCTGCGAAAGGATCTGGGAATCGGATCGGGCCATGAGGTGCTCCTTTGGTAGGCCCAGGTTGCCTGGGCTGAGAAGATAAGCGATGCCCCGCCAGGCCGCACTCGTCGCGGTCGCTTCTATGTTTCGGGGGTGATCGACCAACGCAACCAACAGGGGCCGCTGGCCGGGATCCGGGTCGTCGACCTGACCAGGGTGCTGGCCGGACCGCTCTGCACCATGACTCTCGGCGACATGGGAGCCGACATCATCAAGGTGGAAGAGCCCCGACACGGTGACGACACCCGCGCCTGGGGTCCTCCCTTCGTCGGCGCCTTCTCGGCTTATTACCTGGCGGTCAATCGCAACAAGCGCAGCCTCACTCTCGACCTGAAGAGTGAGGAAGGCCGCGTCGTGCTCCGTCGCCTCATCATCGGCGCCGATGTCGTGATCGACAACTTCAAGCTGGGGACGATGGAGAGCTGGGGCTTTGATGACCACTGGTTCGAGACCAATGCGGGCCAGGTGGTGCGCTGTTCGATCACCGGTTACGGCCCCACCGGCCCCAAGGCCTCCAAACCCGGCTACGACTTCATCCTCCAGGCCGAGACCGGGCTCATGGCCATCACCGGCGAGGCAAACGGATCTCCGATGAAACTGGGCGTCGCCATTGTCGACGTTTGTGCCGGGTTGACGGCGGCGATCGCCGTCTTGGGAGCCTTGCAAGCGCGGGCTCGCACCGGCCGCGGCCAGCGCTGCGAGGTGAGCCTCCACGATGTCGGGCTGCAGATGCTGATCAACGTCGCTTCCAACCACCTCGTCTCGGGTGAGGAAGCCGGGCGCTATGGAAACAGTCACCCCAACATCGTTCCCTACCGGACCTATCCGGCGGCCGACGGCGAGGTGGCGGTGGCGGTGGGAAACGACCGACAGTTCGCTGCGCTGGCCGCGGTCCTGGGGCGACCGGAATGGGCGAGCGATCCTCGCTTCACCCGCAATCAGGACCGGGTTCGCAATCGTGAGGCGATCGACAACGAAATCGCCACCGTCATCTCGTCCCGGCCGAGGGCCCATTGGATCGAAAAGCTCGACCAGGTGGGCATTCCAGTGGGACCGATCAACTCGGTGGCGGAGGCACTGGCCAGTCCCCAGACCAACGCCCGACAAATGGTGGTCGATCTGCAGCTTGAAACCGGTCTGGCCACGAGGGGGCTGGGGCTGCCCTTTCAATTCTCGGATACCCCGAGCTCGATTCGCCGGCCCCCTCCGGCGTTGGGTGCCGACACCCGTGAGTTACTGCTCGAACTCGGACTATCGGACGCCGAGATCGACGACCTCGAACGGCGAAGGGTGATCTAGCACTTTCCCCTCGGACCCCCGAGCTACATTCCCGAAGGTGGCGGCAGTTCGGCCTCGAAACGCGAGAAGATGGACGCGCTCTGCGGTCGTTTTTCTATCGGTAGCGCTGGTGGCAAGTGCATGCTCGAACGGTCCTAGCTCCGAGACGACCTCGACCGCCACTACCGCAGTCTCGACGAGATCGATCGAGGGCACCTTCGATGTCGGAGGGCACAAACTCTTCATCACCTGCGAGGGGACCGGTACTCCGACGATCGTCTACCTCCACAGCGCCAACCCCGACCAGTCGTACGACCCCCATTTGGACGGCCTCGGGTTCCAACGGGAGCTCCAGGACGAGTATCGGGTCTGTCTCTATGACCGCCGCAACAACGGCCACAGCGAGACGGTGGACGCGGTCCAGACTCCGGACGACGCCATCACCGACCTCCGCAACCTCCTGGCTGCGGCCGAAGTCGAGCCCCCGTATGTCATGCTCGGCTCTTCCTTGGGAGGACTCCTGGCTTATCTCTACGCCAACCTTTACGCGGAGGAGGTCGTCGGCATCGTGATGCTCGACTCGCCGATCCCAGAAGAGCTCTCCCTCGAGCACTTCTTCCCGCCCGAAAACCGACTCGAGGCCTTCCGGGAACAGGAAGAAGGGAGCGTGGAGCGGATCAGTGGCTTCTCCGTCCTCGAACGTTCCCAGGAATTCATCGGCCGGGAGCCAGCAATCCCGATGACCTACTTCTCCTCCATCCCCGAGGGCCGGGGTGCCCACGACTTCGGCCAGGACCCCGAGTACAACGAGGTCGTCCTTGAAGTGCAGGAGGCGTTCGTCGATCGGTTCTCACCCGGAACCTACCTCCGAGTCGACGCACCCCATCTCATGGAGCACGCCATCTCCGACCAGATCGTCGAGGCGCTGCGCAACGTGATCACCCAGGCTGGCTTCTAGAGACTCAGACAGCCGATCCGAGCGGTCGGCGTCCGCGCCATTCCCGCAGCAGTCCCAAGAGTGGCCGCACCCGGACTCCGATGATGGCGATGGCGAGGATGAGGATCTGAGCCATCACCGTCGACATCACGAATTGCAACGCGGCCAACGTGCCTCCCAGCACAATGCCAGCCACGACCAGACCTCGCAGCGATCCCTTGCCTCCGATGATCACTACCAAGAACGAGTTCACCAGGAAGAGCAGGCCGAACTGGGGGTTGAGAGTGCTGATCGGAGCCAGCATCGCCCCGGCCAGCCCGGCGATGGCGGAGCCCAAGGCGAACAGCCCGGCTCGCATCGCTCCGGAATTGATGCCCATCGTTTCGGCCAGCAGCGGGTTGGCGACGGTGGCCCGGGCATGAAGACCGAAGCGGCTTCGCTGCAGGAACTGAATGACCCCGACCAGTAACACCGAGGTAACGAGAACGATGATCAGCCGCCACCAGGGAATATTGAAGCCGCCGAGGAGGAAGGATCCCCCGATCGGACTGCGCACAATCTGGGGGTTGGGCGAGAAGACGAATTGCACCACCTGCCGAATGATGACCGAGAGGCCGAACGTGGCCAGCAGCGAGTCGAGGGGTCGGTCGTAGAGGAAGCGCAACACGCCCCGCTCCATGGCCACGCCGACGATTCCGGCAGCGAGGGGCGCTAAGGCCATTCCGAGGAGCACGTTGCCGGTCGTCCTTTGCACCTGAAGGGTCGTGTAGGCACCGATCAGGATCAACTCTCCGTGCACCAGGTTGACGACGTTGAGCATCCCGAACGTGAAGTGAAGTCCGGTAGCCACCAGGACGAACACCGCCGCCAGGACGATCACGTTGAAGGAGTCGACGGGAAGAAAGCCGAGAATCACAGCGCCAGCCTTTGCTCGAGAACGCCGCGGTCATGGAGGTCACGGACCGTTCCCGACACTGCGATCGATCCTTGTTCGAGAAGATAAGCGTTCTGGCCGAGGGCGAGAGCGGTGTCGATGTTCTGTTCGACCAGCACCACCGCAGATTCTTTGGTTGAGGCCGCGATCGCCGGGATGAGTTGTTCGACCACCACCGGTGCCACCCCCTCGGTGGGTTCGTCCATCAACACCACCTTCGGCCTCACGATCAGGGCTTGGGCCAACGCCAGCATCTTGCGCTCGCCGCCGGAAAGGGTTTGCGCCTCTTGTTCCAGTCGCTCTCCCAACACTGGGAAGAGAGCGCCCGCAGCCTCAAGGCCTTCCTCTTCCTCCCGTCGGCCATGGACGGCGATGGTCAAGTGATTGCGGACTGTCAAGCCCGAGAAGACCGAGTCCTCCTGCGGCACCCACACCATCCCCGCCGCATTGACCCGATGGCCCGCCCAGTGGGTGATGTCCTCCCCCGCGAGCCGCACCGATCCCGTCTTGGCAAGGACACCCATCAACGCCCGGAGGAGCGTGGTCTTGCCGGCGCCGTTGCGGCCCATGATGCAGGCAACTTCTCCCGGCTTCACCGAGAATGAAACCCCTCGCAGGACTTTGCTCTGGCCGTAGCCGGTGGCGAGATTGTCGACTTCGAGCAACGGAGTCAATGCAACCTCCCCAGGAAGGAAGCCTGGACGGCGGGATCGTCCTGTACCTGATCGATGGGGCCGTCGGCTAGGACCGATCCCCGGTGCATCACCGTCACTCGATCCGCCACCAGCCGGATGAATTCGATGTTGTGCTCCACCACGATCGCCGCCTCGATCGCACCTTCCGAGCGCAGGGTTTGCAGCAAGCTGGCGGTGTGGCGGCTCTCTGGCTCGGTCATGCCCGAGGTGGGTTCGTCGAGCAGCAGAAGTGTGGGCCCGGTGAGAAGGACCATCCCGATCTCGAGCCGCTGCTTCTCGCCGTGACCGAGTTTGCCGGCACTGCGAGCTCGCACCCCACGCAGGTCGACGAGGTCAATCACCTTTTCGATCGCACCTTGATCCACCGCCGTGGAACCCTGACCCTCTCCGTCGCCTGCGGCCACACCTCCCCCAACGCTCGCTTCGCTCGCTGGGGGAGGAAACGGAAGGGGCCCCTTGGGTAGGGCTCCGAGCAACAGGTTTTCCTCGACAGTGAGGCCATCGAAGACCGAGATGATCTGGAACACCAGGCCCATCCCCATCCGGGCCCGGTTGGTGACAGGGAGGAGAGTGACATCGGTGCCGTTGAACCGGATCGAACCGCGGTCGGGCCGGAGGCGTCCATATATAAGGTGTAGGAGCGTGCTCTTGCCGGCGCCGTTGGCGCCGATCAAGCCGAGCATTTCGCCTCGCTCCAACTCCAGATCGACATTGTCGACGGCCTTGAAGCCGGCAAAGGTCTTCGCAAGTCCGCTCACAGAAAGCACGCTCACGAGGTGCGCTCCCGCTTGAGAAATCCGAAGATCCCGGCCGGAATCAAAACGATCACCACCACCAGGATTACCCCTACCACCACCAGCCAGGTCTCGAGCAGAGTGCCGGAGAGGCGTGCGGTGAGATAGGAAAGAACTACGGCCCCGACAATCGGGCCGACCAGAGTGCCCCTTCCGCCCAGTACCACCCACAGCAACACCAAGGTGGAAGAACCCACCCCCACCGCCGCCGGGGAGACGATCCCTTCGTGAAGATAAAAGAGGCTGCCGGCGAGGCCGGCGATGGCTCCCGAGAACACAAAGGTCCATCGCTTGATCCGAGCCACGTCATAACCGAGCAATTCGACCCGCTCCTCGTTTTGGCCGATCCCCCGGAATATCAAACCTGGGCGTGAGCGGAGGAAGTGCTTGAGGCCGAGATAAGTGAGGATGAGGAGCGCCCCCGCCAGGAGATAGAAGTTGCGCCCCTGGTGAAGCGGACCCAGGCGATAGGCCATCAAGATCCCGTTCTGACCACCGGTCACCTGTCCCCCGGCGTTGACCAATCGCTCAAGTGCCACCGAAACCGCCAGCGTCACAACGGCAAACTCCACTCCCCGCAAGCCCCCGCGGCGGGCGATGGTGAAGTAGGAGATGCCCAAGGCGAGCACGGCCGAGGCGATGACGGCTGCGACGAGGGTCACGCCCAGCGGGAGCGGAAGAATCCCGGCCTCCCGGGTGGAGAGGATGCCCACGGCATATCCCGCCCCGCCGAAAAAGGCGGCCTGACCGAAGGTGAACATCCCCCCGTATCCCCAGATGAGATCGACCGACAGGGCGAAGACCGCCAGCAGCAGATAGCGACCGATCCGATCGACCAGGAAGGCATTCTCGGTCGCAATCGGCAGCGCCACCAAGAGCGCCAGCAGAATCAGCTCGGCGCGACGGAGGGTCTTCCCGCTGAAGTCCGGGACGCGGTCGATGCCTTTGGTGGCGGCTTTCTCATCCGGCACAGGATCCGTTGCCTACAGCGAGCAGTCCTCCTCGGGATCCATGTCCTCGAAGGCGTCCACGAGCACGTACTGGCCACCCTGGGCCTGGACGAGATTGATGGTCTGCTTGAGGTGGTGGGAGGGCATCATCTCCACCTTGCCGGTGGGCCCCTCGAAGGTCTGACCGACCAACGCCTCCGCCACCGCGGCGGGATCGGTGGAACCGGCCTGCTCAACGGCTTGCTTGTAGAGCCACACTGCGTTGTAAGCCCCCACTCCTTCTCCACCCGAGGGGATTTCGCCCTCGCCGAACTCGGCCGCGTAGGCCTCGAGGAAGGGCTGTACTCCGGGAGCGTCGGCGGCGGTGAAGAACGGGAGGGCCGTGTAAGAGCCCTCGGCGAGATCGGCGATGCCGGCGAAATCTGGGTCGCCGAGGAAGATGGTGCCGATCCCCACCGTGCCGAGCAGCCCGGCGTCGTTGAGCGCGGTCAAGGCAGCTCCCCAGACGGCCGGGTAGAGGGCGAAGATGTAGTCGGGCTGCGTTTCGCGGACCTCTTGCACCAGCTCGCTGAAGTCCTCGGCGATCAGCGGCAGGTAGAGCTCGGAGACCACGGTGCCACCGTTCTCCTCGATGATGGGCTTGGCGATCTCAAAGCTGCGCCGGGGCCAGACGTAGTCAGCCCCGAAGAGCATGGCGTTGGTCCCGTAAGCCTCCTGCAGGATGGGGATCAACGGACGGATCTGCTGAGCGGGGACGGCCCCGAAGGAGAAGTAGAGCTCGTGGCACTTCCCGCCTTCGTATGTCTCGGTGTAGAAGAGGAGCTTGCCTCCTCCTTCGACCACCTCGGCGTAGGCGGCGTCGTTGGCGTCGGAGCCGATCGGACCCATGACCAGATCGACGTTGTCGCTTTGCACCAGCTTGCGGGCCTTGTCGACGGTGGCGGCGACATCGGTCTGGATGTCTTCGACGATCACCTCCACCTGGCGCCCGGCGATCCCGCCCGCTTCGTTGACTTCGTTGATGGCGAGTTGGGCGCTTCTTGCCAGGCTATTGCCGTAGGTGGTGAAGGGCCCGGTGAGGTCGGCAATGATCCCGATCTTGATCGGAGTGTCTTCGCCTCCGGCGGCCGTGGTGGAGGCGGGGGCGGTAGTAGCAGCCCCGGTGGTCGCAGGGCTTGTGGTCTCCACTCCTGTGGTGACGGCCCCGGTGGTGGCAGCCCCTCCCCCGTCACCGCACGCCGCCAGGATCAGCATCCAAACGAGGCCGATGAGAATCAGACTTCTTCGTGCCATCTTCTTCTCCTCTTATGTTCTGGTGGGTCGATTCGAGCGTAATCACGCCCGACCGAGGGAGTAGTTCGGACCAAACAGAACCGCGCCAGCCACCGCCTTGAGCTAAACCTGACCCGTGACCGCTTCCGACCCCCTGCCGTGACGCCGGGTCGCCTGCTGGTAGGGCTGGAAGCGACGCGCTTCGATTACGGGCGGGGCGCCTCAGCCCGAAAGGTTGACCTCCTCAACCAGCTTCGCCGCGTCCAGCTGAGAAACGACGACCAGGTGTTGCGGTTCCACGAGCACCTTTGCTTTTTGCGAGCCAATCCCGATGACCAAGAGGTGCTGACGGCCGTTACCAGCCTGCTCACCAGCTTCGCCCGTCGCTCCGACCTCCGCTCCCTGCGAGAACGCCTGGCTGACTCCGGCATCGCCGGTACGGACATCCATTACCGCTTCTTCTGGCCTACTGCGCGCTGGATAACCGCCCGGTGGCCCCGTCAGCTTGTCATCGACTGGGACGAGATCGAAGACCAAGAACCGTTGGCGGCAGCCCTGCCCCTACTGGTCAGGCCGGTGGAAGCCATCTGGCTGCGAGCGCTCAAGCCACCGCCTAGTGAAGCTCTTGCTCGTTTGGCCGGAAGGGGCACGGATGCCGCCTTTTTCGTCAAGGCTGTGGAGAGTTTGCCAGGTGACGACTTCACAAGAGAAAGGTTCTACGACTCGATCGGTGTTCCGCTGATTCTCAAGGCCGGCACCACGACGCCCTCTCGGACTAAAGCATGCATACCGGTGCCCAAGGTTTACTTCCGGACCGAAGCCCCGCAGAAAACCCGACCCGACTTGTGGGACGAGATCGAGAGGCCGCCCCAATCAACTCGGATGGTTTCCCAGAAGGAGGGATCGTCTCTGATCGACCTGGCGCGCGATGCCATGGTGACGCGCGGTCGCGACCTTGACACCTTCGCCTATGGCGACCCTGACGATGTTCGGCTTATCAATGACAGTGGCGGGTTGGCTTGGGCGATGATTGGCCTTGTCCCTGAACGGCGACCTCTCCTTCGTACCGCCTACGGCTATCTCACCCTCCGCAACGGAGTCCCAATCGGCTACATCCAGTCCGATGCCCTGTGGAAATGCGTCGATCTCGCGTTCAACATGTTCACCACTTTCCGCGGACAAGAGGCGGCGCTGGTCCTCGGCCGGACTATCGCCATGCTGCATCGCATTTTCGGCGCCACCTCATTCACTCTCGAGCCCTACCAACTCGGTGACGGGAACGAGGAAGGCATCGAGTCGGGAGCCTGGTGGTTCTACTACCGGCTTGGCTTTCGACCGCGAGACCGGGCGATTCGGGCCTTGGTCAACACAGAACTCGAGCGAATGAAGCGGGACCCCGGTCACCGCTCGAGCCAGGCGACTCTGGCCAAGCTGGCCAAGGATTACCTCTACTTGGATAGGCCTGCGGACCGGGCCCCCCACTGGCCGCGCCTCGCGGCCCTGGGCTCCCGGATCGCAAGCCATCCCCAGAGCAGTGACTCCACCGAATTGCGTTCGCTGGACCGCATCGCCGGCCCGTTGCTACGAACCGCTAGCCCGGCGGAACGAAACGCTTGGACGTCTTGGGCATCGATTCTTCGACAGGTGCCCGGCATCGATCGTTGGACCCAGAGCGAGAAGCGCGATTTGATCGAGATTGTTCTCGCCAAGGGACGCGGACGGGACAGTCATTACCTCCACCTCTTCAACCGCCATCCCCGGCTTGGGGACGCGTTGGCTCGACTGACAAGAGCCGGCCGTTCCGATCTGACGCCGGTTAGGTGGCCACGTCCTGAGTAGACGGGGGTTCGGCGAAAGTGGTCAGAACCTCATTGAGACTGGTCACGGTGGCGTAATGCGTATCGAGGTCGTAGAGAGTCGACTCTTGTTCACGGTCAGATGTGGCTGCGACGCACTCCATCGGGATGGTGACGCGGTAGTCCCGGAAAAAGGCATCGTGGGCGGTCGAGCGGACACAGATGTTGGTGACGACCCCGGTGAGGATCAGGTGATCGATGCCGTCCTGGCGAAGGCGTAAGTCGAGGTCGGTTTCAAAGAATCCCGAGTATCGAGTCTTGGGAATCCGAAGCTCTGAGGTCGTAGGTTCGAGCTCGGCCACGATCCCCGCCCCCCAGCTCCCCTTGAGACAGTGAACCGACCGCTTCTCGAACTCCCGATCGGTTGGCAGGTGCTCGTCGCAGATCCATATCACTTTCGCTCCCCGGTGGCGGGCTGCTTGCAGCAAGCGTCGGATCGGCTCGTAAAGACGACGGCCTTCGAGCAGGGGCATCGCTCCGTCTGGCTCGAGAAAATCGTTGAGCATGTCGATCACCAGCACCGCGCTGCGGTCGGGATCGAAGTCGAGCCGACGGACGATCCGGTGCTCGGAGAAGGTGCTCGAGTGTTCGGTGCCGCTCATAAGTAGAGATGATGCATCAACTCGGCGAGTTGTAGCGTCCGACTAACTCGTGGAGTGATCGGTTCTCGACGAATTCCCCTCTCCGCCTGCGGCGGGATTCCCCCTTTCGGGGAAGAAACCGACTCTTCTGTTTCCTCCCCCAGCGAACGGAGTGAGCATTGGGGGAGGTGGCGCCGTAGGCGACGGAGGGGGCTGGGATCGCCCCGCGCGCCGAGGGGGAGAAACCGACTCAACGGAGGGGGTGCTACGAGGCGACGAGGGATGGGGGGATCTTGATCGAGCGAGACGGTGGAGGAGTGTTGCGGCTCTTTTCGAAGCGCGGTATCCCGTCGATGATCGCCGACGCCACTGCCAGTGTGTCGCCGATGGCCAGCGCCCGGAGGGCATCGGTGGCCTGCGAGCCCTGCGGAGCGTCGACTATCAGCAGATCCGCCTCCCTTCCCACCTCGATCACTCCGGTGGCGAGGCCGTGAAGGTCGGCCACGTTGCCCGTGGCCATGGCCACCACTTCTTCCGGTGCAATCTCGGCCAGCGAGGCGATCCACGACATGACACGCAGGATCCCGAGCGGCTGCACCCCGGAGCCGGCGGGACTATCCGTCCCGATCACAAGCCTTCCCAACTCACCTCGCCCCGACACCAGGCGTGCGACTTCGGCGGCCGCTTTGACATTGCCGTTGTGGACCAGTTCCACCCGGGCTGACGTCTCTTCCAGTATTCGCTCGACATCGGCCAAAGGCAAAGCGGTGGGTCCGCCGTTGGTGTGACCGGCCACGTCGGGTTGCACGGCGACGACGAAGTCGGCCCCGATGACCCCGCTGCCGGGAATGGAGGCACCGCCAGTGTGGACCATGACCTTCATTCCCCGGGCCTGAGCCCAACGGGTCATAGTGGCGGCCACCTCGGGATCCTTCACCCCCGAAATCCCGATCTCGGCCACGAGGCGGATGCCGGCGGCGGCCATCTCTTCGAAGTCGGCCTCGGTCAAGCCCTCTTCGAGCATCACGGCGCCCGCGTGCACCTTGACCCCGGAGGGACGAAGTTTGGCGAAAGACTTGTGGGCGAAAATGCTGAGCGCCTTTACCCCCATTGGATCGGTGGGCCGGCCGGGGGTGTGAGGCTCGCCGGCCGAGATCATGGTCGTCACCCCACCGTGAAGACAGGAGTCAATGAAGTCCACCTGACGCTGGCGGGGGGTGTAATCGCCCACCACCGGGTGGACATGGTTGTCGCACAAACCGGGGATAACGGTGGCGCCGACGGCGTCGACGACCTTCTCGATTCCGTCGGCGGTCGATTCGGGATCGGCTCCGACGTAGGAGATCTTCCCATCACGGACCACAATCGCATCGCCGCTGGCAAGCGGCTGGTCGATGGCGCCGCTCACGATGGTGCCGATGTTGCGGATCAGGAGATCGCTCAACGAAGCCCGTCCTCGCCCACGATCTCTTCCACCTTGAGCCCGCCCACTCGGGGATGGGGCCGTCCCCCGTCGGTCACCGCTACGGCCAGCACGATTTCGTCGTCGGTGGGGGCGTCGACGATTCGCAACTCGATGGCGTCGAAGTGGCTCCGTACGAAAGCGGCGTCCTTGTAGTGGAGGGGGATGTCGAGTGGCGTCCCCGGCCCGCCGCGTTTCTTGGCAGAGGGGATGATCGCCTTCCCCCCGCCGCTTGCCTCCCGGAGCGGAGTGCCGAACTTGGGATGGAGGAGGGCGGCGGCATGCTCCAACTCCCCGCGGCTGCCAACGATGGCGCCCTTTCCGTAGCTGTGGACCGGCTTGCCATCGAGGTGAGCCACCGCAGCCCGCGAGAGAAGATCGGAGAGCTCGACGGATGCTTCGATCAAGTCCTCGAGGTCGTCCACATACTGGCCGGCGTGAGGGTTTTGGAGGACCGCGGCTGCGATCACTCGCCGGATGGGGGGGTCGACTGCCCGTCCCGCTTCCAAGCGGACGTCATCGACCACAGTCACCAATTTTCGAATTTCCATACTTCATTCTTGCGTAGCAATTGGGTTTCAGCCTGGCGGAGCGCCCACCTCTCGGGCCGCCTGTTCGAGACGGACTCGGTAATCCCGCCACCAGGCTTTGTCGACAGGCGGCAAGTTGTCATTGCCCTTCCGGAATCCGGCAGACCCGTCGATCATCTCGCGGACGATGTCGGCGTGCCCGGTGTGCCGGTTGATCTCGGCGAGCATGTGGATGAGGATCAGGTGGAGGGTGACGTCGCCGCGCTCGCCCCACCATGGCACACGTCCGGGGGCGTCGAGCGGAAGACTGGAGATGGTGCCATCGGCGTGTTCCCAAATCCGTTGATACAAGTCGACTATCTGCTGGCGTGACTCGTCGGCGGTTGCCCACATGTCGGCGTTGTCCTCCGCGCCCTCCTCAGCCCAGGGCAAGGGTTCTTCGAATGGGCGTCCAAACACTGATCCGAAGTACTCGGAGGCGACAGTGCCGACATGCTTGACCAGGCCCAACAGGTTCGTCCCGGTTGGAGTCAGCGGCCTCCGGGCGTCGTATTCCGACGTACCCTCCAGTTTCCACAAAAGGGCTTCACGCGCCACCCGCAAATAGCGATGAAGGTCTTCTTTGGGCTCAGGGCGAGCCAACTCGGCCATCTCCCTCATTCTTGCGTACAAACCGCCGGGATAGGGGGCGGAGATCTAAGCAAGAATGAGGTTTGTGGATTACCTGGCGCCCACGAACCTCGATTCCGCCCTGTCGGCGTTCGCCGGAGGGAAGTGGACAGTTCTGGCGGGCGGGACCGATTTCTACCCGGCCCGGGTGGGGCATCCGCTAACCGAGCCGGTGCTCGACATCTCCGGGCTCGACGAGTTGCGGGGAATCAGTGTGACCGACGACGCCTATCGGATTGGGGCCCTCACCCGCTGGGCCGACATCAAGGCGGCTGATCTTCCGCCGGCCTTCGACGGGCTCCGACTCGCCGCCGCAGAAGTCGGCGGCATTCAGGTGCAGAACGCTGGCACCATCGCCGGCAACCTCTGCAATGCCTCTCCGGCGGCCGACGGCATCCCACCTCTCTTGACCCTCGACGCCTCGGTCGAGCTGGCGTCGCAAGGTGGACAACGAGTCGTGCCGTTGTCTGCCTTTCTGACCGGATACCGCCAGATCGATCTCCAATCCGGTGAGCTGGTAACCGCTGTCATCGTTCCCCGCCAGGTCGAGGAGGCCTTCTCCGACTTTCAGAAGCTCGGATCGCGGAGCTATCTCGTCATCTCGATCGTGATGGTGGCGACGGTGATCGCCGCTGACCCTGAAGGCATAATCTCCGATGCCCGAATCGCGGTGGGAGCCTGTTCGCCGGTGGCCCTGCGGCTCACCGAGCTCGAGTCGGAGCTGAGGGGCAAGCACAGGAACGACCGGGCATTGCAGCACCTGCCGACAAGGCATCACCTCGATCGCCTGGCCCCGATCGATGACGTGCGGGCGACCGCCGACTACCGCTTCGGGGCGACGCTAACGCTGATCCGTCGCTCACTCCGCCGGTTCGCGGAGTCGGCATGACCGTTGTCAAGTTGTTGGTCAACGGCCAGCCGGTCGAAGTTCACGCCCCCCCGCTCCGTCGACTCACCGATGTCCTGCGGGACGATCTCGGTTTGACTGCCACCAAGGTGGGTTGTGAGGCGGGCGACTGCGGCGCCTGCTCGATTCTCCTCGACAACGAGGTGGTCAACGGTTGTACGGTCCCGATCGGTCGCCTCAACGGTCACGAAGTGATGACTCTGGAGGGACTCGATGCGGCGGGTCGGATCGAGCGCCTGCAGCAATCGTTCCTCCACCACGGCGCCGCCCAGTGCGGCATCTGCACACCCGGAATGCTGGTGGCGGCGGCCGGGCTTTTGGCCACGAACCCGACGCCGGACGAGCAAGCGGTGATGGACGGGCTCGGCGGGGTGCTGTGCCGATGCACCGGCTATCGCAAGATCATCGACGCCGTCGTCGCCGCTCCCACCTTCGACGAGGAGCCAGTGCGAGCCCCGGAGGGAAAGGCGGTGGGCCAACGGGTGGCGCGGGTCGACGGCGTGCCCAAGGTGAAAGGCACCGACATCTTTGGGGCCGACGGGTTTCCCTCGGACGCGCTGGTGGCACGAGTCATTCGTTCCCCCTATCCCCGGGCGGCTTTCGAATTTGGCGACCTCGATGCCTTCGTCGATTCGCACGAAGGATTGGTGGCGGTCTTCACCGCCAAAGACATCCCGGGCCGTAACTGGTTCGGAGTGATCGCCCCGCTAGCCGACCAACCCGTCTTCGCCGAAAGAGAAACTCGCTATCGGGGCGAGTCGGTGGCAATGGTGGTGGGCGAGCCGGAGGCGATGGAGGCTCTCGACCTGTCGACCTTTCCGGTCGTTTGGCAGGAGCTGGCGCCGCTGATGTCGCCCGAGGAGGCGTTATCCGATGGCGCTCCTCTCCTTCATCCCAGCCGTGAGCAAAACGTCTTGATCCGTGGACTGGTCGAGCGTGGTGATCTGGAGGCCGCTTTCGCCACGGCCGACACGATTGTCGAAGGCGAGTTCGCCACTGGCTTCATCGAACATGCCTATATCGAACCGGAGGCCGGGTTTGCCCGCCGGGTGGGAAACCGGCTCGAGGTTCATGTCACCACCCAGACGCCGCACATGGATCTGATCGAGGTGGCGGAGATCCTCGCCCTCGATCCCGCGCAGGTGCGGATCGTGCCCACCGCGGTGGGAGGGGGGTTCGGGGGAAAGCTCGACCTCTCGCTGCAACCCTTTCTCGCCCTCGCCGCCTGGCGTCTCGATCGACCGGTGCGGATGACCTACACCAGACCGGAGTCGATGATGTCGACCACCAAACGACACCCGGCGCAGATGAAGGTACGGGTGGGGGCGTCTGCGGAGGGAAAGCTGGTGGCGATGGACTTCGAAGCCACCTTCAACACGGGTGCCTACTCCTCCTGGGGGCCGACCGTCGCCAATCGGGTGCCGGTCCACGCCGGGGGTCCCTATCTCTACGAGGCCTATCGGGCCCGAACCGCGGCGGTGCACACCAACTGCCCACCCTCGGGAGCCTTTCGCGGCTTCGGGGTGCCGCAGGCCGCCATCGCCCAGGAATGTGTCTTTGATGAAGTGGCCGATGCCCTCGGCAGCGACCGCCTCGAGTTCAGGCTCCGCAACGCCCTCACCGCCCGCCAGCCCACTGTGACCGGTCAGATATTCGAAGCCGGGGTGGGTTACGTCGATTGTCTCGAGGCTCTGAGGCCGGTCTGGAAAAGCGCTCGCGCCGAGGCCGCGTCATTCAACGAGCGAGCCGACGGCAAGCGCCGCGGGGTCGGAGTGGCGGGCCTTTGGTACGGATGCGGAAACACGGCTCTGCCCAACCCCTCCACAATCAAGGTGGGTCTCGATCGGAACGGACGGGTCGTTCTCTTTCAGGGGGCAGTCGACATCGGCCAGGGGGCCAACACCGTCATCAGCCAGATCTGCGCCGATTCGGTGGGGGTGCCACTCGAAAGTGTCATCCGAATCGGGGCGGACACCGATACCACCCCCGACGCCGGCAAGACCTCCGCCTCCCGCCAAACCTATGTCAGCGGCAACGCCGCTTTTGCCGCCGGCCAATCGTTGCGAAGACAGTTACTCGCTTTGGTCGGAGCGTCGGAGGAGTCGTCGTTCGAAGTCGAGGGCACCGATTTTCTGATCCACGATCGCGGGGAGGTGAAGCGAATCGACCTCAGCACTCTCCCCGCGGCCGACGGAGATCTGGTGGCGGTGGCAGTGGCTACCTACGACCCTCCCACCACTCCG
>JAICGW010000038.1 GCA_025922945.1 Acidimicrobiia bacterium | reverse complement strand
GCCCATCCCGTAGCGCAAAAGCCTTTCCTCTATGAAGCCATGCGGTTCTAAGAGAATATCCGGTATTAATCCAAGTTTCCCTGGGCTATCCCGGTCTGCGGGGCAGGTTGCTCACGTGTTACTCACCCGTTCGCCGCTCCGTAATAGGCTTGGTTACCCGCACCTATTCGTCGCTCGACTTGCATGCATTAGGCACGCCGCCAGCGTTCGTCCTGAGCCAGGATCAAACTCTCCAACGTACATTCATTTTGGCCTGCCCTTTGGGGGCAAACCGCAAATCCTGTCAGGTTGAGTTTGCAAAGAAATTCTGGGGGTTAACCAGAGTTCTTACCAGTTCCCAAATCCGGAGATTTGGGAGCTCATACGATTGTGTACACCGCTCTCCCAGAGCTGGCGAACCAGCCGACTGAAAGAGGGTCTACGTTTGCTGTCTTTTGACACACTGTTTAGTTGTCAAGGAGCCCTCGCTCCCAGCCAAGGCACCCAGCACAAGAGTCTGAGCCCTGGCTTCGGTTTTGCCGGGAAGCCCGGATGCAGCGCGCACCCGATCGCTCCCTCGGCAGCGATGCCGCCCTCGCAGACGCGACGGCGGATCAGGAACTATAGCAGCAACCAGATCGACGCTGACCCTATTCCCCTCCGAGGCGCAGAAATCGGCGTTTTCCGATTTTGAGCACGATTCCCTCGAGGTCGACGCGGGGTACCCACTCGTTTTCGACGACCTGGCCGTCGGCGCTAACGGCTCCCTGGGTGATCAAGCGCCTCGCCTCCCCTGCCGAGGCCACCACGCCCGCGTCGCGCAGCAGAGAAGCGAGGTTGATGGGATCGTCGGTCGGTAGAGCAACCATTGGGATCTCGTCAGGTAGGACCCCCTGGCGAAAAACCCGGTCGAACTCCTCCTCGGCGGCGAGCGCCGCTTCTTCTCCGTGATAGGTGGCGGTGATTCTTCGGGCCAGGGTGCGCTTGGCGTCGCGGGGGTGGACGGTTCCGTTAGCGAGGCCGGCAAGGATCTCGTCGATCTCAAACTCGGGCAACTCCGTGACCAGAGGGAACCAGTTCGCCATCGTGTCGTCGGGAATCGACATCGTTTTTCCGTACATCTCCGAAGCCGACTCCGTGACCCCGATGTAGTTGCCGAGAGATTGCGACATCTTCTGGCTGCCGTCAGTGCCCAGAAGCAACGGCAGGGTCATGGCCACCTGGGGCCGTTGTCCGTATCGCTCCTGCACCACCCGGCCCATCATCAGGTTCCAGAGTTGATCGCTGCCTCCAAGCTCGACGTCGGCCTCCACCGCGACGGAGTCATATCCCTGCAGGAACGGATACAAGAATTCCATCACCGAGATTGGCGTCTGGGCTTCGAATCGCTTGGCGAAGTCCCCCCGTTCCAGCAGCTGAGCGACGGTTCCGGTCGAAGTCAGCTCCAACACATCGCTCATATCCAGCGCTCCGAGCCATTCGGAGTTGTAGCGAACCTCGAGCGGCTCGGGGAGAAGGACTTTCTCGAACTGAGTCAAGACCTGTTGGGCAAATTCATCGACTTGTGCGGCCGAAAGTCGGGTACGCGTCTCGCTCTTGAGGGAAGGGTCGCCCACCCGGGCCGTGAAATCTCCGACGATGAGGACAGCGGTATGACCATGCTCTTGGAAGTCGCGCAGTTTGCGCAAGACAACCGCCCAACCCAGGGTGACCGCGGGCGCCGTGGGATCGAGCCCGAGCTTGATCCGCAACGGCTTTCCCTCGGCCAGCCTTGCTTCCAGCTCATGCGGAGGAAGGACCTGATCGGTGCGGCGCATGAGGCGACCCATTGACTCTGAGGTCATAGAAGCCCGGGACACTAGCTACGAGGCAGTGGCGTCCACTTCTGCCGACAACTTCAAGCGATGCTGGCATCCAGATCGCCCACCGACATCCTGTCCAGGTGCTCTAGCCCTACCGCACCCTCCCCCGCACTCAATGCTTCTCAGCATCTTGAGCCACAAATCGCCATCGCACGTCAATCGCTTTGCTGATGCCAATTCGGGGAGTGGAGACAAACTTTGCCGGCGCTGTGCCTGGCAGTAATCGAACCGGCGACTTCTCGTCAAGAAGATCGGTGCCGTTGAGCTCGCCAGTGATGCCAAGCGCCTGACACAGGTTCCCGGGTCCCGTCGCGAGGTTCGTCGACCGGCCTCGGCGCCGGACCATCGTCTCGCGTCCCGCGACGGGCCGACCCGACCTCAGCAAGACTGCAGTGCCCACGCCCACGGGACCACACACCACGTTGGCGCACCAGTGGATGCCATAACTCCGATAGACGTACAGCAAACCCGAGCGCTCGAACATGATCATGTTCCGTCCCCGCGGTCCCCCAAATGAGTGGCTCGCCGGATCATCCTGTCGGTAGGCCTCGACTTCCGTAAGCGCGATCTCAGTGTGCTCCCCGCCCACCGAGCTCACGACGTGCCAGCCCAGGAGTCGGGGGGCAGCGATATCGGCGGTGCGGTCGAGAAGGTCCAGTGCTAGCCCAACGCCGTCAAGAGAATCGCCTTGAAGCTGTGCAGGCGATTCTCGGCCTGGTCGAATACGACCGACCGAGGATGCTCGAGAACTTCGTCCGTTACTTCTTCTCCGCGGTGCGCAGGCAGGCAGTGCATGAACAATGCATCGGAGTTGGCTCGTTCAAAGAGTTCCAGATCAACCCGATAGGGGGCGAACACCTGACGTCGTTCGGTGCTCTCGGCTTCGTGGCCCATCGAGGTCCAGACGTCCGTGTAGACGACGTTGGCTCCGGACACGGCTTCGATCGGATCCGTCGTTACCTCCACCTCGCCATAGTGCCGGGCATCGGATAAGACCTCGTCGGAAATGAAATAGCCCTCGGGGCTGGCGACACGAACGGAGCCCCCGGCCCGCGTAACCGCGCCGATCAAGGAAGCCGCCGTGTTGTTGCCGTCGCCCACGTAGGCGACTGAGGTCTGGGGGAGCGGTCGATGCTCGGCCATCGTTTGTATGTCGGCAACCCCCTGACAGGGATGTTCGGCATCGCTCAGTAGGTTGATAACGGGTACTGAGACCGCCTTCGCCACCCTCTCGAGATCCTCGTGATCGAACACTCTCATCCCCAACAGGTCGAGATACCTTTCGAGTACCCGGCCGACGTCCTCGGGCGACTCCCGGGTACCCAGGCCGATCTGCTCATTGCGAATCACCACCGGGTGAATTCCCAGTTGGATGGCGGCGACATCGGTCGAGACCCAGGTCCGCACCGACTGTTTCATGAAAAAGAGGCCTATCGATCGGCCGACGAGGGCCCCCGCATACTCACGGGGATTGTCCTTGACCCGCTGAGAGAGGGTGATCAGATCGATCAACTCGGCCGAATCGAGATCTCCGATGCGAAGCAAATGCTTCATCCTTGTTCTCCACGGAGGGTGGCTCCGAGAGCTCTCGCCGCCGCCACCAGTCGCTGGCGAAGGTCGGCGATCTCATCGGCGGAAAACGTGTGGTCGGGTGCTCGGAATCGATACGTGATAGCTAGCGCCTTTCTGCCGCGGCCGAGCTCGGGGCCCCGGTACTCGTCAAAGAGCCGAGCCGTTTCGCAAAGATCGGTTGCCACCTCCCTGGTGGTTGCCAGCAGGTCCCCGGCAGGCAGTTCCTCTGGAACCACGAATGACAAGTCGAAATCGACGGCCGGGAACGAACTCGGCTCGACCAGCTCCCACCGCTTGACAGGCGCGAGCAGGGGCGTCAGTTCCATCTCTCCGACTGCGATTCTGCCCTCCAGGCCGTACGCCGCCGCAGTCGACGGATGCAGCTCACCGACGTGGCCGATATTTCTGCCGTCGAGCATCACTCTCGCGGTTCGCCCGGGGTGGTAGCCAGCGGGCGCGGCGCTTTCGAGCTTCCAGTCTTCCAGTCCCAATCCGCCCGCCAGAATCCGCCAAAGGGCGGTGGCGGTAAACATGTCGACCGGGCGCGCGCCGTTTCCCATCTCAGACGGCCCGAGATGGCCGCTAACCGAAAAGCCGAGGCGCTCGGGCTGATACGGCAGGCGATCGTCCTCGGCCCATGGCGCATTTATGAAAACTCGCCCGATTTCAAAAATGCCGAGGTCCCCGCTGCCCCGATTCAGGTTGTAGCGCAGCGTCCGCAACAGCCCCGGGAGGAGGGAGGTCCGAAGGGTGGCGAGCTCCTCATTGAGCGGATTCGAGACCCGCACCGTGAGTCGAGCTTCATGGTCCGCTGGATAGGCGAAGGCCTCGAGATCGTCGGTACCCGAGAAGGAGAGGTTGATCGCTTGATAGAGGCCGGCCCCCGTGAGCACCCGCCGCAGCGATCGGTGACGGTTCTGCTCGTCCTTGTAACCCCCAGCGGGGCCGGTGGGAAGGCTTTCGGGGAAGCTGTCGTAGCCGTAAAGGCGGGCTACCTCTTCGACCAAATCCGCGGGCCGCTCGAGATCGCGACGGCGCGTGGGGATTGTGACCGCCAAGGGGTCTTCTCCCTCCACCTCGAGGTCGAGGCGTTCGAGCAGGCGCCTCACCTCGCTCCGAGGAACCACTCCCCCGAGGAGCCTGTCGACCTCCGCCAGAGGCAACGTGACGGTGTCGGGAACAAAGGCGCGGGTGACGACGTCGATTGACTCCGACGGCGAGGTGCCACCGGCCAGCTCCATCATCAGGCGATTGGCACGGGCAGCAGCGAGCGGAGGGAGATTGGGGTCGACGCCCCGCTCGAAGCGGGCTGAGGCCTCGGTACGGATCGCGTGGCGCTTGCTCATATGGAGCACCGTCGGGGCGTCCCATGAAGCCGCCTCGATCACCACGTTTCTGGTCTCGCCGGAAACCTCCGAGTCGCCGCCGCCCATGGTTCCCGCCAGGCCGCTTGCCGCCTCCGCATCAGCGACGACGAGATCGGCCTCGCTCAACACCCGGTCCACCCCATCGAGAGTGAGCAATCTCTCTCCGGCTCGCGCCCGTCTCACCACGATCTCGTTCTTGGCCAAGCGGTCGAAATCGAAGGCATGGAGGGGCTGACCCAGCTCCAGCATGACGTAGTTGGTCACATCGACGATGTTGGAGATGGGTCGGATCCCCGCCGCCGTCAAGCGCTGGCGAATCCTCAGGGGGGAGGGTTTGACACTGGCGTCGAAGAGCTCGCGGGCGACGAATCGGTAACAGCCATCGACATCGTCGACCCGGACGGAGGTCCGGAGAGCCCTGTCATCGCCGGCGACCTCGGCTGGGGGGATCCGGTAGGGCACCTGGTAGAAGGCGGCTAGTTCCCGGGCGACTCCCAGCATCGACATCTGATCGGGCCGGTTCGAGGTGATCTCGAGGTCGAGCACATAGTCGGGGAGCTCCACGATGTCTGCGAAAGGCCTTCCTACCTCGGCGTCCGGGTCGAGCACGAGGATGCCCTCGTGGTCGGATCCGAGGCCAAGTTCTCGCTCGGAGCAGATCATCCCCCGCGACTCCACGCCGCGGATGGTCCGCTCGCCGATTTCGAATCCGCCGGCAAGCACCGCACCGGGAACAGCGAATGCGACTTTGGCTCCTTGCTCGAAGTTCCAGGCACCGCAGACCACCTCCGTAGGGGCCTCCCCTGTGCTCACGCGACATAAGCGCACCTTGTCGGCATTGGGGTGTGGCCTGATCGATTCGACCACGCCCACATAAACCCCGCTCCAGTCCGCCTTCAGTTCGGTGACGCTTTCCACCTTGAGGCCAAGGGAGTTGAGCGCCCGCTGCACATCCTGTGGATCGGGATCAGGGAGGTCGATGAAGTCGGCGAGCCAGCGAAGCGAGACCTTCATCGGAACTGCCGGAGAGCGCGCAAGTCGTTATCGATGAAGACGCGGATGTTGGAGATCCCGTGGCGCACCATTGCCAGGCGCTCCACACCCATGCCGAACGCAAACCCGGACAGAGTTTGGGAGTCATGACCGGCCATATCCAGGACGTTGGGATCGACCATTCCGCATCCGGCCATCTCTAACCAGCCGCTACCGCCACAAAGCCGGCAGGAGGCGCTAGCTCCGCCGCAAACGAAGCAGGAAACGTCGAGCTCGGCGGAGGGCTCAGTGAAGGGAAAGAAGCTCGGGCGCAGACGGACCCGTTGCTCGCGGCCGAAGAACTCCCGGGCGAAGTGGGCCAGAGTCCCCTTCAGGTCTGAGAAAACGATTCCCGAGTCGACCGCTAGTCCTTCAATCTGATGAAACACCGGCAGATGGCTGGCGTCGATGGTGTCGGATCGAAATGTCTTGCCGGGGACGACAACGTAAAGCGGGGGCTTGTGCGACTGCATGTATCGCACCTGCATGGGCGAGGTGTGGGTGCGTAGAAGCACCTCGTCAGCCGGGTCACCGAAATCGAGATAAAGGGTGTCCGATTCGAACCGCGAGGGATGGTGGGGAGGAGTATTGAGGGCGTCGAAATTGAACCAGGCCAATTCCGCCTCGGGCCCTTGTTCTACCCGGTATCCGAGCCCGATGAATATATCGCAGACCTCATCGATCGTTTGCTGGACCAAGTGCTCGGTACCCTGGCTGAGGGTCCAGCGTTCGACCGTGACATCCACCGAGTCATCTGCCAACAGCAAGTTCTCCTCGACCCGTGTGAGCTCGCCTCTCCTCTCGGCTATCAGTCGGTTGAGCTCTGCCGTAACTCGATTGACCTCGACACCAGCAGCTGGGCGGTCCCCGGGATCGAGCTTTCCGAGCTGACGCCGGGCCTCGCCAACAGGGCTGTTCCTACCCAACAGCTTCGTTTCGAGTTCGTTGAGGTCTCCCAGAGTTTTCACAGCCTGAATCGCCGCTTCGGCCGACGCCAGGTGCTCGTGCAGATTCATGGGCGAGGAAGGTTACCGAACGATCACTTTGCCCAATAACGAAATAGACCAGCCCGTCTAGGGCTGGTCTATTTCCAGATAGGTAAAGCCAGAACTAAGGCTTAGGGAACGCGGGATGGCTCTTGGTTCGGTTCGGCTGCGGCGGGAACCCGAAGTTCGGAGCATGGTTGGGGTTGCAAGCCATGCCAGGGTTGAACTCGTGGGGATTGGCGAATCCAAGTCTTACATCCTGCCCAAAGGCTTGTGATTGGCCGCCAGGGCCGTTCGGAATGAGAGTGGGATCCACATCGGGATCGGTCGATGCACCCGGATCGTCATTCAGTCCCGAAAACGAACACCACGATACGCCTTGATTCTGATCCTCATTGGCGCCGCTGCCAGTCACTTCACCGGCCAGAGCGGCGCTGGCAAATAACGCCAGGACGGCGACCGTCGATACGAAAACTGCCAGCAATCTCTTCTTGCCCACTCCCAACCTCCCAGATCGTGGAAGCCGTTTCGGCCCCCGAGTCGACGGAGGGTATGGGGCCGGACTCCCGTCGTCAAGAAAGCGAAGCTAACTACTACCCGTTCTGACTAGTCCGCCGGTTGGAGATCTCGTAGCAAAGAATCGCGGCCGCAGCGGCGGCGTTGAGGCTTTCGGTTCCACCCGGCATTGGAATCGTGATCCTGATCGGGGCGCTGGCAATCGCCTCGGGGGGGAGCCCATGAGCCTCGCTACCGATGAGCAAAGCCAGCCGACCGTCGGGTAATGCGCTCGGTGAGTCGCCGGCTTCGAGGACAGTGGCGACCTTGACCGCTTCTACCTCAGCAAGGTCCGCGATCTCCACTACCGAGGTATGGAAGTGGGCCCCGGCTCCTCCTCGCAACGACTTGGGTGACCAGGGATCTGCTCCACCGCGGACGGCGACATCAAGGCCAAAAGCCGCCGCGGTGCGGATCATGGTTCCGAGATTGCCGGGATCCGATATTTCCCAAGCCACGAGCACGCTTCGCTCTGCCCGGAGCCGATGTCGTGGGATCGCAATAACGGCAACTGGGCTCTGCGGGGTTTGGGTAGAGGAGAGCCTTTCGAGGGCGGCTTCGCTTATTCGCACTGCATCGGGATCGGACTCGTCGAGCGAAAACAGCTCGACAAAAGCGATGCCCGCCTGCTTGGCCTCTTCCACCAAGTTGGGGCCTTCGAGCAACGTGAGGCCGGTTGCATCGCGCTCGGAGGATCGGTGCAGCCGAGCGGCCGCCTGGATGCGGGGATTGCGCGCCGACAGACCCGCCTCCACGCCTGTCCCCCCTTTATCCCGACCGGCGCTCAGTCGAGCTTGGCCAACTCGACCAGCGCCGCAAACGACTTGGGGTCGTTGACCGCCATCTCGGCCAGCATCTTGCGATCCAGTTCGACCTCCCGAGCTTTGAGCCCGGCCATGAAGGTCGAATAGCTCATCCCGTGCTCGCGGGCGGCGGCGTTGATGCGGGTGATCCAAAGCCGCCGGAACTGACCTTTGCGATCGCGTCGATCCTTATAGGCGTCGGCCATCGCATGCATGACTTGCTCGTTGGCCGTTCGAAACCGCCGGCTGCGCGAGCCTTTGTAGCCCTTGGCCCGGTCAAGAACCTTCTTATGAGACTTCTTGGCGTGTACCGCCCTTTTGACTCGTGCCATGGATCACATCCCCAAGAGCTTCTTGGCGTTCTTGGCATCGCCCGGAGCAAGTTCGACTTCGCCCGAACGGCGACGGAAGGTGTCTTTGCCCTTAGCGAGCTTGTAGTGGTTCTTACCTGATTGGCGACGCAAGAGTCGACCGGTTCCGGTCACCTTGATGCGCTTCTTGGCGCCGCTGTGGGTCTTCATTTTGGGCACGGTCTTTACTCCTCGGCGGCCGCTTCGACAGCGGGCGCGTTCTCGACAGGTTCTGACGGCTCGGTTGCCGAATCGCTCTCCTGCAAGTTGGCTTCGGGTCGGCGCTGGCGTCGGGAAGGAGCAAGGACCATCGTCATCAAGCGGCCTTCTTGGGCGGGAGCCTGTTCGACGGTGGCTTGGTCACCGACTTCGGCCACCAAGCGGTCGAGGAGACGACGTCCGAATTCGGGCCGCTCCTGCTCGCGTCCGCGGAAACGAACGGTGACTTTGACCTTGTCACCCTCACCCAGAAATTCGAGGGCTCTGCGACGCGTGATCTCGAAGTCGTGATTCTCGATCCGGGGCGCCATTCGCAGTTCCTTGACGACGGTGCGTTTCTGATTCTTGCGGGCTTCTCGTTCCCGCACCGATTGCTCGTACTTGTACTTCCCGTAATCCATCAACCGGCACACGGGAGGCTTCGCCTCGGGCGCCACCTCCACCAGATCCAGCCCCAGCTGATCCGCCAGCCATAGGGCCTCGGCCAGCTTTTTCACTCCGATCTGAGAGCCATCGGGTGCGACCAGTCGCACCTCTGGTGCTCTTATGTAGCCATTTACTCGCAATTCAGCGATGTTCCAACCTCCATGTTTTGGTTCACTCTTATCAACAAAAAAGCAGCAGAACCAGCCTGCTGCTTCCTAAACCCGTTCCTTCTGGTTCAACCAAAGTGGATAAACCGCTCGGATTTGGGGACTTATTCCCTTCGACCGCGAACGCACCGATTGGTGGCCGGGTGGGAAGCAGGCTGCCTCCGCTTGGCGTTTCTGTTGTGTCGACATGGTAGCCGACCCCGGATCGGCTCAAGAATTTTCCACCCGAGCGACGAGGTCGACAACGGCCGCGGCTGCCTCCGAGCCTTTGTTGGCCGGGCCTGGTTCCGATCGGGCCAAAGCTTGGGTGAGGTCGTGTGCCGCGAGCACTGCGTTGCCCACTGGACGGCCGGCGATGAGGCTGGCTTGAGTCAACCCGGCAGCGGATGAACGCACGATGACCTCGTAGTGATCGGTTTCTCCTTTGATTACGGCCCCGACCGCGATAACGCCGTCGCAGCCGTCTTTCAACAAGGTTGCCGCTCCCGTCGGCAATTCCCAGGCGCCAGCCACTCGGAGGATGTCAACTTGTTGCACTCCCGCCCGCTCCAGATACGAGAGTGCACCCTCGAGCAAGCGTTTGGTGACAACCTGGTTGAAATCTGACACAGCGACTCCAATCCGCATTGCTGACGGGTCGAGGCGGCGTTCCCATTCGACGATCTTCATACGTCACCCAGGTGGCCCAGCTTGTCGACTTTGGTTTGCAGGTAGCGCTCGTTCTCTGGATTCGGAGAGATCAGGAGCGGAATGCGTTCGATGATCGAGAGGCCATAGCCCTCGATTCCAGCCCGTTTGGTGGGGTTGTTGGTCAGGAGTCGCATTGAACGGACCCCGAGGTCGTAGAGAATCTGGGCCCCTTGGCCATAGTCGCGAGCATCTATCGGAAGCCCGAGATCCTGATTGGCTTCGACCGTATCCCGGCCCAGATCCTGGAGGTTGTAGGCCTCGAGCTTGTGGAGCAGGCCGATCCCCCTTCCCTCATGCCCCCGAATGTAGAGGAGCACCCCCCGCCCTTCCTCGGCAATCTTGGAGAGGGCGAGATCGCGTTGGGCACCGCAGTCACATCGAAGGCTGGAGAAGATGTCGCCGGTCAGACATTCGGAATGAACCCTGACCAGCACCTCTTCCCCATCGCCGATGTCGCCCATCACCAGGGCCAGGTGCTGGCGATCGTCGACCAGCGAGCGATAGCCAACCGCCCGAAAAACCCCCTGGGGCGTCGGGAGACGCGCCTCGACAACTCGCTCAACCAGCTTTTCGTGCTGGCGCCGATAAGCAATGAGGTCGGCGATCGTGCCGAGCAGCAGGGAATGCTCCTTGGCGAAACGCTCTAGATCGGGAAGTCGGGCAACGGTGCCATCGTCGTTCATGACCTCCGCCAGAATCCCCGCCGGATAGAGGCCGGCGAGCTTGGCGAGATCAACCGCGGCTTCGGTGTGGCCGGCCCGCTTCAAAACGCCTCCCTCGACATAGCGCAGTGGGTACACATGTCCGGGGCGCGCGAGATCGAGGGGACTGGAGGCAGGGTCAAGCAAGACAGCGATGGTGCGAGCGCGGTCGGAAGCCGAAATCCCGGTCGTAGTTCCTTGTCTGGCATCGACCGAGATCGTGAAGGCGGTGCGGCGGACATCGGTCGAATCCCGCACCATCATCGGCAACTCGAGCTCATCAAGCCGCTCCCCCAGCATCGGCACCGTCAGGATCCCGGAGGAATGGCGGATCATGAATCCGAGGTGAGCTGGAGTTGCCGCCGAGGCGGCGAGCACGAGGTCGCCCTCGTTCTCGCGATCGGCATCATCGACAACGATCACCATCTCCCCCCGACCAATAGCCGCGACCAGATCGACAACCGGAGCAAAGGTCATATGGCTTCCTCGCGGGCTTGCAAGAGCCTTTCGACGTATTTGGCAAGCACGTCGAACTCCAGGTTCACCTGCTGTCCCGCTTGTCGCCACCCGAGAGTGGTCACCTGGAGCGTGAATGGGATCAAAGCTGCTTCAAAACCCTTGGCGGTCACCGAGGCGATGGTAAGGGCGACCCCATCTACCGCGATCGACCCCTTTTCAACCAAGTAACGACGAAAGCGCGGGGAAACGTCAATGGCGATCCTTCGTCCCACTCCCTCGGGGGTGATCTTCGATACGGCACCGGAGGTGTCGACGTGGCCTTGCACCACATGTCCGTCGAGGCGGCCATCAGCGCGGAGGGGGCGCTCGAGATTGACCCGATCTCCGGCCAAGAGGGCGCCGAGGTTGGTGCGCCGGAGGGTCTCAGACACGACGTCGAGGCGAAAGGAGGAGTCGACCTGCTCTGTCACCGTGAGACAGACACCATTGACTGCGATCGAGTCACCTGCCTCGAGCTCGGAAGCCAGTTCCGCCTCCACCAACAAGCGGCGGCCATCGTCGGTGCCGTCGATCTGGCGAACCGTTCCCAGCGACTCAATGATGCCGGTAAACACCGTCAGGCCGGTGTGAAGTCGACTCTGAAATCGCCCCCGAGCCGGGTTACGGCGTTGACCGTCACCGGGCGCGCCTTCTCCAGGGTCGACCATACCCCTTCGAAGGGCGAGCGTCCGTATCCACCGGCGACCATAGCTCCGAAGTAAAACACACCCCGGTTCACCAGATTCCCGGCCCAAAGCGAGTGGGCGAGCCGCGGTCCCCCCTCCACCAGCAACGCCAGAAGGCCCTCGTTGGCCACCAGCCGCAGGATCTCGGTGAGGTCCGCCCCCTGATCGATGACCAGCGGATCTCGGGTCCAAATTCGAGCGTCTGCCGGCAGCGGCCGTCCGCCGACAACGATCACCGGGCGCGGTTGAAAGCCATCGTGGTCGGGAAGGCGGACATCGAGCAGCGGGTCATCGGCTATCACCGTGCCGGCTCCAACCATCACCGCGTCAGCTTCGGCCCGAAGTCGATGCGCATCGGCTCTGGCTTCGGGACCGGTTATCCACTGCGACGTCCCGTCGGCGGCGGCGACCTGCCCGTCGAGGGTCACGGCCAGTTTGAGGGTGACAAGCGGGAGCCCAGTACGCCGATGGTGGAAATAGGCGGGGTCGATCGACTCCGCCGGGGCCACATCCGTCACCACCTCCAACCCCGCCTCCCTGAGCCGGTCGAGTCCCCTCCCCTGCACGCGCGGGTCCGGATCGGTGGCGCCGACTACCACCCGCGCGACGCCGGCCGCGAGAAGTGCGTCGACACAGGGCGGAGTCCTCCCTTGGTGGATACAGGGCTCAAGCGTTACCACCACAGTCCCGTGCCGAGCCCGGTCGCCGGCGGCGGAAAGAGCGACAACCTCGGCGTGGGGCGATCCCGGGCCGGCGTGCGAACCACGGCCGACTACTTCGCCTGAGGCATCGAGGACGACGGCGCCGACCTTGGGGTTCGGGTGGGGGTGTGTCGCCCGGGCGAGCTCGGCCGCACCGTGCATCGCCTCGTCCCAGCGCGAGGTCACCTCAACCGGTACGGCGGTCGATCTCGAACGACGATCCGGTCCGCTTCTTGGCGAATTCTTTCATCTCCACGGCAACCGCCGACGCCTCCCATTGCGAATTGATCGGTCGCAGAACGTTGGAAGCCACTCCCATCGATATCGACACCATCGGAAATGCATAGCGCTCGCCACGACGGTCGATGACTTCGATGTAACCGCGCAAAGCGTCGGCCGTGTCGTAATTGTCGAGGATGCCATCGTCGAAGGTCTCGATGACCCGCTTGCAGTACTCCTCGGCCTTCTCGGCCGAAACCAGGGCGACAAAGTCGTCGCCGCCGATATGTCCGACGAAGGCATCGGGTTCACCGATGGCCTCTGTGGCCTCGACCATGCACCGCGCACAGAAGCGAATGACCTCGTCTCCCCGCATGAAGCCGTAGTGGTCATTGAATGCCTTGAAATTGTCGAGGTCGCAGTGGATGAGGGCAAAGCTGGCACCACTCTCGATTCTCTGCTCAATCTCGGCGCCGATGCGGAAGTTGCCTGGAAGCCCCGTCAGCGGAGAAAGGTCCCTGGCGGCCTGGGTTCGCCGCAGGACGGCCTTCACCCTTGCCACGAGCTCGGAGATGTCGAATGGCTTGGTGATGTAGTCGTCCGCTCCGAGCTCAAGGCCCTTGACACGATCTTCGGGCAACCCCCGCGCCGTGAGCAGGATGACCGAGGTGTTGCCGGTGGTGCCGTGGGATCGAATCCGGCGGAGGGCAGTCAACCCGTCCATTCTCGGCATCATGATGTCGAGCAGAATCAATTCTGGCGCTTCGATCATCGCCTTGTCGACCGCCTCGCGCCCGTCTTCGGCCGTGTCGACTTCGTACCCCTCGAGTTCGAGGTTGATCTTTACTACCGAGAGGATGTCAGGGTCGTCGTCGACGACGAGTATGCGTTCGCTCATTCCCTCGCCTCGAGCGTGGCTCTCAAGTTTCTGATTGCGGCCGCCGGGTCGGGATCGCCAAAGACCGCGGTGCCGGCCACAAAGATATTGGCGCCGGCATCCCGCGCAGAAGCAATAGTGCTGGCCGTGATGCCGCCATCTATTTCGATATCGGCCGAAAGCCCATGGGACTCAATCCAATTCCGGGCCTCCTCGACCTTGTCCAGCACATCCGTGAGGAACGACTGGCCCCCGAATCCCGGGTTGACCGACATGATCAGCACCATCGAGACCAGCTCGAGGAAGGGAAGGACCGCTCCGATCGGGGTCGGGGGCGATAGCACCAGACCGAACTCAAGACCCGCCTCTTGGGCGCGGGCGGCAGCCTGCGTGGGATCGGGAATCGCCTCAATATGCATGGTGACCAAGTCGACGCCGGCCCGGGCCAGTTCAGTCAGATAGGCATCCGGGTTCGTGGTCATCAGATGGCAGTCGAACTTCATGGCGCTCAACGGCCGCAAGGACGCGATCACTGGAATGCCGAAGCTGAGGTTGGGGACGAAATGACCGTCCATGACGTCGAGGTGAAGGAGATCGGTTTCTTTCTCGACTTCCGCTACTTGTTCGCCGAGTCGGGAGAAATCGGCCGCCAGCAAGCTAGGGGCGATCCGAAAGGGAGCCATTGAGGCTTCGATTGTATCGGGCTAGTCCTGATCGCCCCGGTTGCGAAAGCCGCTACTGGCTGGCTCAGCGATCAACCACGGGGGTGACTCTCCAACCCCGCGCCCAGGCGCCACCGGTCATCTCCTTCTTGCCGGCGGGGCGAACCATCTGCAACTCGATCGCCCGACCGCCCGAACCCACCAGCAGCTTCTCACCGTCTATCGAAAACTGACCCGTCGCGAGCTTGTCGCCAGTTTCGCGCGAGGCAGTGATGCCAACCCGTTCCCCGTCCACGAACAGGAAGGCCCCCGGTTTGGGAGTCAGAGCACGAATTTTGCGGACGTTCTGCTCGGCGCTCTGGGCAAGATCGATTTGTCGATCGGCGGGACCGAGGCGGGGGGCGTAGGTGGCTTTGGTCCCGTCCTGGGCTACGGCCGGAACGTCCCCGGCTACTAGTGCGGGAATGGTCTCTACCAACAAAGAGCCCGCGAGAGCTGCGAGTCGGGTGGTCAGCTCTCCTGCCGTTTCGTCGGGGCCTATGACGACCGAGCGGGCGGCGAGCACCGGCCCGGTATCGAGACCTTCGTCGAGCTGCATGAACGAAACCCCGGTCTCCTCATCGCCGGCAGCGATGGCGGCCGCGACTGGCGCGGCTCCCCGCCACCGAGGCAACAAAGAGAAGTGCAGGTTGACGAAACCGTGCCTGGGCTTCACCAGGGCTTTGGCAGGAATGATCACGCCGAAGGCCACCACTACTGCCAGGTCGACGTCAAGCAACGCCCCATCGATGTCGGCTGCCCCCGTGGCCTCGACAACAGGCAGACCGCGGGCGAGGGCGGCAACCTTGACCGGCGACGGTTGTGGCGTGCCGCTCCTGCCCCGGGGCCGATCCGGTCGGGTGACGACCGCGATTACTTCGGAAGTGTCTGCCAGCTGGTCGAGGCTCGGTACCGCGGCCGCCGGTGTTCCCAAAAAAATGGCGCGAACCTTGCTCACGCCTCCAGTCCGAGAGCTTCCTCGCGCAGGGTTTTTAGGGCCTGCTTGCGAACCTTCTTCTCGAGGCGCTCGATAAGGAGAATGCCCCGTAAGTGATCGATCTCGTGTTGGAGGACCCGGCCGAGGAGGCCTTCCCCAAAGTACTCAACGGTCTCCCCTTCCACGTTGAGCCCTCGGGCTCGTACATAGCCGGGGCGAGTAATCGGCCAGTAATGGCCGGGAACCGACAGGCAGCCCTCCTCGTACTCGTAATCCCCGTCGCTCTCGACTAGCTCGGGGTTGATCAAAACCCTGGCGCCTTTCTCATCTTGAGCGTCGAAAACAATCACGGCTCTCGAGACGCCGATTTGGGGAGCTGCCAGGCCTACCCCCGGGGCGGCGTACATGGTCTCGATCATGTCCGTAACCAGTTTCCGGACGCCCGTGTCGATCTCCTTGACGGGAGACGCGGGCATGCGAAGAACCGGATCACCAAAACGTCGGATAGGAAAAAGGGCCATATCGAAGCGGCGTAATTATGACGTTGATCGACCGCGTTCAGAGATCGATCGGATCGGAATCGATCCGCACCACCGTGCCTGCTTCCCGCCATTGCTGAATCAGCGGCCGCAGGGACAGCCGTACCGATCCGAGATCGCGTCCCTGGAGGAGCCAACGCTGAGCGGGTTCGCCCGAGGCCGTTACCCGAGCCATCGGACCGAGGACACTGACACCGGATGCAACCTGGCGGAGCTCTTCCTCTGGCGGCGCCTGGCCTCGGGTCTCGACGACCAGCAGTTGGCCGGCCGGGGGCAAGCCCAGCTGGCGACGGTTCTCCACCTCAGCAGCGAGGAACGCCATTGGGTTACCCGATCGCATAGCGGCGATGACGGGGTGATCAGGCAATGAAGTCTGGATGATGCCCCGGGCCGATGGCCCCTCAACTTTGCTGACGAGGCGAGCGAGGATCCGTAACGCCTCCTCCGAAGCCCGGTAGTGGGTCCCGAGGATGAGGCCGTCTGCGTCCACCGCCACCACCAGGGATTGACTCTCGAGTCCGGCCAAATCGGCCTCGCTTCCTACCCTCACGCCCGCGGAAATGTCTTCATCGAGCCTTCGTCGCAACTCCTCGGCAATGCGACCAACTCCCGCCCCCATCGGCACGAACTGCTCGCTCCCACATTGCGGGCATGGGCCCAGAGTTGCTCCGCATCGCACACAAGTGGTGCCGGGCTCGGGCCGCGAGCCACAACGGGAACAGCGACGAAGAGCGCGGCACTGGCGGCACCGGAAGGCCGGTGCATAGCCGCGCCGGTGAGCAAAAACGAAGATCCGACCGCCTCGTTGGGCGACGGCCCTGATCGCCCCCAGCGCTCGCAGCGTCACATAACCCGATTGACCCTCCTCCCGACGACGATCGACGATCTCGACCGGTGGCCATATCCGACGGCTGCCGCGAATCACCGTCGGCCCGGTAGCCACGGTCTCGGCGGTTGGCGTTGGCCCGATGAACACCAGGCCGAGGCCACCCAGGCTGGCACGGGTGCGGGCTAGGTCGCGCACGGAAATGGTGGGCGTCTGGCGATCCTTCATGGCTCGGCGTCCTTCTTCCACCACAGCAATCAGTCGTAGTCCGGCCAGCCGCCAGCTCACCACGCGAGGGGTTCCGATCAATAGCCGGCCGGGCGACTGGCATGCCGCCCAGGCATGCGTCATCTCGGCCGCGCTCGACTCGGAAGAGACGATGACGGCCGCGTCGCCAAAGAGAGACCTAGCGCGGGTTCCGAGCGCGGTCGCTTCGGCGGCGGTGGCGATAACCACCATCAGGCTCTGACCGGCAGACAACACCGGGCCGGCTAAAGCCTCCAGCCAATCAGGGGAGGTGCTGAGGAACACCACGGCCGGATGGCGCTTGCCTCCCGCGATGGCGGTCGCAAAGTCGGCGAGCGGGCTGACGGGCGGAGAGGCGGAGCTCGCGGGGGCGGGTTCGATGGCCCGGTTAGCCAGATTGGGCGGTGTTGCCCGCTCGAGCAACACGGAGAGTGGAGCAACGTACCGGTTGGCAGCCCATTGCAATGCGGCCAGCAGGGGCTCATCGAAGATCGGCAGCTTCATCACTAGCGGACCGACGGGACGCAACTTGTCGACTGGGCGAGGGGGCTTATCGGTGATCTCGACGACGTAACCCCGGGTGCGCCTGCCCCCCAAAGGCACCCGCACAAGTGACCCCACTGCGATTTCGGCGCTTCGTTCCGGTGGCATGGAGTACCAAAACCCGCTATCGACCGAGAAGGTGGGAACGGCCGGAACGACCCGAGCCGCAATCGGGAGTTTCGTTCTCTGGGCTGCTATCGGGTGTTTTTCCGGATCAACAACCCTGGGTTCGTGGATGGTCAGAGAGAGGAGGCGGCCGCGGCTAAGTCGGAGGCGACCGCGGTCGACTCCCAGGGGAATTCGGGGCGCCCGAAATGACCGTAAGCCGCGGTGGGTCGATAAATCGGCCGACGGAGATCCAGCCGGTCGATGATCGCCTGGGGGCGGAAGTCGAAGAATTCAGCCACCAGGTCTTCGAGGCGGTCGGGAGGAATCTGGGAAGTCCCGAAGGTATCAACGTGGGTCGAGAAAGGTGCTGCCCGGCCAATGGCGTAGGCGAGTTGAACCTCGCATCTCGACGCCAGACCGGCCGCGACGACGTTCTTGGCGGCGTGGCGAGCGGCATATGTGGCCGAGCGGTCGACCTTGGTCGGGTCCTTGCCAGAGAACGCACCTCCGCCGTGGCGGGCGTAACCGCCGTAGGTATCGACAATGATCTTGCGTCCCGTGAGGCCAGTGTCGGCGTGGGGCCCACCGACCTCCAAACGGCCGGAGGGGTTCACGTAGAAGGCTGCCTTACGGTCGAGCAGTGAATCCGGGATCGAGGGCACCACTACTTCCTCCCAGAGGTGCGCTTTCATCTCATTTTCCAAGTCGACCCCGGGGGCGTGATGGGCGGAGATGAGAACGCTTGCCACCCGCACTGGCCGGCGCTCCTCGTACTCGACCATTACCTGGGTTTTGCCGTCGGGTCGGAGGTAGGAAAGGGTCCCATTCCGTCGCACCTCGGCCAGTCTTTCCGCCAGACGATGGGCGAGCTGGATCGGCAGCGGCATCAGCTCGGGAGTCTCATCGACGGCGAATCCGAACATGATTCCTTGATCACCCGCTCCGAGAATGTCGTAGATATCGGTCGACCCGGAGCGAGCCTCCTCAGCCCGCGCCACACCAGCAGCTATGTCAGGGCTCTGCTGGTGAACCAGCACGATGACTTCGATCGAATCGGCCGAAAACTCTGCATCCCCGACATAGCCGATGTCGGCAATCGCTTCCCGGGCGACCTTTTCGGGCTCGATCGAGGCGGTGGTGTTGAGCTCTCCGGCCACCACAGCTTTGCCGGTGGTGACCAGCGTCTCGCACGCCACGCGCCCTTCGGGATCCTGGGCGAGGACGGCATCCAGAACACTGTCGGAGACGGCGTCGGCGACCTTGTCGGGATGCCCCTCAGTGACGGACTCCGACGCGAAGAACCAGCGGCGCATGAGTGGGCGAGAGCTTACCGCCCTCGTTCTTACGGATTGAGACGGCTCTGAATCAGGTCCCAGAGCCGGGCCGCCACTTCGTCCTTGGAAAGAAGTGGCCATTCCTCCACGTCGCCCTCGGCGGAGATGATCGAAACCCGGTTGGTGTCGACTCCAAATCCGGCTCCGGGGTCATCCACGTCATTCGACACCGTGAGATCACTCCCCTTGCGCAGCGCTTTCTCCACTGCCCGGGAAATGTTCGAGGTTTCGGCCGAGAAACCAACCACGAAGGGCCGCTTGCTCCGGGAGAGGACCGCGCTGAGGATGTCTGGGGTGGGTTCGAGAGCGATATCTGGTGGTCCCTCGCTCCTCGATAGCTTTGAGCCCCTCGGGTCTTTGGGCCGGAAGTCGGCAACGGCCGCGGCCATGATGGCGATATCGACGTCGAGCTTGTCGACTGCCTCCGCCATCTCCTGTGCCGACTCCACCCGTATGAGATCAACGGCGGGATGCGACCTCCGGTCCGCGGCGGTAACCAAATGCACGCGAGCTCCCCGGCGAGCGGCCTCGTCGGCGATGGCGTGCCCCATCTTGCCTGACGACCGGTTGCCGAGGAATCGAACCGGATCGATGGCCTCGCGGGTTCCACCCGCCGTGACCAGGACCGTCAAACCGCTCAAAGGCCCCGCGAGGAGGTCGATCAACGCCTCGACGATCACCTCCGGCTCGGCCATGCGTCCGATGCCTTCATCGCCCCCGGCCAGCGCGCCCGTCTCGGGTCCCACCACCGACCGACCGTCCTGACGGAGCAGGGCGAGGTTCCGCTGGGTAGCGGGGTTCTCCCACATCTCAGTGTGCATCGCTGGAGCAAGGAGTACGGGGGCGGTCGAGGCCAGCAGGGTGGCGCTGGCGGCCTCCTCCGAGATTCCAAGTGCGAGGCGGGCCAGGGTGGCAGCAGTGGCGGGGGCGACGATGATCGCCTCCGCCCACCGGCCCAGCTCGGTGTGGGGGCTTACCTGACCGGAGGAGAAAAGGGATCGCACCACCGGTTGGCCGGTGATGGCGGCGAAGGTGGTGGGACCGATGAAGTTGGTGGCTTCCTCGGTGATGACAACCCTTACCTCCGCTTCACCTTCGACAAGCAGCCGGGCCAGGTAGGCCGACTTGTAGGCCGCCACGCCGCCAGTGACGACCAAAACGATGCGCCGACCCGAGAGAGCCGACATCAGTTGGTTATTCCTCGGCGTGCTCTGCCTGAACCATGCCTCCGGCGATTTCCTCCATCGCAATGGTTAGGGGCTTGCGGGAGAGGCTGTTCACTTGCGGGGGGATGTTCTTTCCCTCGTTGGAGCCGAGCCCGCTGTAGTAGGCGTTGATTTGGCGAGCCCTCCGGGCTGCAACGACCACGGTTGCGAATCGGTTGCCGATGTTGTCGATGACATCCTCGATCTTCATAGGACCTGTCTGGTTGGAGATTGCTCATTCTACTGCCGACATCAGTTCGTCCACTTCCGCGATGCATCGCTCGAGATCGTCGTTGGTGATCACAAAATCAAAGACACCTTTGGCCTCGGCGATCTCGCGACGGGCGATCAGCAACCGCCGAGCAATTTCATCCTCCGGTGTGTCGGCACGCAGCCGTAGGCGGGCTTCCAGATCCTCGATACTCGGCGGGACCACGAAGAACATGATCGCTTCGGGGTAAGACTCCCTTATCTGTCGGGCTCCCTGCACTTCGATCTCGAGCAGGACATCTGTTCCCAGTTCGAGGTTCTCAAGCACCGGAGTTCGTAGGGTTCCGTATCGACGGTCGTTGTACTCGGCCCATTCCAGAAGCTCTCGCCTTTCGATCAGCTTCTCGAATTCATGGGGAGCGATGAACCAGTAGTGGACTCCGTGTTCCTCGCCCGGGCGGGGATCGCGCGTGGTAGCCGAGACTGAGAAGTAGAACTGGCGGCGCTGGCGCAGTTCCCTGACGACCGAAGACTTTCCCGCTCCCGAAGGGCCGGAGATGACGAAAAGCCGTCCCCGGTCTCGCGCAGCCAACCGGTTGCTCAGCCGAGGGCGGCGAGAAGGGCTTTCCGCTGCCGATCGCCCAGACCCCGAATCCGGCGGTTGGGAGCGATATCCAGCGATTCGAGCAGACGCTTGGCTCCGATTTTTCCCATTCCCGGCAATGACTCGAGCAGCGACTCGACTTTCAGTCCGGCGACGTAGTCCTCGGACTCGGCGCGGTCGAAGACCTCTCGCAAAGTCAATGAGCCGGTCTTCAAGAGCTCCTTGATCTCTGCTCTGATCCGTCGCGCTTCACCTGCCTTGGCCAACGCCGCCGCTCGTTGTTCGGGCGTGATCTGCGGTGGTTGCGGAGGGCTCACGGCGGCCGATCCTAGACCTTGCCTAGCTTCCCGGCGAGAAGTCGCTCCAAAGGCTTTCCCAGCATGAGGGCCGTAGCATCTGGGGGTGCCTACCCGTCCGGGCCCGGCAGGCGTTGGGGGCGATCGCGGGCGTTCACCGGTCGAGGCGTGGACCGGCCGGGAGAGCGGCCAAGTCATCGGCCGTGAAGCAGAGGTTGCCGCGTTGGCGGACTTTCTCGCCGCTGCGAGGTCCAAGGCCCAAGGGCTGGTGCTGGACGGTGAGGCGGGCATCGGGAAGACGACCCTCTTCGATGCAACCGTGATGAAGGCGCGGGAGCACGGCACGGCCGTTCTCTCTTGCCGTCCGGCTGCGGCTGAAGCGGGCTTCTCGTTTGCCGCTCTGGCCGATCTCTTGAGCCCCGTGCTGCCTGAGGGGCTTGAGCGGTTACCCGTGCCGCAGCGTCGTGCACTGATGGCGGCTTTGCTGCTGGAAGAGGTCGAAGGGACTGCGCCGGATAAGAGGGCGATCGCGTTCGCGTTGTTTCAGCTTCTGAGTCAACGCGGCGGCGCGCCCCTACTGATTGCGATTGATGACGTGCAGTGGCTCGATCCGGCTTCGGCCTCGGTGCTCGCATTCGCGCTTCGGCGCATGGCGGCGGAGCCGGCCGCGATTCTTGTCACACGCCGCAGCGGCGGCAATGAACCGGCACCGCTCGGGCTCGATCGCGCCCTTCCGGACGAACGGCTCCGACGGTTGCGGCTCGGGCCGCTGAGTGTCGGTGCGACTCATCGATTGCTCCGCGAGCGTCTGGGAGTGTCGTTTCCTCGACCGACGCTCGTCCAGCTTCACGAGACGTCCGGCGGGAACCCGTTCTACGCACTCGAGTTCGGGCGCGCGCTGGAACGGTCGGGCGGGCGTGCAGGCGCGGGTGAGCGGCTGACGGTCGCGACCTCGCTTTCGGGTCTCGTCTCGGCTCGCCTGGCGACGCTGTCGGAGGATGTTCGCGAGGTGCTCAAGCCGATTGCGCTCCTTAGCCAGCCGACCATCTCGATCGTCGAAGCCGTG
>JAICGW010000037.1 GCA_025922945.1 Acidimicrobiia bacterium | reverse complement strand
GCCACCACCACCATCAGCGAGATCACCAGGTACATGGCCAGCGCCGGGCCGGCGGTATAGCGCTCCGGGCAGGCCGCGAGCCCACCCTCGCAGAGCCCATAACCGGTTCCCCCGCCGAGGAGGTCGAGAAGGACCAAAATCGGCAGCGCCGCCAGGCCGATCGCCAGTAGTACCAGGAGCAGCAACAGGGCTCGGACCCACACCATCATTCGACAACGCTACCGGCCGCAGCGCCTTCGCTCGGTACACTCGATTGTCCTGTGGGGTACTTCGAGGAGCCGTTTACAGCCGCCGAAATCACGGTCCTGAAAAGGTTTTTCACCAATGTCGACCAGCCGGTCTTCGCCCTCATCAACCTTCCCGAAGTGGTCAAAGGTGCCCTCTTCGCCCGTTACTCCCGATCGGCCAAGTCGGTCCGCCGTCTGTTCCTGGACGAATTCGTCGCCGATCCCGACGTCGGCATCGCGGCGATCGCGGATGATCTCGGAACCAGCGTCGAGAGCGACCCCCTGATCGATCAGAAGCGGGCGGAAGGGCTCTATCGAAGGGTCTTTTTCGAATACGGCGATGATTCGGTGGCCCAACTCGGCGGCGTACACCTCGCCTGCGAACAGGCCTCCAACATCCTCACCAAGGTCCTCGAGTGGGGGCGCCTCGCCTCCTATCTCGAGCAATCCACCCGGTACATCGCCTACGACGTCCCCCTCGGTGATCGCTACCGGTACTTCATACCGGCGGAGATCGAGCAATCCCATTTAGCCGCTGATTACCGGGCGTTCATGGAGGAGACCTTCGACACCTACCGGGCGATGGTCCGGCAGATGACCTCCTATTTCCAGGAGCGCTTCCCCCGTCAGGCCGACGACTCGCTCGGGGTCTGGAACGCCACGATCCGCGCCAAGGCTTGCGACACGGTGCGCGGGTTGCTCCCCGCCTCGACTCTCTCCAATGTTGGCATCTACGGGAGCGGACAGGCCTACGAGATGGCCTTGATCCGCATGGCCGCCCATCCCCTGGCGGAGGTTCGATCGTACGGGGCCATGATGCTCACCGAGCTGCGGAAGGTGATCCCCTCGTTCCTCACCCGGGTCGACCTACCCGATCGGGGAGGAGCCTGGTCCGAATATCTCTCTTCGACCCGGACCGCGCTCGAACAACTGGCACCGGCGGGAAGCTTCATCGAAGCATTCGAAGGCGAGCCGACGGTGACACTGACCGACTGGGACCGCGACGCCGAGCTGAAGCTGGTGGCGGCTGCCCTCTATGCCGGATCCGAGCTAAGCGATGCCGATCTGCGCGCCCATGCGGAGAGGATGGACTTCGAAGAAAGGGCAAAGGTTCTCGCGGCGCTATTCGGCGATCGCCAGAACCGCCGCCACAAGCCGGGGCGGGCCCTCGAGCGCACCAGCTATCGCTTCGACGTCTCCTGCGACTTCGGTGCCTTCCGCGATTTGCAACGCCACCGGTTGATGACGATCGAATGGCAACGCCTCGGTACTCGCCTCGGTTACCAGTGCCCGCCCGAGATCGAGGACGTTGGCCTCGGATTCGAGTTCCGCCGCGCCATGGAGAAGGCCGGGGAGCTGTACGAGACCACCCGTGCTGCCTTGGGACCCGACGTCGCCCAGTACGTGGTGCCCTTCGCTTTCAACATCCGCTTCGTAATGGAGATGAACGCCCGCCAGGCCTGTCATTTGATTGAGCTGCGCACTCAGCCGGCGGGCCACCCTTCATATCGCCGGGTCGGTCTCGAGATGCATCGTCAGATCGCCGATATCGCCGGCCACCACGCCATCGCCCAGGCGATGAAATTCGCCGATTACTCCGATGTCGAGCTCGAACGCCTCGCCAGCGAACGGCGGGCCGAGAGCCGGCGCGTCGCCGCCTCCGGCATCTGAACCCTGATATCTGCTTATCTTCCCCCCATGGCTGAGATCGACGTCGACGCCGTCATCGCCCGCTATCGCGACCGCGCCGAAGCCGTCCGCGAACGGGGTCTGCCCCCCGTGGCCGGTGAGGAACGAAAGCGCCTGATTCAGCAGGCCGAGACCGATTTCCTCGACTTCTCATTGATCGCAGCCGCCACCTGGGTCGTCGAAAACGACGAACTGGTGCTGCGCATCCCGCTGCATCCGTGACCCGGCTGATCCTGGTCTCCGGTAAAGGAGGCGTCGGTAAGTCCTCGCTTGCGGCCGGTCTGGCCCTGGCCCACCAGCGCGCCGGGGCCCGGGTGCTGGGAATCGACGTGGCCGGAACCGGAGGCCTCGCCGCCCACCTAGGCCTCACCCGTCTCGAGTTCAAGCCGGTCGAGGTGAAGCCCGGTCTCGACGCCCTCACCGTGGATCGCGCCAAGGCGCTCATCGAATACCTTCAAGTTCAGGTCGGCCTCCCCGGGCTCGCCACGCTTGGACCCGCGGCTCGCTTCTTCGATGCCTTGGCCTCAACCGCCCCCGGAGTACGAGAGGTGGTGACTCTGGGGAAGGTCATCTGGGAAGTGCTGCAGCGTCGCTATGACATCGTGGTCGGAGACTGCCCCCCGACCGGTCAGGTGACGGGCTTGCTGCGGGCTCCTCGAACCGTGGCGGAGCTGGTGCCGGCGGGCCGGATCCGTCATCAAGCCGATTTGATGTCCGAAGTCCTCGACTCGTCAGAACAATCCGAATTGGTGCTGGTGACACTCCCCGAGGAGCTCCCAACTCTCGAAACGGAGGAGACGCTCGAAGTGCTGGCCAAGGAGAAGCTGATCGGATCGACGATGGTGGTCACCAACCGGGTGCTGCCGCCGCTCGATACGGAATCGAAAGGCACCGGGGTAGTCGCCGAGGCCGCGTCCATGCACCGATCCCTCTATCGCCGCCAACAACAGTGGCTACAACGCCTGCCACCGAGAAAGACCTTTCCCTATCTATTCGGCCTGCTGACCGAGAGCGAAGTGGCGGCGCGACTTTCCGACGAGTGGGGGGAATGATGGCCAGCAAGGCGATCGTCGTCACCGGAGCAGGCGGAGTCGGGAAGACCACGGTCGCGGCCGCGCTGGGGGTGAAGGCCGCCAGCCAGGGCAAGAGGACGCTGGTGCTCACGGTCGATCCGGCCCGGCGGCTGGCCGACGCCCTGGGGGTCGAACTGGGCGGCCGGCCCCGAAGGCATCCCGAGCTGGAGACGCTCTCGGCCGGCATGCTCGACTCGGCCGCCTCCTGGATCACAGTCGCCCGACGTCACGCCGACCCCGAGGTGGCCGATCGGTTGGTGACCAACGAGTTCTTCGAGGCGGCCACGATTCACTTCCCGGCCTCGCAGTCCTACGCCGCCGCCGAAGAAGCCATCGCCTATATCGAATCTCGAAAATGGGACCTGGTGGTGATCGACACTCCCCCCGCCGCGGGAGGGATCGAGTTCTTCACCGCCCCGGCTCGCATGTCAGAGCTAGTTGGCGGCCGGCTCCTCCGCCTCCTCACCGGTGGCAGGATTCCGGGGAGGACCGCCCTCTTCAATCGCGGCGCCAAGCCGTTGCTGCGCTTCGCCGATCAGCTGCTCGGATCCGACCTCCTGGAGCGGGTGGCGCAATTCGCCATGGATCTCCGCACGACCTACGACGGCGTCTCCCGGCGATCGCGTGCCATAGAGGGCCACTTCCGGAGGGCGACCACGCTCGTAGTGACAACCGCCGATCCCGCCCCCTTGTCCGAGGCCGCCCGATTCTTCATGGAACTCCCCGACGTGGCTTCAGCGCCGAAAGCGGTGATCTTCAACCGCACGCTTCCCGCCGATTGGGTAGGGGCAGCGATCCCACCCCGAACTCCGACGGCGTTGGCCGACAACCTGAGACGTTGGGAGGCGGAGGCGCACCGACAACGCGACGCCCGCAACGGATTTGCCGCCCGGTTCCGGGTGCCGCTGGTGACCATCCCCTGGCTGACAGAGGATCCCACCGACCGCCACACCCTCGAGGCGGTGGTCGACGAGGCCAGCGCTTGGCCGGACCTTTGGTAGCTTCGCTCTCGATGGTTGCCGCTGCTTTCTTTGATCTCGACCGGACCCTGATCTCTGGTGCGTCGATCTTCCCCTTCGCGGTCGAGGCCTGGCGGGCGGGCCTGGTGAAGAACGCCGACATCGGGCGCTTCGCCGCCGGCGCCCTGGCCTTTCTCGCCTTCGGCGACAAGGGGCACAAATCGGAAGGGACCAGGACGGCGATTCTCGGCCATGTCAAAGGAATCTCAGTCGACGTCGTCGGTGAGGTGGCGGCGCGAGTCTTGCCCCGCCTCAGCGACCGGGTGCGACCCGAGTCAAGACGGCTGGTGAAGATGCATCACGAGGCGGGGCGGGAGACCTGGATCGTCTCCGCCTCTCCTCACGGCATCGTGGCTCCGCTCGCGGCCACGTTGGGAATGACGGGCGCTATCGCCACCAAGGGAAAAGTGGTCGACGGGTACTTCACCGATGAGCTCGACGGACCGTTCGTATACGGAAAGGGCAAGCTCGAGGCGATCATGCAGCTGGCGGACGAGCGGGGTTATGACCTTGGAGCTTCGTACGCATATTCCGACTCGATCTCCGATCTGCCGATGCTCGAGGCCGTGGGCCATCCCGTCGCGGTCAATCCCGATCGGGACCTGGAGAGGGTTGCCCACGACCGCGGATGGCCGGTGGTGATCTTTGCGCGCAAGACCAAACGCGCCATCGCTCTCGGCCTCGGCACCAGCGCCGCTGGCGGTCTCGCCCTCGGCACCTATGCCCTCGGTCGTTATCAAGGTCGTCTGGCCGAGCGTTCTCGTCGCTGACCGTTCGCTTTTAGCGGGGGTTTATGAGCAGGCGAGAGAGTCGCTTTATGAAGCGCATAGCCGCCATGGCCCTGCTCGCCACGCTGGCTCTGGCCTCGATCGCAACCTGGGTCCACCTCGAATTGCCGGCTCCCACCGGGCCCCACTCGGTGGGTCGCCTGGAAAGGGTCTGGACCGACAGCGAGCGATCGGAAGACCACACGCCGGATCCCTCCGACCGGCGGCAGGTGGGGGTGATCGTCTGGTACCCGGCCGTCGCTGGTACCGGCAGACCGGCTAGTTATCTGCCGAATCCGGACGAGATGGTCGAGGCGCTGGCCGCTAGTGGCGAGGTCAACTTCCTCGCCGCCCAGGGGCTGCGCTGGGTCCGGGGGCACGCGTCTTCGGACGCCGAGATCGACCGGTCGCAGCCGGAGTATCCGCTGGTGCTGCTTTCCCCCGGCAACGCCACCAACGTCGAGTTCTACGGATCGATGGCCGAGGATCTTGCCAGCAACGGCTACATCGTCGTCGGGGTGAACCATCCCTATCAAGTGGCCGCTACCAGATTGGCCGAAGAGGCGTTGGCGCTATATCAGGAGGACCTGTCGGTGCCAGCCAAAGTCGAGGAACGCTACCTCGATCTGCGATTCGTCATCGATCAACTCGCACAAGAAACCAGCGCGGGCGCCTTGCTCGAGGGTCGAGCTGACCTCGACTCCATCGGAGTCATGGGTCATTCCAACGGTGGGCTAACGGCGGTGGAACTGTGCAGGGGCGAACCTCGGGTCGACGCCTGTTTGAACATCGACGGGCAGGCCGCTGGAGGAGCTTTCGGTACCAGTCCCGACGATGAGGTTCCGGAGCAGCCGTTCATGTTCCTCACCAAGGAAGAAACTATCCATGAGGAACTCGCCGCCCGCTTCGAAGCGGGCGGCGAGGGTGGCTATCGGGTCGTGATTCCGGCTGCCTCCCACGACGACTTCGCCGACGGCTCCCTCTTCGTGCCATCGATCTGGCCATTCGCCCGGACCGCCGACAAGGTCAACCAGGTGACCCGGGGCTTTGTGAACGGATTCTTCGACCTGACTCTGAAGGTCGCACCGCAGACGGTGTTGGGCGAGGTTTCGGCTGCGACCGATGTGTACGTCTACGTCTACCCGCTGGTGCGGACCTAAACCACGGCCCCGGGCCCGAGCAACGCCTTGAGCTCGGCATAGAGCGTCGACGACGGCTCCACCCGGTGGCGGTCGTCGAAGCGCAGCACTTTGTGGGACTCCCCGGTCTCCATGTGCAGCATCACCGGCGCCGGTCCGGGGTGGCTTTGGAGGATCGTCTTCAGCTGGCTGACCAACCGGGCCGAGATGGCGCGGGCCGCAATGCGGAGGCGAACTGTGGAATCGGTACGGATCTTCAACTCGCGCACATTGCGCGCCCGCACCTTGACCTCGTCACCGCGCTGGTCGACAGAGCCGTCGATGAGCAAGATGGCGTCGGGAGTGATGAGCTGGCCGAATTCCTCCACCACCCGAGGGAACATCACCACCTCCACCGACGAGTCGAGATCCTCCAGCTGGAGGAAGAGGATCAATTCGTTGTTCTTGGTGTAGCGGCGATTGATGCCGGCCACCAAGCCCCCGATCGTCACCGACGCCCGATCCTGCTTCTCGGTAAGGGCGCTGATCGGCTCCGTCTCGATGGCGAGGGTCGTGCCCACCATGAGCAGCGGGTGGTCGGAGACATACAGGCCCAGCATCTCCTTCTCGAAAGAAAGCTTGACCTTGGTCGACCACTCCGACGCGCTCATCTCGTCGTGGATCGGGCTGGTCTCGCTCACCTCGGCGGCAAACAGCGAGAACTGACCAAGCTCCTCGTTGCGGCGGCGCTCGACCGTGGCGTCGAGGATCTCCTCGTAACGGAGAAAGAGACCCTTGCGGCTGTGACCCATGCCGTCGAAGGCACCGGCCTTGATCAACGACTCCACAGTCCGCTTGTTGAGGGCGAGGAGGTCCACCCGATCGGCGAAATCGAAGAAGTCGGTGAAGGGGTGCTCGGAGCGAGCGGCGATGATCTTCTCCACCACTCCTTCCCCGACATTGCGAACCGCCGAGAGGCCGAAGCGGATCTTGCCGTCCCGGACCGTGAAGTCGACCTCGGACTCGTTGACGTCGGGCACCAGGACATCGATTCCCTGGTTGCGGCACTCCGCGAGATAAACCGCGGTCCGCTCCTTGTCGCGCTTGGTGGCAGTGAGCAGCGAGGCCAGGTACTCGGGGGCGTGATAGGCCTTGAGCCAGGCGGTCTGATAGGCGATCAAGGCGTAGCAAGCGGCGTGGGCCTTGTTGAAGCCGTAACCGGCAAAAGGCTCGATCGCATCGAAGAGATCGGCTCCCACCTTCTGGGGGTGGCCGAGCTTCTCGCAGCCGGCGATGAATTTCTGACGATGAGCCGCCATCTTGGCTTTGACCTTCTTGCCCATCGCCGAGCGCAGCTCATCGGCCTCGGCCATGGTGTAACCCGCCATGGCCTGCGCGGCCTGCATCACCTGCTCTTGATAGACCATGATCCCGTAGGTGTTGTTGAGGAATGGCTCCAGCGCCGGATGCGGGTACTCAACCTTGGATCTTCCGTTCTTGCGGTCGGCATAGGCGGTGTGCATCTGTGCCCCCAGCGGCCCGGGCCGATAAAGCGCCACCAGCGCCACGATGTCTTCGAAGCGGTCGGGAGCCAGCGAGCGCACCAGGGACCGGAGGCCGGTGCCCTCGAGCTGGAAGACCCCGATTGTGTCGCCGCTCTTCAAGAGATCGAAGACCGCCGGATCATCGAGGGGGACCTTGTCGATGTCGATCTTGATTCCCTGGCCGCCCTCGACGAGCTCGATCGTGCGCTCGATGATGGAGAGGTTACGAAGGCCGAGGAAGTCCATCTTCAGCAGACCGAGAGAGGCGATGCCGTTCATCTCGTACTGGGTGACGACTTCGGAGTCTTCCCCTTTCCGCTGTACAGGCACCAGCTCGATCAACGGCTCGGGGGAGATCACCACCGCCGCGGCGTGAATTGAATCCTGTCGCCGCAGATGCTCGAGCCCCCGGGCCATGTCGATGACCTCGCGGGCCACGGGATCGTTGGCATAGAGGGACCGCAGCTCGGTGGCGTTGGAATGGAAATTGCGCTCATCGGGGGAAGCATCCGCCGCCAATGGCTCGAGGATCACCTGCAAAGGCGCCTCCCGTCCCAGAATCGGCGGGGGCATGGCCTTGGCGATGCGGTCGCCGATGGCGTAGGGATGTCCAAGGACCCGGGCGGAGTCGCGAATGGCCTGCTTGCCCTTGATGGTGGAGAAGGTGACGATCTGAGCGACGTGGTCGGACCCGTATTTCTCGGCTGCGTAGCGGATCACCTCGCCCCGGTACCGCTCATCGAAGTCCATGTCGATGTCAGGCATCTCCCGCCGACCGGGATTGAGAAAGCGCTCGAAGATCAAGCCGTGGGCGATGGGGTCGAGATCGGTGATCTGCAGGGCGTAGGCGACGATCGACCCCGCCGCTGATCCCCGCCCCGGGCCCACCCGGATCCGCCGCTGCCGAGCGAAGCGGATCAGGTCCCAGACGATCAGGAAGTAGGCGGGAAAGCCCATCTCGCTGATCACGGCGAGCTCGCTGCGGATGCGGTCGCCGATCTCCCCGGAAATCTCGCCGTAGCGACGGCGGGCACCTTCGATCACGAGATGTTCGAGATAGGAGGATTCGGTATGTCCGTCCGGCACCGGGAACTGCGGCAACAGATAGCGGCCGAACTCGAGTTCGACCTCGGTGCGATCGGCGATTAGGAGGGTGTTGTCGCACGCCCCGGGATAGGTGTCCTCGGGGAATAAGCGCCGCATGTCGGCCGCGGTCTTGAGATAGAACTCGGTGCTGTCGAACTTGAGACGGTTGGGTTCGTCACGGTTGGAGCCGGTCTGGATGCACAGGAGGACGTCGTGGGCGTCGGCCTCACTCTGGCGGGTGTAATGGGCGTCGTTGGTAGCCAAAAGCGGTGCCCCGAGCCGGTGTGAGATCTCCAGCAGATCAGGCGTCACCCGGCGCTGGGCGTCGAGACCGTGGTCCTGCAGCTCGATGAAGAAGTTCTCTCGACCGAAGATGTCCTGGTAGTGGGCGGCAGCCTTCAAAGCGGTGTCGAAATCGCGCACGGTCTTCGGACCCGACTCCTCCCGGGTTCCGTCCGGGGCGAGATGACGCGCCACCGGTCCGCTGAGGCATCCCGATGTGGCCACGATCCCCTCCCCGTAGCGGCTGAGGAGATCGGAATCCATCCGGGGCTTGTAGTAGTAGCCGTCGAGGTAGGCGAGGGAGGAGAGCTTGATCAGGTTGCGATAGCCGGTCTGGGTGGTGGCCAACAGGGTCATATGCATCCGCTGGTTTTCCGCCGCGCGGGGCCGGTCGAAGCGTGAGCCCTCGACGACGTAGGCCTCAATCCCGATGATCGGTTTGATACCGACGGCGGTGGCGGCCTGGTAGAAGTCCACCACTCCGTACATGACGCCGTGATCGGTGATTGCCACCGCCGCCTGACCATCGGCGGCTGCCGCCTCGACCACGTCTCGCACCCGGGCGGCGCCGTCGAGCATGGAGTATTCGGTGTGAAGGTGGAGATGCGCGAACGACCTCAACCTCCCCGAAAACGACATGGCTGTAACTTAGCCGTTAGAGCAGTACGGACAAGACCGCCAAAATCGCCAACCCCACCGGCACCAGCACTCGCTGCCGGGCCCGGATTCGAGACCAGATCTCGGCCGTGAGAATGCCCGCCAGCAGCCCGCCGAGGTGACCTTGCCAGGAGATGCCGGGGATGAGGAAGGGGAGGGCGATGTTGAGCAGGAGCGAGATCCAGAGGCTTGACAGCAGGTTGCGCCCGAAGGCGGTATCCCGCATCTTGTAGGCCGCATGCAACCAGAGGCCGAAGAGGCCGAATACGGCCCCCGACGCTCCCACCAAGACGTCCGCCATCCCCCCGAAGTGGAAAGCGAAGGCCCCTCCCACCCCGGCGGCTCCGAGATAGAGGGCGAGGAAAGGGGCGCGGCCGTATCGGGCCTCGATCGCGGGGCCGAGCTGATAAAGGGCGTACATATTGAAGAGGATGTGGGCGATCGAGGCGTGGAGGAGGATCGGCGTGAAGAGCCGCCACCAGTCACCCAGGGCCACCAGTTGGTTGGCCTGAACCAGCTCAAAAAGAACGCGCTCTCCAAGATCACCGGCGTATTGGGTAATCACGTACGCAACGATCGTCACCGCCAGAATCCCGAAGGTGATCGGAGCCCCCCGCCGCAGCCGGGTGGCCGTGCCCGGGCGGGCGGCGACCATCTTCTGGCGGCCTCGCTGGCGGGCACACTCTGGACAGAACTGGCCGACGCTTCCCGGGGTCGAGCACCCCCCGCATATGGGCCGGTCGCAGCTGACGCAGCGAAGGCCGGTGGGCCGGTTGGGATGTCGGTAGCAAACGGTGTCGCCGGTGGACGGCGCCTGCGGTTCGGTCATGTGGAAGAAAAACCTACCGCCGGTCCGTCGCTGAGCGAGTTCACCGCCCCCGGATGAACTGCGAGCGCCCTCTCCAGGTCGGCCGGCAATGGCGAGTTCACTGTCAGCTCGATTTCGGTCAGCGGGTGTCGGAATCGGAGGCGGGAGGCGTGGAGGAACATCCTTCGCAATCCTTTGGCCGAGCCGTGCCTCGAGTAGATCCTGTCACCGGCCACCGGGTGGCCGATGGCGGCAAGGTGAACCCGGATCTGATGGGTGCGGCCGGTCTCGAGATCGACCTCGAGTAGCGCCAAGCCTTCTCCCTGCCATCGCACCCGATAGTGGGTCCGGGACGGTCGCCCTTCCGGGCTTACTTTCTGGCGGGTGGGCCGGGTGGGGTCGCGAGAAATGGGCGCATCGATGGTGCCCGTGGGCATCTCCATCTCCCCGTGCACCAGCGCCAGGTACTGGCGATGGATCCTCCGAGCCGCCAGATCTTTGACCAGTCGGGCATGGATTTCCTCCGAGCGGGCGACCAGCAGGAGCCCCGATGTTTCCTTGTCGAGGCGATGGACCAGGCCAGCCCTGCGTTCCCCGCCGACCCCCTCCAGCTCCGGATAAACCATCAGGAGCCCGGCGGCCAAGGTGCGGCCCTCCCGACCGGCGCCGGGATGAACGACCACCCCGGCTGGCTTGTCGACCACCAAGAGGTGGCCATCTTCATAACGAACCTGGAAAGGGACCACCTCCGGCTCGAGGGTCGGCGTTGGGAGGGGCCGCTCGAACTCGATCTCCGTCCCGCCAATTCGCTCGTCGGGCTCGACCGGGCGGGAATCGACCACCACTCCCCCGGCGAAGAGGGAGCGAGCGATTTGGCGCGACACGCCAGCCAGCGTCGCCACGATCTTGTCGGCACGCTCTCCGACCAGCTCGGCCGGGATCTCGAAGCGCTCTCGCACGCTACGCCCGCTTGGGAGACCGAACCGCCCCGAGGAGCAGGATGGCAATGGCGACGGAGACGGCCGAGTCGGCGATGTTGAAAGTCGGCCAGTAAGGGATCTGGATCCAGTCAATCACCGGACCGTCGAGAAACCCAGGACCCCGGAAGATGCGATCGGTCAGGTTGCCGATGGCGCCGCCCAGCACGAGGCCGAAGGCCACTTGCTCGTAGGCGGGACGGGGCTTGGCCAGGGCATAACTGATAAAGCCCACCGCCGCCACCGCCGCCACGCCGAGGAGGCGTCCGGCATCGGGAAGAAGCGAGAAGGCGGCGCCACTGTTCTCGGTGAAGCGGAAGACGAGGAAATCGCCGATGATGGAGCGAGGCCCGGAGGCGAAAGTGGTCGCCGCCCAGCGCTTCGTCAGTTGATCGAGCCCGACGACGACGGAAGCGAGGCCGTAGGCGGGCAACGCCCGCCGTAGATCAGTTGCGACGGGCGCAGCTGACGCACTCGGTGGCATAAGGAAGCACCTCGAGCCGGGCCACCGGGATCGGATTCCCACAGCTCTCGCAGATGCCGTAGGTCTTGTCGGCCACCCGGGAGAGGGCCCGTTCCACCTTGCGCAGCAGGTCGACGGTGTTTTGGCCGAGGGACAACTCCTTCTCGTATTCGAAGTTCATGGAGCCCGCCTCGGCGCTGCCGGGATCGGGGCTCCGCTCCGCCGAGGTTTCGGTCTGGCGAGCCTCTTCCAGCTCACGCTCGTGTTCCTCGATCATCCGCTCGAGACGCACTTGCTCCTCTTCGAGCTGGTTACGAAAGCGCTTGAGGGTATTGGCGGCTAGTTGTCTGGCCATATGGTTACTGCAAATCGCCCATTGAAAGTCCGGGAACGATAGCCCGGACCTGGAATTATTTAACGGGTTGAACCCCTTTCCTTATTCCTAGAGTTCGAGTCAATGAGTTCCCGATCGAGTTTTCAGCGCGCACGCCCCCAGGTGGATTTTCCGGCCCTGGAGCAGGAAATTCTCGATCTCTGGGATGAGCTCGGCGCTTTTCAGGCGTCGGTTGACCGCCGCGCTGACGCTCCCGAATACGTCTTCTACGACGGTCCCCCATTTCCCACCGGGAGCCCCCATTTCGGAACTCTTCTCGCATCGGTATTGAAAGACGTTGTCCCTCGCTACTGGACCATGCGCGGCTTCCGGGTGGAGCGGCGCTTTGGCTGGGACACCCACGGCCTCCCGATCGAGATGGAAGTGGAAAAGAATCTCGGGATCTCCGGTCCCCGCCAGATCGCCGAGTACGGGATCGATCGTTACAACGAGGCCTGCCGGGCTCACGTCCAGGCCAATACCGAGAACTGGCGACGGGTCATCCGCCGGATCGGTCGATGGGTGGACATGGACAACGACTACCGGACCATGGATACCGACTTCATGGAGTCGGTCTGGTGGGCGATGCGCCAGCTTTGGGACAAGGGTCTGGTGTACCGCGATTTCAAGGTTCTCCCCTATTCCTGGGGTGCCACCACCCCCCTCTCCAATTTCGAGGTCAACCTCGGCGGCTACCGCGACGTCGAGGATCCGTCGATCACCGTCAAGTTGAGGGTGAGAGAAGCTCAGGGAGCGGTGGCCGCGGGAGACTTCCTTCTCGTCTGGACCACGACCCCCTGGACGCTGCCCGCCAACCTGGCGGTGGCGGTCGGCCCCGAGATCGAATATGGGGCCTTCGAGGAAGACGGCTCCCGTTATTGGATGGCCCGGAGCCGAGTGGACTCCTATTTCAAGAAAGAAGCACCGTCGCTGGTAGTAACCGTCACCGGGGCCGAACTGCTCGGAATCGCCTATGACCCTCCGTTCGACTATTTCGCCGGTGAACGGGAACGAGGGGCGTTTCGCGTCATCGTCGGTGAGGAGGTATCGACCGAGGAAGGAACCGGCCTGGTCCACATGGCTCCCGCCTATGGCGAGGCGGACTTCGCGGCCCTGGCCGCGGCCGGGCTCGATCTCCTCGTCGACCCCATCGATCTCGAGGGTCGGTTCACCGAGGCGGTGCCGGACGTGGCAGGGGTCAACATCAAGGAAGCCGACGCCACCCTGGTGCGACTGCTGAAGGAGCGAGGAGCACTATTCCGCAACGAGCGCATCCACCACCCCTATCCGTTCTGCTACCGGACCGACACCCCGCTCATGTACAAGGCGATCCCCACCTGGTTCGTGGCGGTGGAGTCGATCAAGGACCGGCTGGTAAAGCTCAACGACAACATCCACTGGGTCCCCGAGCACGTCGGTACCCGGCGGTTCGGCAATTGGTTAGCCGATGCTCGCGACTGGGCGATCTCCCGCAATCGCTACTGGGGTTCGTGTATCCCGGTTTGGGAGTGTCCCTCCGGGCATATGCATTGTGTCGGCTCGATCGACGAACTGGAGAAGCTCTCGGGGGTCCGTCTCACCGACCTGCACAAGCATTTCGTCGACCCGGTCACCTTTCCCTGCCCGGAATGCGGCGAGCAAATGCGGCGGGTGCCCGAGGTCTTGGACTGTTGGTTTGAGTCGGGCTCGATGCCGTACGGACAGGTGCATTACCCGTTCGAGAATCGGGAGCGGTTCGAGTCGACTTTTCCGGCCCAGTTCATCGCCGAGGGCCTCGATCAGACCCGGGGTTGGTTCTACACCCTCCACGTGCTGGGGGCGGCGCTGTTTGATTCAGAGGCATTTCGCAACTGCGTCGTCAATGGCCTCATCCTCTCCTCCGATGGCCGGAAGATGTCGAAGTCGCTCAAGAACTACGACGATCCCGCCCAGCTGCTCGAGACCCACGGAGCCGACGCCCTGCGCGCTTATCTCATCAACTCCCCGGTGCTGCGGGCCGAGCCGGTCCGCTTTCAGGTGCCGGCCATTCGCGAGGTCACGCGGACCGTGCTGTTGCCTTTGTGGAACGCTCACAGCTTCTTCACCACCTATGCCGTCGCCGACGGCATCACCGGCGAGGACCTGCAATCGGCACCGCCGCCAGCGGAGCGGCCAGAGCTCGACCGCTGGATTCTGTCCGTGCTGCAAAGCCTCATCGCTGATGTCAACCGGCAGATGGAGGGGTACTACCTCTACAACGTCATTCCTCCGGTGCTGGGGTTCGTAGAGGACCTGACCAACTGGTACGTCCGCCGCAGCCGGCGAAGGTTCTGGCGCCGACGAGGCGAGGACGATCGTGACAAGCTGGCCGCCTTCGCCACTCTCTACGAGGTCCTGACGACATTCGTGGCGGTGGTGGCTCCGGCTCTCCCCTTCATTTCCGAACGGATCTACCAGGACCTGGTGAGAGGCATCGACTCCGACGCCGTTCCGAGCGTTCACCATCTGGACTTCCCGGTGGAACAAACTGGCTTGATCGATCGTGACCTCGAGCGGGCGATGGCGGTGGTGCGCGATGTAGTGAGCCTTGGTCATGGGTTGCGCAAGCAACACGAGGTCAAAGTCCGGCGCCCCCTCGCCGCATTGACCGTCGTCACTCATGACGAGCGGCAGCGGCAGGCCGTCGTCGAACACGCCGATTTGATCGTCGAGGAACTCAACGTCAAAGAAGTGAAGGTCACCGAGAGCGGAGCCGGTCTGCTGAAGATGTCGGCCAAGCCGGACTTCGCCCGCCTGGGCCCGCGTTTTGGGGCGCGGGTGAAGGAGGTGGCGGCGTTTGTGGCGGGGCTTGGCGAGGAGCAGATCGAGTCGCTCCTCGACGGAGCCGGGCTGGAGGTGGCCGAGTCGACCATCACCGGGTCCGACCTCGTCATCGACCGCCAGCCCGCCGCGGGCATGGCGGTAGCCGCCATCGGAGGTCTGGCAGTGGCCCTCAGTATGGAAATGACGCCGGCCCTGCTGGCCGAGGGAATGGCCCGGGAATTCGTGAGCAGGGTGCAACAGGAACGCCGCCGGGCCGGGCTCAATGTCTCTGACAGGATTGCGGTCGAGTGGTGGACCGACGACGAGACGCTGGCCGAGGCGGTGTCCTCCTACGGCGATTACATCAAAGGAGAAGTGCTGGCGACCACGCTCAAACGGTCAGCGGAATGGCAGGGCGAGCGCTCACGTCTCGACGGTGCGGCCTACGCGCTCGGAGTGCAGAAGGCCGGATGAATTGATTCTGTGGGCTGGCAGATAGGCAGAGGCGCCCTGCGAACCCTGGGTTCGCTTTAACCCCGTTCCCAGGGACGGGCGCTCACCCGAGCTACCGGTTCGGGCTCGCTCTCGAAAACGTCGTCGGTGATGTCGACTTCGTTGGCGCCACCGGAAAATATGTCACCGAAGCTCGGCGACTCCTCGGCTTCGATCTCGGTGGTGTCCTCGTCGCTCTTTGTGGAACTGGCAAGCGTCGTCGCCGCTTGTGAGAGGTTGTCCTCCATGTCGTCGACTTCACTGCTCACCGCGGCCGCCAGCGCCGAGAGTTTGGCCCGCAGCGACCCCACTAGATCACGCATGCCGGAAACCTCGACCTGGAGACGGTTCTGCTCGTCGTCACGCTTCTTGAGGGCGGCGGCAGTTTCCTCCTCGGCTTGCCCGCGAATGGTCTCCGCCTCGGCTCGTGCTTCGGCGAGTAAGCGATCGGCGGAACGCTGCGCAGTGATGATCGCCCGGGAGATCTCCGACTCGTCTCCTCCCCGGGTAGTGGTGTCGGACTCGAGGGCGCGGATCTTGTCCTGCGCCTCCCGCAAGCGTTGTTCGTAGGAGCGAAGAGTCGCCACCACCTCGTCGAGGAAGTCGTCGACCTCGTCCATCTGATACCCGCGCAAGGCCTGGGTGAAAGCCTTCTGCTCGACGTCTATCGGAGTCAGGTTCAATCGCCACCTCTCTTGTCGCCCAAAGATTTAGTAAGCACTGAGGATACGGCCGCTCCTCGTCCCTACCAAGAACCAGATCGGCCGGCGAGCGGATAGCTGGTCAGTATCAGCAAACGAAGCGCCGCAAAAGCCCGATGCCCACCAGCAGGATCAGCGGGGTGAGGTCGATTGCCGCCATGCCCAAGCGGAGGGGAGGGATGACCCGGCGCATGGGGAGGATGATCGGATAGATGATGCGATCGAGGAACACCTGCACCTTGCCGAGGGGATGTGTGGCCGAAACCCGTACCCAGGAGAGGATGACCCAGGCCAGCACCGCCAGCGAATAGAGCTGGATCAGAAGACAGATGAGACCCACAGGCCGCGATCAGTCTTCGTCGTCTAGTTCGTAAACCCCGAGCCGTTGCAAACGCCTGCGCTCGTCCCGAGACAAAACCACCCGCGGCGGCAGGACCACCACCAGGCCGTCTCCGATCTTGTTCATGGTGCCGTCGAGGGCGTAGATGAGACCGCTTCCGAAGTCGATCACTCGTCGCACCAAATCGGGCTGGGTGCGACGAAGATCGAGCACCACTGGCACCCGATCGCGAACGCGATCGGCCAACACCTTGGCATCGCCGAACTCCTCGACGACCAGGATGTCGGCCTGCACATCGACGGGACGCACAGCCCGCACAACCGGTGAGTCGACGTTCTCGGAGCGAAAGGCCGTCGTCCGCGAAGCCGACGAGGGCGGTTCTACCCGGCGGCCTTCGACCCGTGAGAACGTCTCCGAGCGCCTCATGTCGGGTCGTCGGGACTCCGGGCGCCGCTGGTCACTGCGATTGTCCGACTCTTCCCAATCGTCTGCGCGATTGTGGGCCGGCGAGCGACGTTGGAGCTGACCGCGGGCGCCGCGATCGTCGTCGTTGATGACCGGATCGTCCTCGGGATCCTCGTCGACGAGCCCGAGGTAAACAAGAGCTTTAGAGAACAGAGATGGCATTTGTGGGGATGCCTCTAGTTTGGCAGTTCCGCAAAGATAGCCCGGCCAATCCGCACAATCGTGGCACCGGCTTCGATGGCGACTTCGAAATCGTCGCTCATCCCCATCGATATTTGTCGAGCCCGCGGTAGCGAATTTCCGACGGCTTTTGACACCGCCACCAGCTGATCAAAAAACGGTCGCGCCTCCTCGGGGCGACCGACCACGGGCGGGATCGTCATCACGCCGGCGACCTCGATTCCCGCCGCCTGTGCCTGCTCGCAGAGACCCATCGCTTCCTCGGGATCGACCCCGTGCTTTTGGGCCTCGCCTCCGATTCGAACCTGGATCAAAGCCGCAGGGGGTGATCCCGGACCCTTCACCCAAGCGGGGATGAGATCTTCTCGATCGAGCGAATGCAGAAGTGCGACCGCGGGCCGGACCATTCGTACTTTGTTGGTTTGCAGTGGGCCGACGAAGTGCCAGACGATGTCGCCCGGCAGTTGGTCGACCTTGGCCGCCAGCTCCTGGGCCCGGTTCTCGCCAAATTCCCGCTGGCCCTGGTCGTAGAGACGTTGAATGGCGGTTGGCGTCTGTCCCTTGGTCACCACCACCAGGCGCACCGAATCGGGTTCCCTTCCGGCTCGCTCGACAGCCGCGGCGATGCGCGCCTTAACCGAGTCGAGGCTCACGTCGCCTCGAGCCAGCCGAGCGCCACCATCCTCCCCACATTCCCTTCTCCTACCTGAGGGCTCATTCGGCGGTGACTGAGAAACGACTGGTCGTGATAAGTGCAGCCGGGACCGGGAGGCAAGGACACCGGCAGCTGGGATTCGATCGCCAGTCTCAGGTCGACCGAAACGGCGCCGCCGGTGGTAACAGAGGTGGTCCCCGGGAGCTGCACGGCAACTTCGGGCCCGACCTCGAAACAACACGGGCCGATGAAAGGGCTCATGTGGGCAGCGACTGGTTCGAGGCCCGCTTCCCTCATCCGCTCGACCAGCGAGGCGACGACGCCAGCGGCGGCACCTCTCCAGCCGACGTGGGCGACACCGACACCGGAGTCGGCCTCGATCACCAGGCCGACACAGTCAGCCACGAAGACGGCCAGCGCCAGATCGCGCTGACGGGTGAAAAGAGCGTCCCCGTCGCCGAGATGGCCCGGGCCTGACGCTTCCCGAACCACCGACCCATGAACCTGATGTAACTCGGCCCACCGGTGCGGAGCTCCCACCCGCCGAATGAAGCGCTCCCGATTCTCCCGATCAACTCGCAGGTCGCCATCGGCGGCAGTGCTGAAGGCGAATCTCACCGGCGCTTCGGGGCGCGCCGAAGCCGGACGCTCATCCCTGCACGAAGGATGGGATCTCGACCGAGTCGTGCTGGGTCTGGCCGAGGGTCCTGGTCCGCGCCTTACGATCGAACCCGGCGGCAATCACGGTCACTCTCATTTCCTCGCCGAGGTTGTCATCGATGATCGCTCCGAAGATGATCTCGGCGTCCTCGTCGGCATGGCCGGAGACGGTTTGGGCGGCCTTCGTCGCCTCGTGAAGGGTCATCGATGAGGGGCCCGCCACGCACAGCAAGACTCCCCGAGCGCCTTCCATCGAGGTTTCCAGGAGCGGCGAGGAGATGGCTCGCTGCGCTGCCTGAGGGGCGCGTTCGTCACCGGTGCCACGACCGATTCCCATCACCGCCGTTCCGGCGTCGGACATCACGGTCTTGACATCGGCGAAGTCGACGTTGATCAGACCGGGAGTGGTGATGAGGTCGGTGATGCCCTTGACGCCGTTCATGAGGACGTCGTCGGCCAGCCGGAAAGTCTCTGTCATCGGTGCCTTCGGGTCGGCCACATCGAGCAGCCGGTCGTTTGGGATCACGATCAGGGTGTCCACCGCATCGCGCAGCCCCTGTATCCCCTGTTCGGCATGAAGTGCTCGGCGCCGACCCTCGAAACCGAAGGGACGGGTGACCACCCCCACTGTGAGCGCCCCCAAACTGCGGGCGACCTCGGCCACCACCGGCGCTCCGCCGGTCCCGGTGCCGCCTCCCTCCCCGGCAGTGATGAACACCATGTCCGCACCCTTCAAAACCTCTTCCAACTCGGAGCGATGGCCTTCAGCCGCGGCCCGGCCCACCTCCGGATTGGCTCCCGCTCCCAGACCCCGGGTCACCTCGCGGCCGATGTCCAACTTGACGTCGGCATCGGACATGAGGAGCGCCTGGGCATCGGTGTTGAGGGCGATGAACTCCACCCCTCGCACCCCCGCCTCGATCATCCGGTTGACGGCGTTGACCCCGCCACCCCCGACTCCGACGACTTTGATTACGGCCAGATAACCGGCGGGTTGGGTGGCGGTGCGTGCGTTCATAGTGTGTAACCCCTAGCTGAGATCGCGAAAAGAAAGTGGACCCGTTGAAAGGTGAGGTAGAGGTTTAGTTCGCCGTCTTGGGAATGTAAACCCACCGTGTCTAAGGCTCAACCTGAGACTGAGCGTTCGCGAGGTAAACAGCAGGGCGAGTGGGGGCGACCAGGCTGATGACGGCACCTTCGGCAATCCCCTGTCCGAGGAGAGCATGGAGCGCCCTGGCCTTGGCCTCCATGTCCACGGGCCGACCCAGACGGATCAGATGTCCGCCGATCTCTGCCCACAACTCGCCCTCCCGTTGTTCGACCACGGCACCCGGAAATCGGAGCGGGCCCAACTCGGCCAGGAAGGCGAGGCCGGCGAGCTTGGCCACCTCGGCCTGGGCGCGCAGGGTGGGCAGTTCGGTTCCCGCCTCCATCGCCGTGTCCAGGACAACGGCGTCCGCCCCCACGAGGCTCCAACTCTGCCCTTCCTCGAGCCAGGCCACCGGGAGCCGGGGAGTGATTTCAATGAGCACCTGTTGGGGCCATTGCAAGGTCACTTCCGCCTCCGAGATCCAGGGGTTGTCGACGAGCGTCGCCTCGACTTCTCCCGGGCGGACCGAGATCAACGGTTCTCCGGGGGCGATGCCCGAGGAGCTTCGGATCTCCTCGGTGAGATGGGGTGGTGCTCCGGCGACAACGATCCGATGGACGGCGAGGAGCGGCGAACGAAACAGCCAGGTCGCCAGCCCGGCGATCGAGGCCAGGACCAAGGCCACCAGAAGTTTGGAGAGACCCGATCGAGCCTGGCCCTCGGCCACCTCCCGTCGCCGCTTCTCGAGTCGCCGATCCACCGCTTATTCACCCCTGTCTGCGAATCGGCCGGCGAACTGGATCTCGGGTTCGAGATCGATCCCGGTTCGAGCTTTCACCGTCTCGCGCACTTTCGCCACCAGAAGGTAAACCTCGGAGGCCTTGGTGCCCGGCATTGCCACAAAGAAGTTGGCGTGCTTCTCCGACACCGACGCACCCCCGACGGCAGTGCCCTTGAGTCCGAGGCTGTCGATGATGCGGCCCGCCGAGTCGCCTGGCGGGTTCTTGAATACCGACCCGGCATTGAGAGTTCCCCCCGGCTGATGGAGACGCCGCCACCGGGTGATCTCGCGGATACGGGCCGCTCCTTCGTCGGGATCTCCGGCATCGGTTCGGAAGCGAGCCTCGAGGACGATCTGCGTGGGGGCAAGGTTGGTCTGCCGGTAGGCCATCGCCAGATCCCCCGCCCCCACGGTGCTGGTTTCGCCGCGGCCGAGGTCGAAGAGATCGGCGGTCTCGAGGACATCGACCATTTCGCTTCCGAAGCAGCCGGCATTTTGACGGACGCCTCCGCCGACGGTGCCAGGAATGCCGATCATGAACTCGACTCCCCGGCGCGCGGCGGCGGTGGCGGTTCGGGCCACTTGGGGCAGCCCCGCCGCTCCCCCCGCGGTGACCACTTCCCCGGTTTCGATGCCGGCGAATCGCCGCCCGAGACGGATCACGACCCCGGGAAAGCCGTCATCGGCGATGACGAGGTTGCTCCCCCGTCCCAGGATCAGCACCGGCAGGGGTGAATCAGCCAAAGCCTCGGCTGTGGCCGCCAGCGTCGAGGGATCGTTGGCCTCGACGAAGTAGGCCGCCGGGCCGCCCAGCTTGTAGGTGGTCAAACCGCGGAGTTCGACTCCGGCCTGCGCCTGCCCAGCGGCAAGCAACCGCCGCCAGGGATCGCTCACGGGGCTCCCGTTTCTCCCCCCTCAGGGGGGAGGGCCGGAACCCCCCTCGGCCCTTCGGGCCACTCCCCCCAATGCTCGCTTGGCTCGCCGGGGGGAGAAACAGCCGGGAGGGGGGTGGTCCCCATCAAATACCCGGCGATTTCGGAGGGGAGGTGGGTGATGTCTCCGGCGCCCATCGTTAGCACCAGGTCGCCGTCGCTGAGCAGGGGCGCCAGGGTGGAAGCGATCTCGCCCCGATGGGGTACATAGAGGACATTGGCGCCGGCGTCGCGAGCCGCCTGGGCGACCAGCTCGCCCGTAACTCCGGCCACCGGGAGCTCCCGAGCTGCGTAGACATCCGTAACGACCACTCGATCTCCACCGGTCAGCGCTCGGCCGAATTCGTTGTAGAGGGCCTCAGTTCGCGAATAGAGGTGGGGTTGGAACACCGCCCACAACCGGCGTGGTCTTTGCAGCCTGGTGGCGGCAATCGTTGCTGCGACTTCGGTGGGGTGATGGGCATAGTCATCGATGAACTTCACCCCTTTAACTACTCCTCGATGCTCGAAGCGCCTCTTCACGCCGCCGAATCGGCCCAGGCCCGGCACTGCGCGGCGGGGGTCGTAGCCGAGTTCGGCCAGCAGCGCCAGCACTCCCGCCGCGTTCTGGGCGACGTGCCGACCGGGGCGACTGACCCGAACCGAAAAAGGATCTGCGATCTGAGGGGACTTCAACGCGAACTCGGTGGCGTCGCCCGCGAGCTGCAATGCGACGATCTTCCAATCGGCTTGATCGTCGAACCCGTAGGTCCGTGCCCCCACCTGACGGCTGAGACGCCGAGCTCCCTCGTCATCGGCACTGCAGAGGACAGGACCTGAGACGGAGGAGGCCACCCTCGAGAAGGCCGCTTCCATCTCCCCCACGGTTCCGAAGAAATCGAGGTGCTCGGCTTCGACGCTGGTGACGATCAGCCCCGACAAGCTCACCGCCTCGAAGGTGCCGAATGCTTCATCTACCTCCAAGACGAAAAGCGGGCTCTGTCCGTAGTGGGCATTGGTGGCGAGGTCAATCAGATCACCCCCGACCACGAAGCTGGGGTCAAGGCCGAGTTCGCGTACCCCGAGAACGAGCAGGGCGGTGGTCGTGGTCTTGCCGTGAGTGCCGGTGGCGCCAACGGTGGGTACCGCCCTGGTGAGGGCCGAAAGCAGTTCGGGGCGGCGCCAGATGGGAATCCCCAGCTGGCGAGCTCGGGCTAGCTCGGGATCGGAATCCGGCACTGCTGAAGAAGCAACGACCAGTTCGGCCCCATCGACCCGGTGGGGCTGATGACCCGACCAGGTTTCGATTCCGAGAGCCGCGAGCCCCCCCAGCTCGACTCCGGCCCGGAGGTCGGAGCCGGTGATGATCCAGGTCGATTCCGGCTGCTGGCGGGCCTGATGGAGAAGTTTGGCCAGGGCACTCATGCCCGCTCCGGCGGCTCCCACCAAATGGATCCTCCTCCGGCCGACGAGCTCTGAACCGATGATCATGGCGCCTCGTGAGCCGCGTGCATGGCCGCGGCGATGTCGGGGGCGGCGTTGGGCCGCGCCAGCGTCTTGGCGGCCTCGGCCATCCGGGCGAGCGAGGACGGGAGAAGGAGCTCGGCCACCACCTTGGGACTTTCTTCGATGCGCTCCTCGGAGAGAAGGACTGCAGCTCCCGTCGCCGCGAGGAAAGAAGCGTTGGCCTCCTGATGGCCTCCCGACCCGAATCCTCCCGGGATCAGGACTGCCGGAGTGGCAGTGGCAGTGAGCTCGGCCACTGCTCCCCCGGCCCGGCCGACCACCGCATCGACGGCGGCGTAGAAGAGCTCGATGCGGGGCTCGAAACCCCGCACGATCCACTTAGCCGGACTGGCCGCGGCTCGTTGC
>JAICGW010000036.1 GCA_025922945.1 Acidimicrobiia bacterium | reverse complement strand
GATGAGGAATCCCTTGCCGGCGCCGATCTCTTTGCCGAGGCTCGCAAGGGAGGCTCTTTCCCCTGGGCGATTATCGGCGGCGTGTTTCTCGGCCTGATCGTGATCGGAGCCGTGGTGTGGAGCGTCCTCACTCGACGCCGTGCGCCACAGGAGGTTGAGATTGTCGTCGAGCACCCCAATGAGCCCGTTGAAGTGGTTGTCACCGACGAATAGATCGCTGGGCCGCGTACAGATGCGAATCTCCGTCGGAAACTAGATCTCGGCTTCGGCCTCGATCTCAACCTTCCAACGGGAGTCGAGCAGACCCTGGACCACCAACATCGTCGAGGCGGGTCGAATCCGCGAGAACGTTTCCCCGAGCGCCTGACCAACGGCTTCGTAGTCGGCCACCGCCGTGAGGTAGACCCGGGTGCGAACGACCTGTTCCAGCTTGGCGCCAGCTTCGGCGAGAGCCGCAGCGATGATCTCGAGACAGCGCTTGGCCTGAACATAAGGGTCGGGGTCAACCTCACCGTCAGGCCAGATGGGGGCGGTACCGGAGACCAACACCCTCTTTCCAATCACCACCGCCCGGGAAAAGCCGATCTGGGGTTCGAAAGGGGAGCCGGAGGAGATCAAACGACGATCAGTCATACGCACATTCTGCCGCTCCAAGGGGGAACCAATATCCTCGCCGATCTGTGACGACGATCGTGACCAAGGCTCATTTCTCCCAACCCCTAAGTGTGGTTTTTTCATACGTGACGACGCCGTCCAACTGGCCGAGGTGGCATCCCTCATCGCTCAAGGTCGAAGGACCCGGCGCCGACCACTCGGCACTGGTCGGAGAGGAGGTCGTGGAGCAGTTCCACGTCTCGGGACGTCGGGGCGAGGTGACGTGGCGAGTCGTGGAGCGAGATGAGCCGGTTTATTGGCGCATCGACGGAGTCATCACCGGGCGCAGCAATGGCGGCATCATTAGCTATCGATTGGCGCCGGCTGGGGATGGCGGGACTGACTTCGTTCGAACCTTCACCTATCCGACGCCGGGAGTCTTGTTCACGTTGGCCGATTGGCTGTTTGTGCGCGGCAGGGTCAAATCGGAGTCAGCGCAGGCGCTCAAGCAGCTAGCCCGGCAACTCGATCAATTGGAGTGAGCACTTTCCATTGGCCATCGCTGGCCTATAGCCTCCTTGGGCCGATCGCAATCAACGTCGCCTCCCAGCTGCTGGGTTGGGACGATGCTCGAACCGGAATTTCAGTCGCGATCTTTCTCGGCCTGCTTTTGGTTCGAGGGCGGATCGACCGGGCTGCGATCCTGCTGGCGGGAGTAGCCGAGGTCATCTTTCTGTCCGATCCCTGGGTGTATTGGGTGGCTTTGCCCGTTACGTTCGTCGCCGTCGCCTGGTGGGCAACCGCAGGCAACTCGGCTGCCTTGACCGCGGCGTCGATCACCCCCCGAACCGATCGGGCGGTCGTCCCTGCGGCGCAAGGAGACGTCGATCGCTATCTCGCCCGGGACTACGAAGTCGTTGCCTCCTCCGATGTGACGGGGGAGGGCTTCGCAACGATCTTCACTTACCTCCTATCGAAAGATCGGAGGTCGTATGCGGTAGCCACGGATCGAGTCCGCTGCATCGCTTCCCCCTTCGGCGATCGGGTCCTGGTCTCGATCAGTCATGCCAATTCGATCGTGCACCCACGAGAGTTGCGCCAGTGGGTGTATGAAGATTCGATGACGGTGACGATGGACGCCCACGCCGAGGCCCTCAAGACCCTGGCCGGTCTCGGCCATCAGCCCGATCTCCTCCATCCCGAGGATGTGCTCCCGTTTTCGATCGCAGTCGACGAGGCGTCAAAGGAATATGCCCTTGGTCACCGCTGGGAGTACTTCCGGGCGATGCTGTTGGGTTTTCTCGGGTTGCCGGTTCCGAACACGAACCGGATCCGCGACGACGAAAAGACCCGAAAGCGCGTGGAGGCTTGGAGCGGTTCCTGACCGCCTCGCGAAATCTCCGCGGCTGTTGGATTTTCGCGCTGAAAGAGTCGCCAGTAGTTTTCCTTCCGGCCCGTTTCGGGCCACCGACTTCCCCTGTTAGTCCCTGGTTTGGGTGGCGTCGATGAGATCGCGAAATTCAGGTCAGGGGAGTGCTTGACCAATGACAAGCCTGTAATTACAGTGGTGTATCCGCCCCAATAGGTTGTGGTCAGGGGATAGGACACCACAACATATTGTGGTCAAGGGACGTTTTTCCTGTCTTGGAGGAGTTTGCACCATGAGCAAAGGACTTCGTGTCCCCCGTCGCTTCACCACCGAGGCGACTGACCCCTACGCCACCATTCAATGGGCGAAGAGAGACTCCCGGATCACCAACCCCGACGGCTCGGTGGTCTTCGAGGTAAAGGACGCCGAGGTCCCCGCCTCCTGGTCCCAGGTCGCCACCGACATCATCGTTTCCAAGTACTTCCGCAAGGCGGGAGTACCGCAGACGGATGCGAACGGGGACACTGTTCTCGGATCCGAGACTTCTGCCCGCCAGGTCTTTGATCGACTTGCCGGCACCTGGCGCTGGTGGGGCGAAAAGTACGGCTACTTCGCCTCCGCCACTGCCGCCCAGGCCTTCGAAGACGAGATGAAGTACATGCTGGCCAACCAGATTGCCTCCCCCAACTCGCCGCAATGGTTCAACACCGGACTGGCTCATGCCTATGGCATCACCGGCACTCCCCAGGGCTTTTGGTATGTCGATCCCGAGACCAATGAGATGACGTCCTCTCCGGATTCGTACACGCATCCGGCACCCCACGCCTGCTTCATCTCCTCCGTCAGCGATGACCTCGTCAACCCAGGCGGGATCATGGATCTTTGGGTCCGCGAAGCCCGACTCTTCAAGATGGGTTCGGGTACCGGCTCCAACTTCTCGAAGATTCGAGCCGAAAACGAGATGCTGTCGGGGGGAGGCAAATCGTCTGGAGTGATGGGCTTTCTTCGTATCGGTGATCGCGCCGCCGGCGCGATCAAGAGTGGCGGCACGACAAGAAGAGCAGCCAAGATGGTGATCCTCGATCTGGATCATCCCGATGTCGAAGAATTCATCGACTGGAAGAAGCACGAGGAAGACAAGGCGCGGGTCCTCATCCGGCACGGCGGTTATGGGGCCGACTTCAACGGCGAGGCCTATGCCACCGTGTCCGGTCAGAACTCAAACAACTCGGTGCGGGTGCCGAACGAGTTCATCGAGGCGGTTCGCAACGACGGCGATTGGGAGCTACGCGAACGCACCTCGGGCAAGGTTCGCAAGACGGTCAAGGCCCGTGAGCTCTGGCGTAAAGTGGCCGAAGCCGCCTGGGCGTGCGCGGATCCCGGCGTGCAGTTCGACACCATCATCAACGAGTGGCACACCTCGCCCGCGGGCGGAAAGATTCGCGCCACCAACCCTTGTGCGGAGTACGTTTTTCTTGACGACACCGCCTGCAACCTGGCTTCGATCAATCTGATCAAGTTCTACGACGACAGCACCGGTCTTTTCGACACCGAGGCCTACGAACACGTCATCCGACTCTGGACCATTGCCCTCGAGATTTCCGTCGCGATGGCTCACTTTCCATCAAAGGAAATCGCGCAAGGCTCCTACGACTACCGCACCCTCGGCCTCGGGTACGCCAACCTCGGCACTCTCCTGATGCGCATGGGTCTGCCCTACGACTCCGATGCTGGGAGGGCGGTTTCCGGCGCATTGACCGCGATCCTCACCGGCTATGCGTACGCCACTTCGGCCGAGCTGGCAGCTTCCGTCGGTCCCTTCCCTCGTTTCGCCGAGAACCGGGAGGCAATGCTGCGGGTGATCCGGAACCATCGCCGGGCGACCTACAACGGATCACAAAAGGAGTACGAGGGCCTCTCGCACTATGTGATGGGGATCAACTCCGAGCACACCCCGAGCAATCTCTTGACCGCCGCTCGGCAGTCCTGGGACCTGGCTCTCGACATGGGTGAACGACACGGCTACCGCAACGCTCAGGTGTCGGTTATTGCTCCTACGGGGACCATCGGCCTGCAAATGGATTGTGACACCACCGGAGTAGAGCCCGACTTTGCACTGGTCAAGTTCAAGAAGCTGGCCGGTGGCGGTTACTTCAAGATCGTCAATCAGTCGGTGGCGCCGGCCCTTCGCAACCTTGGCTACGGCGAGTCCCAAATCGAAGAGATCGTGCGTTACATCGTCGGGACCAGTTCGCTCGAGGGCGCTCCTCACATCAACCGGGAGTCGCTAACCGCCAAGGGCTTCACCGACGAGGACCTGGCCAAGATCGAAAAGGCCTTGCCAGCGGTGTTCGAGCTGAAACACGCCTTCAACCCCTTCGTCCTCGGCGAGGAGGCGATGCTGCGATTCGGCTTTGAGCCCGATGAATACGCCACCTTCGAATTCGATCTGCTGCGTTCGCTTGGGTTCTCCCATCGCGAGATCAGGGAGGCCACCGAATGGGTTTGCGGACAGCAGATGATCGAAGGTGCTCCCCACCTCCGCGATGAGCATCTGGCGGTATTCGACACCGCCAACCGCAACGGTCGCAACGGCTCGCGCCTGATCCATCACACCGGGCACATCAAGATGCTGGCCGCCACGCAACCCTTCTTGAGCGGGGCCGCCAGCAAGACCATCAACATGCCCAACGAGGCGACCGTCGAAGACATCGAGGAGAGCTACATGCTCTCCTATGAGCTCGGCGTCAAGTGCATGGCCCTCTACCGGGACGGTTCGAAGGCCAGCCAGCCCTTATCGGCCAGCTCCGACGACGCCCAACCCGAGGATGAGCCCGAGGAAGTCACCCGCGCCCACGAGCTCGACAAGGAGATCCTGTGGGGGAAGATCCCGATGGGGATGTCACCCACCCAGGCCTACAGCCAGGGCATGCATCCGCCCCGTTTCGTCCTCCCTGGACGGCGCGGTGGCTACACGCAAGAGGCACGGATCGGCGGGCACAAGGTCTACCTCCGTACCGGCGAGTACGACGACGGCACTCTCGGCGAGGTCTTCATCGACCTGGCCAAGGAGGGAGCGACTTTACGCGGGATCCTTTCCTGCTTTGCCATCGCCGTCAGCAAGGGTCTCCAGTTCGGGGTGCCACTCGAGGAATTCGTCGACACCTTCACCTTTCAGACCTTTGAACCGAGAGGCCTGGTGGAGGGGCATCCCAACATCAAGATGGCCAACTCGATCGTCGACTACGTCTTCCGTGCCCTGGCGGTGGAGTATCTCCAGCGCGACGAGCTCGCCCAGGTGCCGCCGAATCGGGACGGCGACCTACCTGAGCCCAAGAAAGGGCTGGCCCTCGATGCTGGAGTCCAGCTCGATCTCACCGACGCGGTGGCGGAGGAGGATGTCTCGGCGGTGGCGTCGGCGGTCACCTTCCTCGCTCGGGGGCCGGTGGCGACCAAAGCCGAAGCTCGTGTGCAAATGGCCGCCGTCAGCGCCCCCGACGCCGGGACCAGGGCGATGCAGTCGGCCCTCGGCGACATGATGGGCGATGCCCCTCTTTGCGACATCTGCGGCCACATCACCATCCGGAACGGCGCTTGCTACAAGTGCCTCAACTGCGGAAACTCCTTGGGCTGCAGTTAGGTCTCGGTGCCCCGGCCGCAAGCCGGGGCACCGGTGGGGGATGGCGACCGTAATCTCGGGTTCGATGCTCTTTCGCGACTACAACTATGCGCGCTTCGACGAATACGTCGAGTCGGGGCAAGACGACCTCGAGTTTTCGAGCTTTGCCGATCACCTGCATGTGGGAATGGCGGCACCAGACGCCACTCTCACCCGGCTCGACGACGGCGTCTCCGTCAGCCTCTCCGAACTTTGGTCGGATCGGCATTTGATCATCGAGTTCGGCTCCTTCACCTGACCGTATTGCTCGGCAGAGGGTCCTCTGCTTTGCGAGGCGGCGATCCGCCATCCCCAATTTGCCTGGATCTTCATCTACACCCGCGAAGCCCATCCCGGCGAACGGGTGGGACCGCATGACTCATTCGAAACGAAGCTCAATCACGCCCGGCTGTTGCGAGACGCGATTGGGATCAAAAGGCCCATCCTGGTCGACGACCTGTCAGGTGTCGCCCATCACGCTTACGGACTGCTCCCCAACATGAGTTGGGTGATAGGGCGCGGGGGTCAGATCCTCTACAAGGCGGATTGGACCAGCGCGGCCAATATCGAAGCCTTTGTGGAGCGATACGAGGCCGGACGAACTCGCCGGCCGGCGAGTGGCACCGTCGGTCCCTATCTAACCGAACAGATCGAATTCCGTGACCTCGACCGGCCAGCTTTCTACGAACGTCTTCATCGCAACGGGAGCCGGGCCTACGACGAGTTCAAGGCGGCCGAGGAAATCTGGCGCCGTCGCCAGCCGAGCTAAAGCGATCGAAAGGACTCCAATATGTGGATGCTCTTCCACGTTCCTTGTCCGACTCCCGACAGCCAATCTGCTCACGACCTCTATATGAAAAGGGTCGTAGGAATCACATCTGCCATGAAGGAGAGCGCAAAGTCATACGGGTGTCGTTTCCATCGCGCTTGGTACGCCCTGGATGGTTCCGCCTTCTGGGCTTTGGCCAATTGGGAGACGGCAGAAGGAGCTAATCGCTTCTTCACCGAGTGGAACATAGAAGATGAGCCAGGAGAGACCCTGATCCGGCTCGAAGGAGATGTGGGCTTGGTGCCGCTGGGATAACCTCGCAAAATGCAATCGGCCGAGTTTGCCAACCGTCAGATGCCGGTCATCTACCTAAGCCACGGCGCCCCGCCTCTGGCCGACGATGAGGAATGGGCCGGCCAGCTGGCGAGTTGGTCGGCGGCGATGCCCAAGCCTTCCTCGCTCCTGATGATTTCTGCCCACTGGGAGGAGGATCCGCTCACGGTCTCGGCAACCACCACGGTCCCGCTCTATTACGACTTCTACGGATTTCCTCAGCACTACTACGAGGTGAAGTATCCGGCTCCGGGTGCTCCCGAACTCGCCAACGAAGTCACCAAGCTCCTTCAGGAGCAGGGACAACCCGTTCATCGCGATCCCACTCGTGGCCTCGACCACGGTGCCTACGTCCCTTTGGTGGAGATGTATCCCCAGGCCGACGTGCCGGTCCTTCAGGTTTCGATGCCGACTCTCGATCCCACGGCTCTCTACGAGATCGGTCGGCGACTGGCCCCCCTGCGCGAGCAGGGGGTATTGATTGTGGGGAGCGGGTTTTCCACTCACAACCTGCGAGAGATGAACTGGCATGCCGGGCCTCGGAGTTATCCGCCGAGCTGGTCGAGTGAGTTCGACGACTGGCTCGACAAAAGCCTGCTAGCGGGTGACGTCGATTCCCTGATCGACTTCCAACGGGCGGCGCCTGCGGCCCACATGGCCCATCCCCGGACCGAGCATTTCGCCCCTCTTTTCGTTGCCCTGGGGGCAGCGAGCGAGAAAGACGACCGGGCCAAAAGTGTCGTCGAGGGTTTCTGGTTCGGGCTCTCGAAACGCTCGGTTCAGTTCGACTAGCTGCCAGCCCAGCCAGGGCGTTTACCGAATCCGCGGGCTATAGGCCGGGGATTCCACGGCCTATAGCTTTAGGTTTCGCTCGGCGGCAGCTACTTGAGCGAGATCGCCACTTCCTCGAGGAGGTCGTAGGCGTCCTGCATGCCTGCTTCCATTCCGGACTCGAGGATCAGGTCCCGGCCCTCCTTGGTCGGCATTTCGGTGACCAAGGTCAGGGTGGTGCGACCCTCCGTCTCAGCCAGATTCATCGTGATGAGGGCGGCGTTCTCATCACCGCCTGGCGCTCCTTCGTACGCCTCGGTGTAGACGAGGCGCTCGTTGGGCTCGATCTCGCGATATTCGCCATGGAAAGCCACTTCGAAGCCACCGTCGGTGATCATCACCCAGCGCCACTTGCCGCCTACTCGCAAATCGATCTCGGCGATGGTCACCTCACCCCGCTTCGCCGACCACCAGCGTTTGACCAAATCCGGCGTAGTGAAGGCCTTGTAAACCAGGTGGGCCGGCGCCGCGAACTCTCTCGTGATCAGAATCTCGGTGTCAGACGGAAGTGACACCACCGCCGATCCGCTACTCGCCACTGTTCTCATCTCTTTTCTCCTTCTCTTTGAGTTCTTCCAACAGTTCGTCCAAGGAGTCGAATCGTTCGTTCCAAGTACGTTCGTATTGGCGAACCCAGTCGTGAATGGGCTGCAGCGGCCGGCCATTCAACCGGTAGACCCGCTGCCGCCCTTGCTCCCGTACGTCCACTAGACCCACCTCGCGAAGGACCTTGAGATGCTTCGACACCTGCGGCTGGGCCAGCCCCAGCTCGGTTACCAGATCGGTGACCGGGCGTTCCCCGCCGGCGAGGACGTCCAGGATCTGCCGCCGCCGCGGCTCTGCCACTGCGTTGAAAGCATCCGTGGTGGTCGCTACTCGAGCCATCGGTGGGATTATATACCCATATAGGAATATATCAATTCAGCATCCCCCAAGCCGCGAGCGTTGGAGGACGGCGCGGGAGGCGCCCGCGGACGATGGTTAGGAGGCCGTCTCCATCAACTCGCCGAGCCGTCGGACCGTGTTGCAGTTGCGGATCGTCATTCCTCGATAAAGGTCGGTTCCGATCATCTTTTGCAGGCGGCTTCGATTGACATTCGCTCGGTCGATTCGCCAGATGACGGCCCCGGGGACGTAGACCAGATCCTCGATCTCCGGCTTCCATTTCAGCTCGTCGAGAACGTCCTTTTTGTCGAAGGACTCCCAGAGAAAGAAGACATCGCATCTCATCTTGGAGTCGTTGGTCCAGGAGTCGGGCAAGGCCTTGAGGATTTTCCTGATCGTGGGCAGGTCGCGGACCAGGACCTTGATGGCAAATCCGAAATCGGTTTCGATGGCCTTCTCCAGGGTCTTCGTGATCGTCGCAGCCTTGCGGCGGTTGTCGCTAAAGACGACGTTGCCGGAGTTGATGTAGGTGGTAACACCCTTCATTCCGGCGGCCTCGAAGGTGGCCTTGAGGCGCGCCATCTCCATCTTGTTCTTGCCTCCCACGTTGATTCCCCGCAGTAGCGCGACGTAGACCACAACCGTTAGACACGTGGATCGGCAAACTCGAGAAACTCGAGCTGACCGGGAGAATGACCGGCCCGGGTCAGCAGCGTGGCGGCGTCGCTGAACTGCTGAATCGCATGCCCGTAGATGTGGAGGAGGAAATACCAAAGCGGAAGGCCGTTCGCTTTCTCGTCCTCCCACGGTTCGTTGATCGCGGAATCGGACAATCTCTCTAGCCATCCTCGCATTTCGGCTTCGTCCTCCCGCCAGGCGCTGATCAAGGAGACCAGGTCGGGAAAGTTGCCGGGGTTCAGCTCGGCCTCCGGGCCCCAGGATTCGGGTGGGCTTCCTTGCAAGCGCAGCCGCCAGCTCCACTCGACATCCAGTTCGTGCACAAGGGTGGTGCGGAGGTCACGAATCGTGACCGGTTCCTCGTCGACGAAGGTTTTGGTGGCCTCGGAAGCGGCTCCCAGGATCTGGTCGCGCATCCAATAGAGATGGTCGAAGAGGAGTTGAACTTCCGACGGTTGCATCAGCCGACCATACCAAGGGGTCAGTATCTTCCTCCCATGACCTCTTCAACCCACCGCTTTCGCGAGCTCCACCAAACCGGCCTCTTTGTGATGCCCAACCCCTGGGATCTCGGCACCACCCGGCTCCTGGCTGCCCGCGGCTTTTCGGCGTTGGCGACGACGAGTTGGGGCTTGGCCTTCAGCCTCGGGCGTTCCGACTATCAAGTCACCCGGGAGGAGTTGGTGGCCCACACCGCCATGATCGCCGGAGCCGTGGATCTGCCTATCAACGTCGATGCCGAGCGGCTCTTTCCAAACGAGCCGGGTGGGGTCGCCACCACTGTCCGAATGCTGGCCGAAGCCGGAGCCGCAGGTTGCTCGATCGAGGACTCCATGCCGGCCGACCGCACGATCGATCCCGTTGAGGTGGCTGCCGAAGCGGTTGCAATCGCTGCCGAGGCGGCTCGAGAGACTGGCCTGGTTTTGACTGCTCGGGCGGAGAACGCCTTCTACGGAATCGGTGATATCGATGAAACAATTGCCCGTCTCCAGGCCTACGTCGCCGCCGGAGCCGAGGTGGCCTACGCCCCTGGTCTTACCGACGCCAACGAGATCGCTCGGGTGGTAAACGAAGTGCCCGCCCCGGTGAACGTTCTCACCCGCGCCAATGGACCGTCGGTGAAAGAGCTCGCAGCTCTCGGAGTGCGGAGGGTGTCGACCGGAGGCGGGCTCTGCCGTATCGCCATCGCCGCGGTGGAGGAGGCGCTCGACGATCTCCTCGACGGCTCGGCGCCACAGATCGGGGCTTCGCCTCAGTGACCAATATCTGACCCCGGCGCAGGCCCGTTAATTACCAGCGCCAAGAGGTCCTTGGCTCGCATTTTGTTGTTGGGAGCATCGTAAGTGACTTCTGCCAGCCCCAGCTCTTCGAGCAAGGGATCTCTTTGGTTCCATCCGCATCTTGCCTCCTCTTGGCCTAACTCTGGCCAAATTGATCGAATGACTCGGTGAGCCAACCCCGCAATTCCTCATCGACCTCGTCGGGTGAGGTCAAATTCACAAAATGAAAGATCTTCTGACCGCTGGCGATTGGCTTGCGTGATATGCGGGTGGTTTGCAGGCGTCGAGCCAGAGGGAACGACAGCGTCACCCACTTCGTCTTTGGGCGCAACTCAACAAAGCTCCCATTCGACTTGATGAAGATCCCCACCGACACCGGCTCCACTGTCATCGGTCCCAGAGATTCCAGATGGGCGAGCACCGCTTCGAAGATCGGGTGCTCCCACGACGGTCCGGTAGCGAAGTACTCCTCGAGTTCAAGGGCGGGGGCGCATTCGTGTGATTGGCCGGCTCTGCGAAATGAACGGCCGCACTCAGGACACGTCCAAGCCATGACTCACGATTGTGACTCGTGCAAAGGCATCTCGCCGCCCACGGCGTGTGGGTCGGGTCCGGGCTCGCCTCCGGGAGCGGCCACGGCGAGCCGGCCGAGATAGTGAAGCCATCCGTGGCGATGTCGTGCCGACTCCTCGGCGGACAGACCTTCATGCACCATTCGCAAGAGTGTTCCCTCGCCGTTGGGCTCAAAGGTGAAGGTAACAGTGCTGCTCCCGGGAGGGACTGCCTCTGATCCCTCCCATCCCCAAGTAAAGACCACGCGTTCGGGCGCTTTCACCTCGACGTATCTGCCCCGCGCCCGGTTGGGGCCGATGTCAACTTGGAATACGCCGCCGGCTTCTGGCACGAGGACGGCATGGTCTCCCATCCAAGTCTGCATCAACAATGGGTCGACGAAAAAGTCGAACACGGTTTCCGGAGCTGCCGCAATCAGAACCTCCTCGGTAACCGCCCAGGCTCTAACGGGATCGCTGGTCACGACGCTGACGCTCCCTTCGCTCGGCTTCGATCTTTAGCGCCTCGAGGCGTCCGGGCCAGAACGACTGCAGGTGCTCGATGGCCGCTGCCAGCGCTTTGGGTTCGGCCCGATAAAGCCGGCGGGCGCCTTTCCTTTGTTCGGACAGGAGCCCGGCGGAGCGCAGCACCCCCAGGTGTTGAGAAATCGCCGGCCTCGTGGCTCGAAAATGTGACGCGATCTCGCCAGCACTCAGACTGCGGCTCGCCACCAACTGGATGATTCGGCGCCGGGTGGGATCGGCCAGGGCTCGAAATGTTGAGTCGACATCTGTCATAGTCATCTGATAGCGTTCGCTTACGTAAGTGAAAGCTTACAAGCGTGGAGGAGAAAGGAACGTCATGCCCAAATACGTCGTGCTCTACACCGCCCCGGTTTCAGCGAATCAGCAGATGGAGAACAACGATCCAGCGATGGCAGAGCAGGTGATGAAGGCCTGGAACGATTGGTCGGCCGGGGTCGGTGAGGGAATGGTGGATCTGGGAACGCCGCTCGGCGGAGGAATGAAGGTGACCCTTAGCGGAAGCTCAGAAGCCGGCACTCAAATCGCCGGCTACTCGATAATCAACGCCGACAACATGGAGATGGCCATCGGACACATGAAAGCTCACCCCCACCTGCAGATGCCGGGAGCAAGCATCGAGGTCTACGAGACGCTTGCCATTCCGGGCATGTAGAAAGTCGACCCTGTTCGTGGCGCAGAAGAAAGTCACAGCACCCGAAGACAAGGTTCTTCTTTACCGAAAGCTTCTCGAGAGCGTCAAGGGAATCGACACCAAATCCAACTTTGGTTCGGCTTACACCGCCTTCAACGGAAACATGTACACCGTGATTTCGAAGCACGGGGTGGTGGGAATCAGACTTCCGCACGGTGAACGCGAGGCGTTTCTCGAGAGATATGACACCGAGCTCTTCAGAGGCGATCCCGAATGGCCGCCAGCGAAGGAATTCGTGGCGGTGCCTGATCATTTGCTGGCCAACACCAAGCTTCTGAGGCCCTATCTCGAGAAGAGCTTCGCCTATGCCAAGACCCTGAAGTCCAGGGGCGGCAAGCGCAGCTGATTCGCCGGGTTGAACGCCAGGAAAAGAGAACCCTGAACAAATGACTCGGGCGAACCCACCGCCGGAACCTAGCTCATCAGGCGCGCAGCGAGATCGGTCCCTCTCCTTATTTGGCGAGCCAGCCGCCGGTGAACCCGGCTCGCCGCAACCCCGCATCGATGTAGGGGCACGACCTCATCAAGGCCCAAAGAAGACCCGACAGGTGATTCTCGATCATCATCACGATTGGGCCCTGATCGAGTCCGTAATAGCCCTGGGCGATCCAACCCTTGTCCTTACCTTTGTCATCGGGGAAGGTCGGGTTGTAGCTGCATCGAAACCCGTACTTGCTGATGATGAAGGGGTACTTCTCATCGAGATGGGCGATGGTTGGCAGAACGATTTCGGGGGCGAAGGGGAGCGAGGCGACCACTCCCCAGGGAGCGAGAGTGCCGTCGTCGGGCCCGTGCGGGACGCCGCGGGCGCAGTAGTCGAAGAACTTGCGGGTAACTCCGTCGACGCGCCGAGTCGCGGGCCCGGGACCGTCGCTGGCGGTGATTCCCCACGAATGCTCGTCGTATCCCCGGAACTTCCGCGGATTGCGGATGGCGTACTGCTGCTGAACATAGGTAGCCCGGCGGCTGTTCTCGAAGTAATCGATGCCCTTCATATGCATGTACTCATCCTGGATGCGGCGAAAATCGATCCATACGTGGGAGAGCTGATGGATGAAGAGGGGGCCGGCGTAGAGGAACTCGTGCCCGTAGAGCTTCTTCCATTGATATGTGGAGGTCCAGACGCGGTAGGAATCTGGCGAGATGGGATAAGTCGGTGAGGCGAGCGCCAGCACGTAGAGGATCAGGGCTTCGCTATAGCCTTCCCAGCGGTAACGGGAGAATCCTCTCTCCGGCTTCCAGGCGTGGGCGACGGTCTCACCCTCGTTGAGGGCCCACTGCCAATCGGCCCGGGCGAAAAGCTCATCGGCCAAGTCTCGAAGCTCCCGCTCCTCGTCCGTATCCCGGTCGAAGAAGGCCCGACAGGTCAGAGCTCCCGCCAAGAGATAGGTGGTGTCGATGGTCGAGAGCTCCGAGCGGTTGATCCGTCGGCCGGTCGTCATGTCAAGGTAGTGGTAGAAGAAGCCCTTGTACCCGGTCGCCTCGGACGCGGGTGCCTGTGGGCTTTTCCAAAAGAAACGCAAGGTAGTGAGGACTCGATCGACGGCCTCGGCTCGAGACACGTATCCGCGCTCAACCGCAACCGGGTATGCCGCCAGACCCAAACCGATAGCGGCGATGCTGGCCGGTGCGCCCTCTTTCGTACTGTCGGGGACCATCCCGTTGGCGGGGTTGGTTTCGCGGACGTAGTAGCCAAAGGTGTCTTCTTGGAGTTTGAGCAAACTCCGCTCATCGAAGGTGTCGGGCAACGCCTGGGCAGCTCTAATCGTCTCGACGGTACAGTTCGCCGATGCCTAAAAACCCCGCCGTTGATGCCTGGTTCGAGAAGAAACAGCATCCGATGGAGGAGGCGATGCAGGCGGTGCGGGAGGCGACCTTGCGGGCCGATCCCCGAATCACCGAATCGATCAAATGGAGCACGCCCACCTTCGAATACAAGGGAAATATCTTTAGCTTCACCCCGGCCAAGAAATTTGTAAGCCTCCTCTTTCATACCGGCGCCCACATCCCTGGCAAGCACAAGGGACTGGAAGGTGAAGGGGCTACTGCCCGCACGATGCGCTTTGCCGATGCCGCCGACGTCAAAGGACGAACCTCGGAGCTGACCTCGGTGCTGCGGGCCTGGTGCAAGTGGAAGGACAGCTAAGGAGTGGCCCGTCGACCCGCTCGTCCGGTGGGCACGATTCGCGTCGAAATCGAGGGATCGGATCTGCCGGGCTCTCGGTGCGGCCCCGACCCCGAGGGCGGCTGGTATGAGAATATTCACGTCGGTATACCTCGGGCTGATCTGGGTCCGGGAACTTGAGGACGGGAGCTGGTCCCTTTTCCGGGCGGCGAGGTTCCGGCTGTATGAGATGGAACGATCGCTTTTCGAGGCGGCGATGAAACCGGGGAGACGGCTGGTGGGGCGTCTGGGTCTGACCGATGCCCTGGGTTGGCCCCGTTGTGCGACCGTGCGGCCTCCCGATATCACCTGGTCGATCGAGGTCTGAATTGGCTAGGCCACCAGCACAATCGACGGTATCCGCTCGCTAGCGCAGAATGGAGAGATGATCGACCAGGAAGCCGAGCTCGACAGTCTCTACGCCACGCCGCTCGACCAGTTCACCGCTGCCCGCAACGACCTTGCCGCCCGTCTCGAGCAGGAGGGGGACAAGGAGGCGGCGATGCGGATCAAGCGTCTGAAGAAACCCTCGATCTCCGCCTGGGCGGTCAATCAACTATCTCGCGTCCGCGAGGTCGATATCGCTCGCTTGCTCAAGGCCGGCGAGGCTCTCGAGGAAGCACAAAGGTCGGTTTTGGCCGGCAAACCAGCCGACTTCGAAAAGGTGCGGAAAGAGGAGAGTGAGGCGGTTCGCGCCTTGCGCAGGGCGGTCACCGAGGTTCTTCCCGGCGCCTCGGCTGCGGTCCTCGACCGAATCGCTCAGAGTTTGCGGGCCGCCTCGACGGCCGACGGTCGGTCTCGACTCAAAGAGGGTCGTCTCACTGAGGATCTGGAGCCGGCTGGCTTCGAGGCCTTCGCCGGCTTGCCGGCCATGGCGCCCGCCAAGGGATCCAAGGCTGCAACCAAGCAGCCCAATCGCAAGCGTGCCTTGCTGGTCGAAAAGCAGAAGGAAGGTCGCGAGAAGCTCAAGGTCGCCACGTCCGAGGCTCGTGAATCGGAGAAGGAGGCGCGGGCTGCCGAAACGGTCGCCCGCAAGGCCGCCCTCGCGTCCGAAGCAGCCCGCAAAAGGGCCGAACTCGCCCAAGCGGAGTTGCAAAAGATCGAAGACGAGCTGGCGAAGCTGGGCTAGCCCAGCGGCCAGAGGCCGATGTGACCCCCCTCGCCGTCGGCCCAGGACACCATCATCCGTTCGCCGACCGCAATGAGGGCAGCCTCCCGCGGCACCCCCGATGCCTCGTCCCCCTCCACCAAAACCTGCGCTGGGGCAAACGTCTCGCCGCGATCGGAGGAGACGACGTATTCGAGGGTCGCCTCCTCCGGGGTGCGTCGCTCCCAGACCAGATGGATCCGCTCCTGGTGGTCGACGGCCATCGCTGGTGTCCGGTAAGCGGCCTCGTCGCTTGTGAGCCGAAGGTCGGTCCCGAAGGTCCGCCCTCCATCCCTGCTGGAGTCGAACCAGATCGAGGATGAATCCTGTTCGCGATGGAGAGCTTGCCGCGCATCCATCCATGAGATGTAGAGGTCGTCGCCGCTCGCAGCCAGAGTTGGACCGGAGAGGGGACAGGCATCCAGGTACCAGGGCTCGTCTGCTACCACCACCGGGGCGGCGAACCCCTCCCCCGCCGAAGAGCCGTTGATGAAAGTGATGTCGCGCACGACCCCATCGCTTGCGTGTTCGAGGTCCCGATAGCCGATCCCGACCCCGTCACCGATCTGGATCGGCACGGGATGGCAACAGTCGCAAGTGAGATCGTCGATCATTTCGTGCTCGACCAAGGGTTCACCGGCCGCCACCGAGAGCGTGCTGTCCTCGAGCCAGGAGATCACCGGCTTCCCTTCATTGGTGACGATCATCTGCACCAGGGCCGTTTCGTTGCGAACCTCGCCGCTGATCGCCTCCGATGAGACGATCCCGCCCTCGGCCAGATTGGCGAGCCAGACGCTGCCGGCCGCGCTGATCCAAGCGACAAAGATTTCGCCCTCGGCGCTGATCGCCATTGCCGGCCGCTCGAGGGGATGATTGATGACTCCCTCGGGTCCGCTGACCACGATGGGCGGTCCGGCCGACCCGGATCCGGGATCGACCTCGGCCACAAAGAGCTCGGTTCCATCGGCCCAAACCGCCCATGTCGAGCCATCGGCTCCTTCCACCACTCTGATCGCCACCGCATCGGGAAAGTCGATGGTCTCGTTGCCTGTGGCAACAGGAGCAGTCGTGGTGGAGTTCGAAACCGCGGTCGTGGTGGTCGTTTCCGTGGCGGGTGGTCGAGCACAACTCGCCACCGCCAGGGCGAGCAGCCCCCCGAAAATCGAGGCCTTTGAGGTCAGGCGGTGTCGAGTAATTCTTTGGCCCTCACTAGATCGAATTCGTCGAGGCCTTCGTCAAAGGTCGAATAGAGGCTGGCCAGTTCGTCCATGCCGTCTTCACCTCCGGTCATTTGGCGCAGCGTGACTAGCCGTGTCCGTGCCTTCAGTTCAGGCAACCTTTGCCTTCGCCCCCCTGCGCTGTCGATCGCTGAAAGGTAAGACCGCTCGGCGGTCTCGGGATCGGCGAGCATCAGGAGGAAATCGCCTTTCATGATTAGAAGGTCGGGATCCGGTTCCTGAGGATCGGCGGCCAACGCTTCGTCGACGAGTTCCAAGGCTCGCTCCGGATGACCCGCCAGAGCATGAACCACCGCCCGCAAGCCGAGCACGAGCGGCCAAAAGATCGGCGGGGCACTCAACCCTCGGTAGAGGTCGATTGCTACTTCGGTCAACGCCAGACCCTCCTCGGCCTGACCGAGAGCGGTGAGCGACACCCCCTCAAGCACTTTGGCGAGGGTGGCCCAGAGGGGATAGTCGTGCTCTTCGGCCACCGCTGCCAGCTCTCTTGCCCGGCTCAGCGACTCCTCGAAGCGGCTCCTCGCCATGGCCAGGAATCCGTTGTGATAAATGCCATAGGCGATGCTGAAGGGGTGATCGATCTCCCGGGCTACATCGAGACCTTCGCTGACGCTTTTGATGCCTTGCTCGATCGCTCCGCCCTGCCAGAGAAGAAGGCCTTTCGCCACCCGGGCGACAACACCGACGCTCGGGCCCAGGCGAAAGCGGTTGGACCCCTGCCTCCGTGGATCGAACATCTCGATGGCTCGCTCGAGATGGGGAAGGCCCGTATCGAAATCGCCGCTAAATGCTGTGCCAATCCCGAAGACGTAGTGGCCTTCGGCTCGCATCGCGTCGTCGTTCTCCCGCTCTGCCAGCTCGAGGATCTGCCGACCCATCTCGACAGTGCCTGCGAATTGGGTGAGGTTCATGTAGTAGGTGGCCAGCGCTCGCATCACGGGAAAGCGCTGGGCAGCCGGACCGCTCGCCTCTGACATCTCCAACACTCGCTTGAAGGCTGCCTCGACCTCGGGTCCATAGCCGCCTACCGCCATCACCGCCCGAGCCAGGCTGGTGCGAAGAGTCAGCTCCTCGGCTGCGAGCTCTTCGGAGGGCTCCGCTCGCCCCAGGACCTCGAGAGCGTCGCTGGCCAGCTCGATGGCTGCCCGATACCAGCCCTTGGCTTCGTGCAGCACCCACAGACTGTCAATGAGGGCAAAGAGCTGTTCGAGGTTTTCCTGTTCCACCCAGTAGCGCCAGGCCGTTCGCAAGTTCCCGATCTCTTCAGCTAGGTCGGCTAGAGCTGACTCTCGCTCGGTCCCGGCCAGCCGCTCCTTCAATCCCTGGGCGAAGGTGGAGAAATAGAGGGCGTGAGCCCGCCGGATTCCTTGCTCCCGCTCGGGGTGGGCGGCAAGCAGAGTCTCGGCGTACTCCTTGATCATGAGCAACATCGAAAAGCGCTGTGACCCGCCACTCTCATCGCTGCGGATCAGGCTTTTGTCGACCAACGCTCCCAGTACGTCGATCACAAATCCATAACCGAGCTCGGAGGCGACTGCTTCGATGGCGGCTAGCCGGGTTGAGGAAAAGACCGCCATCAGCTCGAAGACATCACGTTCTTTCTCGTCCAAGAGCTCGTAACTCCAAGCGATCGCCCCCCACAACGTGCGCTGGCGATCGGGGAGGTCGCGTCCACCGGCTCCAAGTACGTCGAGCCGGGTCCGCAAGCGGGAGAGGAGATCGGCGGGCGTGAAGACATTGAGGCGGGCGGCGGCGAGCTCGATCGCCAGCGGAAGACCGTCCAAGCGGTTACAGATCTCGGCAATGATTCGGGCGTTCTCATCGGAAATTGCGAACTGGGGCCGCACCGCCATCGCTCGCTCGGCGAAGAGTTGAACCGATTCGGAAGAGGCAATCTCGGCGGTGGAGTGCTTGGGGTGAGGAAGGGATAGCGGGGGCACCGGGAAGACGTGCTCCGCCCGCACCCTCAACGTCTCCCGGCTGGTGACGATCACCTTCAATCCGGGAGCGTGGTTGAGCAACTCCGAAATTCCCACCGCCGCGTCCGTGACCTGCTCAAAATTGTCGAGAACCAGGAGCATCGCCTTATCCCGCAGGCGTGAGCGGAGAATCTGCAGAGGGTTTCCGCCCCCCGCAACAGATAGCGCCAACGCTCGCACGATCGCTTCGTAGGCGGCGTCCGGATTGCGCTCGGCCGAGAGGTCGACGAAGAACACGCCGTCGGCGAAGCGCTCAATCTGTTCGGCCGCGACCTGCAGGCCGAGGCGGGTCTTGCCCGCCCCACCCGGTCCGACGATGGTGACGAGCTTGGTCCCGGGGGAGCGGAGCATGGCGTCGATGGTCGAGATCTCGGCGCTACGTCCGAAGAATTCGGTTGCCTGCAACGGCAAGTTATGTGGCCGGGAGTCGAGAGTGGTGAGGGCGGGGAACTGAGATTCGAGCTCATCATGCACCAGCTGGTAGAGGTGCTCGGGTTGGGTGAGATCCTTTAGTCGATGGATGCCGAGGTCGCGGAGAGTCGCCCCGTGGGGAAGCCGGCCGTCTACCAGGCGAGCGGCCATTGCCGAGAAAAGCACCTGACCTCCATGTCCCGCGGCCATGATCCGGGCGGTCCGGTTCATGGTCGGTCCGAAGTAGTCACCATCCCGCTGCTCGCTCTCTCCGGTATGGATCCCCATCCGCACTCGGAGCGACCCGATGGTCCCCCACGGCTCGGCGCCCAGACCCTTTTGTGCATCGATCGCGGCGGAGAGAGCATCGGGGGCGGTATCGAAACGGGCGAGCATGCCATCTCCGGTCGCCTTGATCACCTGACCAGCGGCTTTCTCAATTGCGCTGGTGAGGATGCGGTCGTGGCGGGCGAGGGCCGGGGCCATCTGCTCGGGATGCTCCTCCCAGAGCCGGGTGCTGCCTTCGATATCGGTGAAAAGGAAGGTTTGCAAGATCGAACTACTGCCGGCGGGTGAATCGCACCATCAAGCCAGGGGCCAGAAGAGCTCGGTCTGGAGCTGGCTCGAGTCGGAGACGGTGGAGGGGTCGATGACGTAGACCTCCCAGGGACCCTCGCCGTCATCATCGCCCTGGTCGTGGATCCATTGGTGGAAGTCGTCGTATGCCTTGCTCAGTGTCTGGTAGGGCCCGTGGTGGACCACCTTTGCAGTCCTTCCGGCGGGCAAGCTGGCGGCGCCCACCGCCTCCAGTTGATCGTCGGGCGCTGCTAGCCCGGGGATGGGTTCGGAGATCGGGAGGCCGACCTCCATGTCGATTACCTCCGGTCCGAACTCGTAGGAGCGGGCATACGGCGCACCTGTGGGGGAGCGTCCATGACTGGCGGCGAATTCGAAAAGTCGGGGCATCTGTGTGTCGAAGAGTTGGCGCAGGTTGACTTCGGCCAACGGCTTGCGAACCCGCACCGCCAGGGTGGGCTGGGCTTCGAGTTCGACTATCTGGTGACCACTTAAGGAGCCGTCGGCCATAGGTTCATCGTATCCCCGGTACCTGCCGTTTTTATCAGGCAGACCGCTCGCAAACCGAGCGGTCTGCGCGCGGAGAACAGATACCCTGCCGTCATGTGCCGAAATATCCGCCCACTCCACAACTTCGAGCCTCCCGCTTCCAACGACGAGATCCGAGACGCCGCCCTCCAATACGTCCGCAAGGTGAGCGGTTTCAGCAAGCCATCGCAAGCCAATGAGGTGGCGTTCGAAAAAGCCGTGGAAGCGGTCACCGTCGCCACTAGAACCCTGGTGGATTCCCTGGTGACGGGCGCCGCTCCCAAGAATCGCGAGGTCGAGGCGGAAAAGGCCCGGGCCCGCTCCCGGGAGCGCTACGCCAGCTGAGGCGGCCGCCGCCTAGCCCAGTATTTCCTCGAGCCGAAGCGATGACTGCTTCTCGAGTTGCTCGAAGCGGCACGAGCGAGGATCGCGATCCGGTCGCCAGCGCAGGAACTGGGCCGGGTGACGGAGCCGGCCTCCATCGAGCTGATTGAAGCGCACCTCGGCGACCAGTTCAGGTCGGAGGGGAGTGAACGCGAGATCCTTCTCCGGGTTCCAGCGACTCCCGGGCTGGCCGGCCGCCTCCGCCACTGACGCCGCCCAGGGGTGGTCTGCCAGATCCATCACATAGGGGGCGAGGGTCTTGAATAGCTCCCGCCGCTGGGCGGAAGGAAAAGAAGCCGCCACCCCGATGGGGACCAGACCACCGAACATCGGCGCCCATTCGTGTTCTTCCTCGTCGGAGTAAACCGCCAGCAACAAGGAACCAACGGCGTCGCGAGATGACTTATGGGTGCGGTAGCCCACCACCACGCAGTCCGCGGTTCGATCGTGTTTGAGCTTGGCCATCACCCTTTTCCCTGGCTGATAGGTGCTGTCGGGGTGTTTGGCGATGATCCCGTCGATGCCGGCGCCTTCGAAGGCCGCAAACCAATCGCGCGCCACATCCTCGTCATCGGTAATGGGGGTGAGCCGCAGCGGAGGACCGGAACCGTCCAAAAGCGCTTCGAGCCGCTGCCGTCGCTCCCGGAAGGGGAGGTTCGTTAGGTTTTCGCTACCGGTGGCGAGCAGGTCGAAGGCGATCAGGGTGGCCGGGGTCTGTTGAGCCAGGAGATTGACGCGGCTCGAAGCCGGGTGCATCCGCTGCTGGAGAGCGAAGAAATCGAGCCGGCCGTCTTCGGGACTGGGAACGACGATTTCGCAATCGAGCACACACGGATTGGGAAGCGAGGTCATGAGGGCGCTCACCAGCTCGGGGAAGTACCGGGCCAGCGGCCGCGAGTTGCGGCTCTCCATCACGACCTCTTCCCCGTCACAGAAGATGAGTGCTCGAAACCCATCCCACTTGGGCTCATAGAGCCAACCAGGCGGGAGGTCGTCCACCAGCCGAGCCAGCATCGGTTCGATTGGAGGGCGAAACGGAAGCATGACGGAACCGTATTACCTCTCGCTCGTATCCTGAATTGGTCCTCCCCGACGCAGTCCCCCTGACCATGAATGTCACCGATCCGATCTCCGATGTCCGACTGATATTTTCGGTTCAGGCGGTACGCGCATTCCTCTACGGATTCAGCAGCATCCTGATCGGTTCCTCTTTGGCCGCCAGCGGCCTCGACTCCGTGGCGGTGGGAGCGATCTTCACAGCCATGCTCCTGGGGATGGCCGTTTCCTCCCTCGTCGTCGGACGGTTCGGCGAGGCTATTGGCCGCCGTCGCGCCTACGTGTCTCTCCTGGTGGTCATGGGATTGGCGGGAACGGTGTTTGCCCTCACCGATTTCCTCCCGCTTCTGATCTTGGCAGCCCTCACGGGCACGCTCTCCACGGACCCCAACGAGGCCGGACCGATTACGTCGCTCGAGCAGGCAATGCTGGCGGAGGCGCCGAGAGCCGAGAGAAGCCGGGTCTACGGCCGCTATAACGCCGTCGCCTATCTGGCCGGCGCGATTGGCTCCTTGACCGCCGGCGGTCCTAGTGCGCTCCGCGATCTCCTTCCCGGTCTGCCGCCGGACCAGCGGTGGTTATTGCTGATGCCATTGGGTGCAGTCGCATGCATCTTCAGCGCCCGGCGGCTCAGCGGCATGATCGAGGTGTCATCGCCTCATCCGGGCGCCGTCCGGGGTTTGCAGAGGTCAAAGGGCGCAGTCAGGCGGCTGGCGGCCCTCTTTTCTCTCGACGCCTTCGCGGGAGGATTCATTGTCGGCAGCTTCATCGTCTTCTGGTTCGGGCGACAGTTCGGTGCCGGTGCCGAGATGATGGGACTGGTGTTCTTCGGGGTCGGCCTGCTGCAAGCTGCCTCATCGGTAGCTGCCGGCTGGCTCGGAAGCCGCATTGGTTTGCTCAACACCATGGTCTTCAGTCACCTTCCGTCGAACGTGCTCCTAGCGCTGATCCCACTTGCGTCCTCCTTGGGTTGGGCGATCGCCTTGCTTCTGGCACGCTCGGTGCTCTCGCAGATGGATGTGCCCGCTCGCCAGGCCTACGTGGCGGAGCTTGTCGACCCTGCCGAACGAACAGCCGCTGCTGGCTACACCAATGCTGCCCGCCACCTGGTGAGGCCGGCCGGACCGGTGCTGGCTTCGTGGTCGATGGGGACGGCGACAGGTCTGCCTTTTGTCATCGCGGGCGGGCTCAAAGCCGTTTACGACTTGGTGTTGTACTTCACCTTCCGTCGCGTGCGACTAGGTGACGATTGATGGATCGATCCGCTGCTTCACTTGAGAAATGACCAGGTACGTCATCGATGTCAGTGCCGCTCTCCGTCTAGCTAAAGAGGGCTCTTCGGTCCCTGACGTTCACGAACTCCTCGCCCCCACCCTCTTCCGTTCCCAGACCCTATCGGTGCTTCACGAGGCGGTCGCTCGGGGCGAGATGACCCCCGAGGTCGCCCGCGATCGGCTGGCCTACATCGGCCGCTTGCCGATGAGGCTCCTGGGCGACGCCGTGCTCCGGCGGCGAGCGTGGGAGGTGGCCGACCAGTTGGGTTGGGCCTCGACCTATGACGCCGAGTACATCGCCCTCACTCAACTCCAGGCCGACGCTTTTGTCACCCTCGATAGAGGTCTAGCGCGCCGGGCTAAAGGGGTGGTGATCGTCGCCCCGATCAAGGAATTGCTTCGACACT
>JAICGW010000035.1 GCA_025922945.1 Acidimicrobiia bacterium | reverse complement strand
GATGGACCCCGCCCTCCAAACACAAGATCGGCTGGCGGTGAGCGCCAGCCTGCGCACCGCCTTGCTGCTCTACAGCGGGATCACGGTGAAGATGATGATCGACTCCGATCTCGGGGCCGACTTGTCGACGATGTTCATGGTCCAATACGAACAAGGCGGATTCGCCGGTGCCCATGACCACCCGTTGGAGGAGGCGTATTTGATCCTCGAGGGGTCGGTCGAGGCCACCTTCGACGATGCTCGCTATGAGTTGGGACCTGGTGATGTCGCGTGGGCCGGGGTCGGTTGCGTTCATGGCTTCCGCAACGTGGGAACCGGCGTCGTCCGGTGGTTGGAAACTCAAGCCCCACAGCCGCCACCGCGGCATTCCTATCGCTTTGCAAGGGACTGGTCGTACCTCGAGACTGCCCTCGCAGGCCAGCAGGTTGAGAGATAAAGGAGCATTAGATGGAATTCCCTGTCGCCACCAGTCCCGCTCCGGGTGTTATGGGCGTGGATTGGGAGATCCGAGTCGACTACGAGCGCCTTCGCCAACACCGGCTGGCCCGGGTAAGAAGCATGCTCGAGGAGTTCGACCTTGGCGCCCTCCTGCTTTTCGAAACCTCGAACATCCGCTATGCCACCGCCACTCAGATCGGCTATTGGGCTTTCAACAAGGGCGAGCGCTGGGCTCTGGTCACTCGGGAGGGGCGTCCCAAGATCTGGGACTTCGGCTCGGCCGCCAAGGCCCACCGCCTCCAACTCCCCCACATGTACGACACCGAAAATTCCGTGGGTGGCAACACCGGACTGCAAGGAGCCATCGGCCCTGAAACCGGCCTCCATGCCCGCGCCGTAAGGGAGATAAAGGAGGCCCTCGATAGCGCCGGCGTGGCGATGGAAAACCTTGGTGTCGATCTGGCGGAAACAGCGGTCTTCCTCGCCCTGCAAAGTGCGGGGTTGAGGGTGGTCGACGGCCAGCAGGCGATGATGCGCGCTCGAGAGATCAAGAGCCCAGACGAGATCGTCCTTCTCACCCAGGCCTGCGCCATGGTTGACGGGGTTTACCAGGACATCTTCGAGATGCTCAAGCCCGGCATCCGCGAATCGGACGTAGTCGGCATGGCGCATGCGCGCCTCTTCGAGATGGGATCGGAGTTCGTGGAGGCGATCAACTCGATCGCCGGCGAGCGCTGCAGCCCTCATCCCCACGTGTTCAGCGATCGAATCATCAGGCCAGGCGACCAGGCGTATTTCGACATCATCCACGCCTTCAACGGCTACCGCACCTGCTACTACCGCACCTTTGTCGTGGGACGGGCGACCCATGCCCAGCGAGATGCCTTCAAGCAATCGCGGGAGTGGATGGATGCCGCCATCGAGCTGGTCAAGCCCGGGGCGACCACAGATCAAATCGCCAAAGTCTGGCCCCGGGCCGAGGAATTTGGCTTCGAGGATGAGATGGATGCCTTCGGGCTCCAGTTCGGCCACGGGGTGGGAGTAGGCCTCCATGAACGGCCGATCATCAGCCGCCTCAATTCGCTGGAAACGCCGGTGGAGATCAAGGAAGGGATGCTCTTCGCCCTCGAGACCTACGCTCCTGCCGCCGACGGACGCTCGGCTTCGCGCATCGAGGAGGAAGTCGTTGTCACCCCCGACGGCTGCAAGGTGATCACCCTGTTCCCCTGCGAGGAGTTGATGGTGGCGAATGCCTACTGACGGCCGCTACGACTATGCCCTGCGCGAGCCGCGTCTTCCGCGACCGGTCGACACAACGCTCGCCGGAGCCGCGATTGATCTCGACACCAGGCTCGGGATGTACCAGCGGCTCCATGAGCTGCGGCAATTTGAGAAGCGTGCCTATGACCTCTTTCTCCAGAACCTGGTGAAGGGGACAAGCCACCTTTCCCTCGGCATGGAGGCAATCGCCACCGGCTTCGGGGCGGCGATGCGGCCCGACGATTACACCTTCGCCACATATCGGGGTCATGCCCACGCCCTGGCCCGGGGCATGGACATGGGCCAGGCGATGGCCGAACTCCTCGGGCGCGAGAACGGTGTCCTCGGAGGCAAGGGCGGCTCGATGCACCTCACCGACGTCTCGAAGGGAATGATGGGCTCTTATGCCATCATCGGCGCTCACCTCTGCGTCGCCAACGGTGCCGCCTGGTCGGCCCAGATGAGGAAATCGGGCCAGGTGGCGGTCGCTTTCTTCGGCGACGGCACCACCAACATCGGCGCCTTTCACGAGGCCCTCAACCTGGCGGCCATCTGGAAGCTTCCGGTGGTCTTCGTCTGTGAGAACAACCTCTATATGGAGTACACCCCGATCGACGTGGTGACGGCGGTAGGGAATCCGGCGGCGGGGCGGGCATCCGCCTACGGCCTGGAGCCGGTGCTAGTCGATGGCAACGACCCCGACGCCGTATTTTTGGCCGCTCGGACTGCGCTGGCCCGGGCGAGAGCGGGCGATGGTCCCAGCCTGATCGAGGCCGTGACCTATCGCTCGGGTGGGCATTCCCGCGCCGATCCCGGTAAATACCGACCCGAGCGCGAGGTGTCGGCGTGGGCGGGTCGGGACCCGATTCCCATGTATCACCAACGCCTCCTCGGCCTGGGCACCCCCGAGGCCCGGTTGAGCGCGATCGAGCGGCAGGTGGCCGACGCCGTGGATACGGCGACGGAGTTCGCCAAGGCGGGTCGGGAGCCGGGAGAGGGATCTCTTCACACCGAGGTGTACGCCGACGGAGGATCGAAATGGCGGAACTGACCTATCGCGAGGCGGTGGCCTGGGGGATCGCCCAGGAAATGCGTCGCGATCCCAATCTGGTGATGTTGGGCGAGGACATTGCCGCCGCTGGGGGCGTATTCAAAACCACGGTCGGGCTGCTCGATGAGTTCGGTCCCGAACGTGTGCGAGACACTCCGATCTCGGAGCAGGCGATCGTCGGCGCCGCCATGGGCGCGGCGATGACGGGCATTCCAGTGATCGCCGAGATCATGTTCTCTGACTTTCTCGCCGTGTGCTGGGACATGATCGCTAACGAGATCGCCAAGAGCCGGTACATGACCGACGGCCAGGTGAGCTTTCCGCTCGTCATCCGCACGGCCAACGGCGGCGGGGTCCGCTTCGGCGCCCAGCACAGCCAGAGCGTGGAGAACTGGGCGATGATGATCCCTGGACTCAAGGTCGTCGCCCCTTCCACCCCGATCGATGTCATCGGACTCATGGCCGCCTCTATTCGGGATCCCGACCCTGTGGTCTTCTTCGAGCACAAGTCGTTGATGGCAACCAAAGCTGAAATTCCTGACGGGGAGATCATCGATCAACTGGGCCAAGCGCGAATTGTTCGTGACGGCAGTGACGTGACCATCGCTGCCCTCGCCCTCATGGTTCCCCGGGCGCTCGAGGCCGCGGCGGCACTGGAGGCCGACGGCATCTCGGCGGAGGTGATCGATCTCAGGTCACTGGTTCCACTCGACACCAATACCTTGCTCGAGTCGGTGCAGAAGACCGGTCGCTTTTTCACAGTCGAAGAGAACCCTCGCCTGTGTGGGTGGGGCGCGGAACTGGCCTCGATTGTCTCCGAGGAATCGTTCTGGGCTCTCGATGGTCCCGTGATCCGCATCACGACCCCCCACATTCCGCTTCCGGCGGCGGCTGCGCTCGAGGATATGGCGCTGCCCTCGGTCGATCGCATCTACGAGACCATCGTCAAGTCATTTGACGCCAGATGACCACCAAGTTCCTTCTCAAAGGGGGCTGCGTTCTCACCCTGGGATCGAGAACCCCGAACTTCGGAGAGGCTGACGTCCTCATCGAAGGCGAACGCCTCGCCGAAGTGGGACCCGGTCTCCGGGCTCGTGATGCCGAGCAGGTCGACGCCCGCGACACCATTGTCATGCCGGGATTCGTCGATGCTCATCGCCACGCCTGGAAGGCGCTCTTTCGCAACGCAGAGGTTGTGAGCTCCGAGGTCGACCTCCAGTCCGACGATGTCTATGCCGCCACCTTCGTCGGGCTCCTCGGAGCCGCCGAGGCGGGGATTACCACCGTGGTCGACTGGGCGGACCATCGCTTCCCCGAAGCCGCCCTGGAAGCGCACCGGGATAGCGGGTTGCGAACCGTTCTGGTCTCGGATGGCACCAAACCCCCCTCCCGGCCTATGGCCGGACTCCCCTCTGCGGGGGGAGAAACGGCCCACGGATCCGACGATTCCAGTAGCTGGGCAGAGGCACGGAAGGCGGGGCTGCGCATCCACGCCCATGCCCGATCCGGAGGGATCATCGCTCGCTGGAAAGAGGAGGGTCAACTCGGTCCCGATGTCACCCTGATCCACTGCTCCCATGCGAGCGATGCGGACCTCGACGCGGTCGTCGCTGCCAAGGCCTCGGTGGTGCTGACTCCCGCCACCGAGATGAGCGGGGAATCGGTGATGCCACCGATCCAGCGCATTATCGGTCGCGGCGTTCGGCCCGGACTCGGTGTGGATAGTGCCGAGGCGGCACCGGGCGATCTCTTCGCGCAGATGAGATCGGTGATCTCGCTGCAGCACGCAACAGTTTTCGACTTGAAACTGGCCGGCAAGGCCGGCCTGCCCCATCTGATGACCACCCGGGAGGTGATCCGGTATGGGACCCTGGACAGCGCCCGGGCGATTGGCTTCGGGAGCGTCACCGGCTCACTCGAGGCGGGAAAGCAGGCCGACTTGATCGTCCTTCGAGCGGATCGACCCAACATCGCTCCGATCAATGATCCCATCGGGGCTGTGGTCTGGGGAATGGACACCTCCAACGTCGATTGGGTATTCGTCGCCGGTCAGCCACTGATGAGAAGCGGCACCCTCACTGCGGATCAAGGAAGGGCGCGGGATCTGGCGAACAGGGCGCTTCATCGGATCAGCGAATCTTCGAGCGCGCTCACCACGGCGTTCTCGGGAGAGAGCTCATGACCACCGCCACCGCTCCCTCGCGGGCCATTACCGCCTTTGTGGTCGGCTCCCGTTACATGCCCGTCTATCTGGCGATCGCTCTACTGCTGATAGTCGCTGCCATTTGGGTGCCGGCGCTTTTGGGAGGAGTGGCCCTGAGCGCCATCGCCCCTTATGGGGCGCTCCTGGCAATCACCGCCCTCGGTCAGATGCTGGTGATCATCACCGGGGGGATCGACCTCAGCGTCCCCGGCACCCTTACCTTGGCCGCGGCGATCATGGTCGGAGTCGGGGGACAATCGGACGAGAACATTCCCGTCGCAATCCTTGCTGCCATTGGAACCGCCGCGCTGATCGGGCTGGTGAACGGAATCTTGATCGGCGGGCTCAAGCTCAACGCTCTGATTGTGACGTTGGCGGTGGGGCAGGTGGTTATCGGCGTGGTCAACCGCTACGGCCGGAGCTTTCCAGTGCAAGCCCAGGTGCCAGCCGGGTGGTCGCGGTGGACCTCGACCCGGATCATGGGGGTTAGCCCCGTCTTTTGGCTCGGACTGGTCATCACCATACTTTTGATGGTGGCCTTCCGTTACACCGCGGTCGGCCGTCGATTTCAAGTGGTCGGCGCCAATCCGGTGGCCTCCCATGTGCTTGGGGTCCGAGTCAACATCAATCAGATCTCGGCCTACATGGTGGCCGCGATTCTCTACGCGACGGCGGGAGTGGCCCTGGCGGGACTCCTTCGCAGCCCGGGTCTCGCTGCCGGCGCGACATACCTTCTCGGGCCGATCGCCGCCGTGGTAATCGGCGGTGCCTCGTTGACGGGTGGGCTAGCCAGCCCCCTGTCGACTTTCGCCGCGGCCTTCTTTCTCACCGGACTCAATCAGATGATGAGGACGATCGGGCTTCCAACTGCGCTCCAGTTCGTGGTGTTCGGCCTAGTCATCATCGGCGGGATGCTGGTTTCAGGAGATCGGATCATCAAAGCCGTGGAGCGTGTGCTTCGCGAGCGAAGACGATCGGATCGCAGTGAAAGCAAGATTCTTGCGTAGAACTGACCGCATTGTTGCGGTCAGTTCTACGCAAGAACGATCAAGGAGGAGACAGTGAATCGAAAGACCGTTATCGCCATGGCGGTGTTCGCCTTGGTGGTCGCCGCCTGCACATCGGGCGGGACTGCGACGACGTCGGGCCCAGGGACGACCGCGGGCCCAGCGACCACCGCGGCACCCGCCACCACATCGGCAGAAACCACAGCCGCTCCGGCGACAACCGCCGCCTCCGGCGAGAATCCGCTGGCGGACTTCGACGAGGATCCCACCGCTGCCGACCCGGCGTTGGTCGAGAAGGCGCTCGGGCCCGTCGAACCCTCGGACGAAGCGAGCTGGAACATCGTTCTGGCCTCGATCGCTCGGGCCAATCAGGACCTCGATCAGGCGACGATCGACAAGGCGATGGAGTGCTGGGCCAACCAGGAGTGCGACACCGGCAGCGGAGGCGACCTGGTGATGGGCTACGCCGATGGAGGTGGCAACGAGGTCAACGTGTGGCGGTCGGTGAGTCATATGGAAGCGATTCTCCAGGCGCTCACCTATCCCGAGATCGGGACCATCGTTTCCACCGCCGCCAACTTCGACCAAGACCCCGCCGTCCACGTCAACCAGTTCCGGTTCCTCATCCAGCGCGGCGTTGACTTCATCGTTGGTTATCCCGACGTTGGAGCCCTTCTCGCGGAAGCGGTGCGCGAAGCCACCGCCGCCGGGATCCTCTATGTCCCGTTCTCGGCGGGTTACGTCGGGCTACCGGACCAGGAAGGAGCGGCCATACCAGGTGAGGATTACCTGACGGTCGTGGGTGAAGACCTCTGTGCCCTCGGTGAGAGCTTTGCCGAAGTGCTCAACACCGGCGTTGGCTCGGGAAATGTGGCGTTGCTCGGAGGCACCCCCGGCAATGCCCTCTCCCTGGGCTGGCAACGATGCGCGGTCTCCGCACTCTCCTCGGATCTTTCTCTGGTGAACCCGCCAGCCAACGAGGACAGCACGACAGGCGATACCTCGTGGTTCCCGCCGATCATCCCTGATGTGTTCCGCGGACTGCTGACAACCAATCCCGACATCAACGGCTATGCCTACGAATATGCCGACGGGATTTGGTACGGACTGCCGGTGTATGAGGAGCTCGGGATCCCGGTGAGCAACCTCACCCTGGCCCTCCGCACCGATGAGCAGAACTTGTTCTGCGACTGGGCCGAGCGCAACGATCCGACGTACAACATCTTCTACTCGGCTGGCGGCAACTTCCAGTCGCGAACCGGAGTGACTGCGGCGATGATGGCGCTCAAGGGAGCCGAGATTCCCCCAGAGGTCGTGGTCCCGCATGTCATGCGTCAGGTCACGGCGGCAGACTGCAACCCCGATCGACCCAACGAGGCCGTCTCCGGCACTTCCCTGGTGCCCGACAACGTGCTGTCGCTGATGTTCGGCGGATGACCGAGCGCAATCCTGAAGGAGAGTCGACGACGGGGCCCCCGCTCCCCGTTTCTCCCCCCTCAGGGGGGAGGGCCGGCGAAGCCGGGAAGGGGGTGGTTCTGGCGTTGGCCGGAGTTTCCCGGCAGTTTGGAGCAGTGCGTGCGCTGACTGACGTCAGCTTCGAATGCCGAGCCGGCGAGGTCCACGCCCTGGTGGGCGAGAACGGCTCCGGAAAGTCGACTCTCCTCGGGATTGCCAGCGGGTTCGTCAAGCCCGACCGGGGAAGCGTTCACATCGGAGGAGTCCGGTTGCGCCGCGACTCCCCCGCTTTGGCGAGAAAGCTCGGCCTGGCGATGGCCTATCAGGACACCTCACTGGTCCAGATGGAGCCCGTGAAGAACAATCTCTTCCTGGCGACGCGGCCCGAGAAAAGACCTCCCTTCTGGCGACGGAAGAAATGGGCCCGCCAGCTTTTGACCGAGTTCGATCTCGATCTCGAGCTGTTCCCGGATTCGCCGGCAGGCTTTCTCACCCTCGCCGAGAGGCAAATGTTCGAGGTTGCCAAAGCGTTGGCGACCGATCCCAAGGTCCTGCTGCTCGACGAGCCCACCACCGCTCTCGGTCCGGACGAGGTTGAGGCGCTCCATCGCACGGTGGCGAAATGTCGAGATCGTGGGGTTGGGATCGTGTACGTGAGTCATCGCCTGCCCGAGGTCCTGGAGATCGCCGATCGCATCACCGTGCTTCGAGACGGTCGCAATCGTGGCACGTTTGAGGCCCGGGCCACCAGCGAATCCGAACTAGTCGAGCTGATAGTGGGTCGGCCCTTCGAGGCGGCCTTCCCAGCCGCAGCTTCACGAACGGTCGAGCCGAGGGTCGTACTGCGGGTTGAAGGGCTCCAGGGCCAGTCATTTGGGCCTCTCAGCTTCACCCTGGAGAGCGGCGAGATTGTGGGGATCGCCGGGGCCGAGGGGAACGGACAACCTCAGCTTTTCGACTGCCTGGCGGGCAGGGTTCCTCCCCGAGCGGGGAAAGTGGTGTGCGAAGGGACGGAACTGAATTTGATCTCAACCCATGAAGCAGTGGGAGCGGGATTGATGCTTCTTCCTGGCGACCGCAAACGAGAGGCGCTGGCGCCGGTGTTAGGAGTGAGGGTCAATACCACCGTCCAAGCATTGCGTCAGTTCGCCACCCTTGGTTTCTTGCGGAGGAACGCCGAGAAGCGTCAAGTCGCCCGACTAGTCGATCAGCTCGAGATCCGGACCCCATCTTTGGATCAACCAGTGGAGTTTCTCTCCGGCGGCAATCAGCAGAAGGTGTCCGTCGCCCGCACCTTTCTGAGAAAACCGGCCGTCATCCTGGCGTACGAGCCCACCCAGGGCGTCGACGTGGGGTCGAGGTTCGACATCTACCAGGCGCTCCGCCAGCGGTGTGACGGCGGAGCGGCGCTGCTGGTCAAGTCGAGCGATCCAATCGAGCTCTCCGGCCTCTGCGATCGGGTGCTGGTCATGTCCCGGGGAACCATTGTCGAGGAAATCCCTGGCGAAGACCTCGACGAGCGCCGTATCACCGAAGCCATCGTCCGCGGCCCCGGGCTCTCCAAAGCCGGCCGCTCCCCACTCGGGGTCGCCATGCCAACGGCCACCACCTCCCGCTCGGCATGACCACAAGAGCCGATGCGACGAGGCAGGTGGTCCGCAAGGTCATGCGCGACGCCCGCGACAAGAACAAATGGCGCAAGGTCATCCGCTTCCGACTGTGGATGCCAATCGCTCTCCAGATTCTCCTCGTCGCCGGTCTCCTCTGGTTCACCAACACCAGATTCCCGGGCTTTATCAACGCGACCAACGTCAACCAGATCCTGATCCTGGCGCTGCCCCTCATCGTCGCCACGATGGCCCAGACGCACGCCCTCCTCGTTGGCTATCTCGATCTCTCGGTAGGGGCAATGATCAGCCTCGGCGTCGTCATCGGCTCATACCTCATCGCCACCGACGCGACGACTTCGGCGATTTTGCAAGGAGTGGGATTCGTTCTCCTCTGTGGCCTGGTGCTGGGACTGGTCAATGCCGGGCTGGTGCGGGGGGTGAAGATTCCATCGATCATCGCCACGCTGGCCACCATGAGCATCCTCGACGGAGTCTCCCTGACATTGCGGCCGACGGCCCAGGGCGCGATCAACGGGGGCTTCGTGTCGTTCCTCCGGACCAGCGTGGGACCGATCCCGATCGCTTTCATCCTCCTCGCGATTGGCGCGGCTCTCATGGACGTCTGGCTCCATGCATCCGGTTCCGGGCTAGCGGTCAGGGCCGTTGGCTTTGACGACCGCTCGGCGAAACGGGGCGGGGTGAACACGACCTGGATCCGGGTTCGAGCCCTCCTCTTCGCCGCCTCCCTGGCAGCCGTCGCCTCCTTCCTGGTGATGGCCCGAACCCCAGTCGGCAACGCTTCGGTGGGATCCACCTTCGCGCTCAACAGCATCACCGCCGCCGTGCTCGGAGGGGCGTCGCTGGCCGGCGGTCGGGCCACCTTCGTCGGAGGGACCGTGGCGGCCTTGCTCCTCGCCCTGATCCTGACGGTCCTCCCCTATCTCGGGCTTTCGCCCACCGATGGGTCGATGATCATCGGTGCTTTGGTGCTGCTCGGAATCGTCCTCTTCCAGGCGGGAGACATGAAAGAGCTGGTCAAGAGGAACTTCCGGCGCGCCCGCCGCCTCGTAATCGGCAGCCGGCCTCCCAAGGCGGCGGTCGTCCCCGACTTTTACTCCGGCGGCAGCGACTTCCGATCGATGCCGAGTGGAAGAAAGGTGATCAAGGGTGGCACCATCCTCACCCTCGATCCCAACCTCGGGGACTTCTCCAACGGCGACATAGTCATCGAAGGGGAGAAGATCGTGGCGGTGGGCCCCGGCCAAGCTAACGGCGAAGTCGACGTCATCGATGCCGCCGGCATGATCGTCATGCCCGGCTTTGTCGATACTCACCGCCACATCTGGGAGGGACTTCTCCGCAACATCGGAACCGACGTTCCACTGGAGGGTCGGACCAGCTACATCTCCTTCGTCCTTCACAAGCTTGCCCCCGCCTTTAGTCCGGAAGACGCCTACGTCGGAAATCTGATCTCGGCTCTGGGGGCGATCGACGCCGGAATCACCACCCTCCTCGATTGGTCTCACATTCAGGCGTCACCCGAGCACACCGATGCGGTCATCAAGGCATTGCAGGACTCAGGTCTGCGAGCGGTCTTTGCCTACGGCTTCCCCTGGTGGGGCAAGTGGGAGGAGCGCCAGCCCAGCTGGTTCGTCCGCGCCGCCACCGAGCATTTCTCCACCACCGGCCAGAAACTGACCCTGGCCCTGGCGGCCCCAGGACCCGAATTCACCGATTTCGAGGTGTCCCGCGACCATTGGAAGCTGGCCCGGGAGACCGGCGCCCGGATTACGACCCATGTCGGAGTCGGGAGCTATGGCCAGGACGCCAAAGTGCAGCGCTTCGGCGAGGCAGGGCTGCTCGGTCCGGACACCACCTATATCCACTGCACCACCCTCAACGACACTGAGATCTCGATGATCGTCGATACCGGAGGCACGGTCTCGCTGGCGTCACCGGTGGAGATGATGATGGGGCACGGGATGCCACCGATCCAGAAGTTCCTCGATCGGGGCCTGCGACCGAGCCTGAGCGTCGACGTCGAAACCAACGTCCCCGCCGACATGTTCAACCAGATGCGCTCGGTCCTCCCCTTACAGCGGGCGCAGGCCGCGCGGACCGGCAAGGATCCGGTCTCGGCTCGCGAGGTGCTGGCTTACGCCACCATCGAAGGAGCTCGCGCCAACGGCCTCGACTCCGAAGTCGGAACCTTGACACCGGGCAAAAAAGCAGACGTGATTCTTCTCCGCACGGACCGCATGAACGTCACCCCCCTCAACGATCCCGCCACCGCCGTTGTCACCGGCATGGATACCAGCAATGTCGACACGGTGATCATCGGAGGACGGGTGATGAAGCAAGGGGGGAAGCTGCTGCACGTCGACTGGCCCGCGGTCCGCGCCAGCGCGCTCGCCGCCCGCGACCGGGTCATCGAAAAGTCGGGCTTCAAGCTCCCCAGGATCTGAGTCTCCCGGTGAGTGGCTCGGTGCCTCCTGTACTGGTGGTAGGCGCCGGCGTCTCGGGACTGACGTGTGCGGTATCGATGCAGGAAGCGGGCTACCTCACCCGGATCGTGACCTCGGCCCGCCCCGCTCAGACCACCTCGATGATGGCCGCCGCCGTTTGGACCATTCCTGGTACGAATCCCCGTTCCCGATCATTTGAGTGGGCACTCGCCAGCCGGAGCGTATTTGAACAATTGACCAGGGACCCGGCTTCAGGCGTCTCGCCTCTGGTCCAGCGAGAACTCGAAACCACCCAACCGTTTCGCCCGCTCGGTTGGGAGGGTCGATTTCCCTGGATCCGCACGCTCGAGGCAAACGAGGTACCGCCCGGATACTCCGGCGGCTGGAGAATCGAGGGCTTCCTGATCGACCCGACCTTCTATCTGCCCTGGCTCCAGGCTCGTTTCGAGAGAGGTGGGGGGACAATCGAAGTCGGGCAACTGGGTTCACTCGATGAGGCAAGAGGACAGGTGGTGGTCAATTGCAGTGGCCTCGGGGCCCGGGAGCTATGCGCTGATCAGGACCTGGTTCCCGTGCGAGGGCAAATCGTCGCGGTGCGGGCAGAGGGGATCCGGGAAGGCATTTCCTACGAGGGAAACCCGGAGCGAATCCGCTACGTCTATCCCCGGCGAAACGAGGTGATCCTCGGTGGCACCAGGGAAGCCGGGAACGACAGCCCGCTTCCCGATCCCCGGACGACGGAACGGATCCTCCGAGACTGCCAGACGTTGGTCCCCGAGTTGGAAAAGGCGGTTCTGGTCGAGTCAAGGGTCGGCATCCGGCCCGGCCGGCCGGCAGTGCGTCTCGAGCGTGATCGCCTCGCCGACGGCCGACTGCTGATTCACAACTATGGGCACGGCGGACAAGGCTTCTTGCTCTCGTGGGGATGCGCCGACGAAGTGGTGCGCCTGATTCAGGCCGCAGATTGATTCGGGGGCTGATGGCGCATAGCCCAGAAAATGCGAATCGCCGAGGCCACAAGAAGAATCGCAAAAAGGACCGCCGAGAGGGTGGGGTCGAGACTGACCGCCAGCAGCGAGAACAGGAACGAGGTCACGACCCCAGCGGCGCCGACGGTGAGCCCAATACGGAGGTCTGCGGTGCCATGGCGAACATTCTGGATGCTGCCGATAATCGCGGTGGGAACGATGACCGCTAGCGAGGTGCCCTTGGCCAAAGCACTGGGAATCGAGAAGAGGAGGTTTTGGGCGGGGACCATAATGACCCCACCGCCCACCCCCATCAGGCCCGCCAGGGCTCCGGTGAACAGGCCCAGGACGACGAGACCGAGGGCGATCCCGATATCGATTGGGAGGTGACCGGCACCTTCTTCGATGTCGAAGACCATTCGTAGGGCGGTGAGGATCAAAAGGGCGGCGAACGAGCGCTGCAGAGTCCGGATCGGGAGGCTGCGGAGCAATCTGGTTCCGATAACCGTTCCCGCGGCTGAGCCGATCAGGAGCAGAAGCGCCACCACCCAATCCACGCTTTGGCTCAACGCATAGCCGATCATGCCAGCCAGGCCCATCGGCGCCACCGCCACGAGGGAGGTGCCTTGGGCGAGGCGCTGATCCAGGTTCAGGAAAGAAACGAGCCCCGGGACCACAACGATGCCGCCGCCGACCCCAAAAAGCCCCGAGAGCATCCCGGCAAATATCCCGATCCCAATCGCCATACCCACCGAACTACCGACGGGGACTGCCGCGAGAGGAGCGCCATCACCCATCGACCGTCATGTCCCTTCGCCCCGGGCTCAGCGGAACCAGCAGGCAGCGACACTGCCGGCGCCCTTGTCCTCCAAGGGAGGCTCCTCGGACCGGCAGCGATCCTGGACGATGGGGCACCTGGTATGGAACCGGCACCCCGGTGGAGGGCTGATCGGGTTCGGAATCTCTCCAGTCAAGGGAACGCGACGCCGCTCGCGTTGCAAAACCGGATCGGGTATTGGCACCGACGACAGCAAGGCCTCGGTGTATGGGTGAGTGGGCCGGTCGTAAATGGCATCCCGGTCAGAAAGCTCGACCAACTTTCCGGAGTACATGACCGCGATCCGGTCGGAGAGGTGGCGAACCACAGAGAGGTCATGGGCAATGAACAGATAGGTAAGTCCGAACTCGTCCTGAAGGTCCGCCAGCAGGTTGACGATTTGCGCCTGGATGGAGACGTCAAGAGCCGACACCGGCTCGTCGGCGATGATCAGGTCAGGACGGAGGGCGAGGGCCCGCGCGATCACCACCCTTTGCCGTTGGCCACCGCTGAAGGAGTGGGGATATCTATCGGCAGCATCTTTCGGGAGACCGACGATTTCCAGCAGGTCCAAGACTCGCTCCGAGCAGGCCTCGGTGTTCGGCTCCAAACCGTGCACGATCAGGGGTTCGGAAACGATGTCGAGGACTCGCATCCGGGGGTTGAGCGATCCATAAGGGTCTTGGAAAACCAATTGCATGTGACGACGTAACTGGCGCAGCTCCTCCCCTTTGACACCGGTGATGTCCTGGCCTTTGAAGACGATGCTTCCGGCGGTGATGGGAACCTTGCGCAGGATGGCCCGGCCAGTCGTCGATTTGCCGGAGCCGGATTCGCCCACCAGTCCCAGAGTCTCGCCCCTTTTGATGTCGAAGGTGACACCGTCAACCGCGTGCAGCACCTGCTTCTGGCGGCCCCAGAAACCCGCCCGACCGACCGGAAAATGGACGGTCAGGCCCTCGACTCTGAGGAGCGGCTCGGTGTCAGCTTCCGGCAGCGACGGGCGCACCGACGGTTCTGATATCGAATGCACGGTGACACGCAACCTTCCTATGGGGGAGATGTTCAATCAGCTCGGGCGAAACCTGCTCGCACAATTCGACTGCCAGCGGACAGCGAGGAGCGTAGGCGCAACCGACCGGTGGCCGAATCAGATCGGGCGGAGCCCCGGCGATGCTCACCAGCTTGGGCACCACGACATCGAGCCGGGGGGTCGAGCCGATCAGCCCCCAGGCATAAGGATGGCCGGGGTCGGAATAGATCTCCTCGGCTTGGCCGGTCTCCACGATCCGTCCGGCGTACATGACTGCCAGGCGCTGGCAAAGGCCGGCCACGACCCCGAGGTCGTGGGTGATGAGGAGCACCGCCAGACCGAGATCGGTCTGCAGTTGCTGAAGGAGCTCCAGAATCTGAGCCTGGATAGTGACGTCGAGGGCGGTGGTGGGCTCGTCGGCGATAAGCAGCTCCGGCTCGGAGGCCAGGGCCATGGCGATCGCCACCCGCTGATTCATCCCGCCGGAAAATTCGTAGGGGTACTGCTTCACCCGCTGGCGAGGGAAGGAGATACCGACCAGATCAAGCAATTCGACGGCCCGCTTGTCGGCGGACGATCGGTCCATTCCCAGGTGATGTCCGAGCACTTCGCCGATCTGGTCTCCGATCTTCATCAGCGGGTTGAGCGATGTCATCGGGTCCTGAAAGATGATCGAGATCTCTTTGCCCCGGATGCGATCGGAATAGGCGTGCCCGTCCTTACCCAAAAGAGACTTTCCCTTCCAGCGGATGTCACCGGCGACAATCCGGCCCGGCAACTCGATTAGCCCCATCACCGCTCGGGAAGTGACGCTCTTTCCCGACCCCGATTCCCCCACCAGGCCGATGGTCTGTCCACGATCGAGGGTAAAACTGGCCCCGCGGACCGCCTGCACCACCCCCCTCCGGGTGAAGAAGGAAACCTGCAAGTCGTCGACGGCGAGGAGGGGGACGTCGAGCGGTGTCTCCATGTCAGGCACCGCGGCCACCCGTCATACTCACGCCGGCGGCGAAACGCTTCTCCCGCTCATGCGGATCGGCGACGATTCGCAGCCAACTAGCGAACAGGTTGGCACCAAGCACGGTGAGGGCGATGGCGATTCCGGGGAAAGTCACCAGCCACCAAGCATTGAACACGTACTCCCGTCCGATCGCCACATCGAGGCCCCACGACATCTCCGGTGGCTGGATTCCGAGGCCGAGAAACGAAAGGGCCGCCTCAGCCAGGATGGCGCTGGCGAACTCCAGCACCGCCAGCGTCAAAAGGGGCGCCGCCAGGTTGGGCAAGATGTGGCGAAAGATGATTCGCTTCGGCCGCGCTCCGACGATTTCGGCTGCTTCCACATAGGGAGTCTCTTTGGCCGAGAGGACCACACCTCGCACCAGCAAGGCATAGACCATCCAGGCGTTGATAGGGAGGATGACGATCAGCACCAGGAGACTCGGCCGAACCACCGAGAGGATGACCAGGTACAAAAGCAATCCCGGGAAGGCGAGTTGAGTGTCAAGCCAGCGCATGATCAAGCTGTCGACCCGGCCGCCGTTGTAGCCCGCCAGCAAGCCCAGAACGGTGCCGACGGTCCCGGCGATAGCCACCACCCCGAGCCCAACGATCAGCGAGACCCGCGAACCGAAGATGATGCGCGAGAGAACATCCCGGCCGAGGTTGTCTGTGCCCAGGGGATGTTCCAATGAGCCGCCTTCGAGCCAGAAGGGGGGATCGAGCCGGGCGGAGAGGGACTGGGCGGCGGGATCGTGGGGGGCGAGTATTGGAGCTGCAATCGCCACCAGGATGAGCGTCGACATCACCAGCAGTCCAAAAAAGCCCGCCTTGTCCTTCCAGAGCTCACCCACCACCCCGGCGAAGCGACGGGTGATACCGGGAGTGGCGATACCAGGAGCAGCTACGGTCTGAGCCATCACGCCCTCCTAGGTGAGCTTGATCCGAGGGTCGATGTACTTGTAGGCCACGTCCATCAAGATGTTGATGGTGATGATCATCAGGGCAACGACGAAGACGATGGCCTGGAGAAGTATCAGATCCTGACGGGTGATCGACTGGATGGCGAGGAAACCGAGACCGGGCCAGGCGAAGACGGTTTCCACTACCACCGAGTATCCAGCCAGGGCCCGGATTATCTCCCACCCTGTCATCGTCATGACGGGAACCGCCGCATTGCGGAAGGCATGGGCGCCGACCAAGCGGCGGAAAGGCACGTTCTTGGCTTTAACCAGTGCCACGTAGCTCTTGTTGAGCTCGTCGATCATCGCCGATCTGGTCAGCATCACAAGCCGGGCGGCCGAAGGGAGCGCGAAGGTGACCGCGGGCAGCACCGCATGCATCAGAGTGCCGGACCCGAAGATGGGAAATATCTGGAGTTGCACCCCGAAGATCACGATCAGCAGCAACCCCAGCCAGAAGTTGGGCATCGAGAGACCGGTCAGGCTCAGGGTGACCAGCAGCCGATCGAGAAAGCCACCCGGCTTGAGGGAGGTGAGGATTCCGAGCGGGACCGCAATGATCACGGCCAGCACCATCGATGCTCCCACCAGCAGGAGCGTGCGAGGCAGGGCTTCGAGCACGATCTCGAGGGCCGGGCGATCCTGCCACAGGGAGTTTCCGAAGTCGAACCGCAGCGCCGACCCGATGAAGTCGAAGAACTGGACGTGGATGGGCCGGTCGAAACCAAGTTGAGCCGCGAAGGCAGCCCGCTGCTCGGCGGTGGCCTCGAGCGGGAGCATGACCCGGACCGGATCGCCGATGAGACGGGTGACCACGAAAACCACCACCGTGACCCCGATCACCACTATCGCTCCCTGGAGGATCCGCTTGAGCAGGAACCGCCCCATTAATGGGTCTCCTTCATTGTCATGTGAATCTCCCCCAAGGGCTCTCTCCGGGGGAGATTCACCGCGCGGATTAGGCGCTTACCGTCATTTCCTTGACAAGGATCTTCGCATCGACCCGCGGCTGCCACTGGAGCCGTTCACTCATCCCGTAGACATCGTTGATGTTGAGCATGAAAAGGAAGTAAGCCTCGTCACACGCCTTTTGCACCGCCTGGTGATAAAGGCCTTCACGAGCAGCGACGTCGGTCTCCGATCGGGCCTCGTCGATCCAGCCAGCCAACTCGGCATCGTCGTTCGAGGCCCCAATCCCGTCGAGGTGGTAATAGGCGGACAGCTGACGGTCAGCATCGAGCAACTCATTAGAACTCGTCACATAGATCGCCGGCGGACGGATGTCTCCGAAAAGACGGTTCAGGTATTCGTCGAATTCGAAGATCTGAACCTCGGGCACCAGACCGACCTCGGAGAGGAAGTTGCCGACAACTTCGACCACCTCGCGGTCTTTGAGCCACCGTCCGGCCGTCCCGATTACTTCCACCGTGGCCCCCTCGGCTCCTGCCTCGGCAATGAGGGCCCGAGCCGCGTCGGGGTCGTAGGCGTAGGCCTCTAAGTCGGGGTTGTAGCCGAAGAAGGATTCACTGAGGATTTGGCATTGGTCGACGGTGGCATTCCCACCGAACAATTCGTCAGCCATTGCTTGTTTGTCCACCGCCAGGTTCATCGCCTGGCGGACCCTGACATCGGCCGTCGCCCCTTCCATGGCGTTGATGATCAATACCGGATGCTCGAGACCGGTGACCGAAGCCGATTGGGGGGCCGATCCCACGTCCTCGGGCTGGAGGTTGGTGATCACGTCGGCATCGCCCCCGATCAAAGCGGAGAGACGAGTGCCGGCCTCGGCTACGAATCGGTACGTGACCCGCGTCACGTTGCCGACGTCGTCGCCCCAGTAGTCGGGATTCGCCTCGAGGGTCACATGGTCACCCCGCACCCACTCGACGAATTGGTAGGGGCCGGTTCCCGAAGGGTTCTCGGCGAAGGCGGCATCACCCGAAGCAGTCGCCGGGACCATCTTCATCCAGTACATGCGAGCGGGAAGAATCGGGTCGGGCTCGGTGGTGAGGACGTTGACGGTCGTGTCGTCGACCGCCTCAGCGCCGGAGATCGTCGAGAAGAACGAGACCTGCTCGGAAGCGAAATCGGGGTCGATGATTCGATCGATGCTGGCCACGACGCTCTCGGCGTTGAACGGCTCACCGTTGTGGAACGTGATTCCTTCCCGGAGAGTGAACTGCCAGGTGGTCTCGTCGACCTGAGTTGGCTCGGCCGCAGCCAGCCCTGGAACCAGCTCCCCTTCGGGATTCCGTGCCATCAGGGTCTCGTAAATGTTGTCGCTCACCGCCCGCTCATTCCCGTCGTCTCTGATCTGGGGATCGAGCGTGGTGGGCTCACCGGCCAAAATGATCGTGATGTCGGCCGACTCCGCCGGTGGCGAGGTGGCCTGAGTGCCTCCGCTGCCGCTAGTGGTTGCCGTGCCGCCGTCCCCCGTCGTAGATACGGTGCCCGAACTACACGCCACCAGCAATAGACCCAAAATCAGGGCCAGGGCCTCTCGTTTCGATCGCATATCCAAAGGCTCCTTTTTCGAACGGCCGCAACAGCCGTGGGGCTACTGTATACTGTGGACAGTATGGCCACGTCAACCGGAAATGGCCCTCTTTCCGGTGACGGCGAGAAGAACTCGGCGACCACGCTTTCTCCCCCCGCACGGGCCGGAACCCCCCTCGGCCCTGCGGGCCACTCCCCCCCAGACTCGCTCCGCTCGCCGGGGGGAGAAATAGATGGGAGAGTTGGCCACGTTTCTCCCCCCTCAGGGGGGAGGGCCGGCGCAGCTGGGAGGGGGGTGGTCCCCCTCGGTCGGGCCCACCTGCCACTGAGCGAACAGATCGCTGACGAAATCAGGGCGGCGATCCTGGCGGGGCGTTTTCGACCGGGCGAACGCCTGATGGAAGAGGTGTTAGCGACCGAATTCGGCGTCTCCCGCAATCCGGTGCGCGAAGCTCTGCGACAGTTGAGCGTGGCCGGGTTCGTCGAGGTCGTTCCCCGCCACGGCGCCTCCGTGGCCACTCTCGGAGTCCAGTCGGTGCGAGAGCTATTTGAAGTGCGCTCGGCGTTGGAAGCGGTGATGGCGCGCCTGGCGGCCGAACGCATTACCCCGGATCTGACCGCGGCGTTGGCTGAACTAGTGGTAGAGGGACAGCGCGCCGCCAACGATCAGGAGCTCGACAAGCTGCCGGGCCTGAATACCGCCTTTCATAACGCGGTCGCCCAAGCGGCGGGTAATTCACGACTGGTCGCGCTCAACGAAACGGTGCGCGACACCATCCAGTGGGTTTACGCCCGCGCTCTTCGTGAGCGCGCCCTCGACTCGTGGAAGGAGCACACCGAGCTGTTCGAAGCGATCAAGAGCCGAGACGCCACCCTGGCGGCACATCTTGCCCTCGATCACATCAATCGGGCCGAAGCTGCCTACCTGGCGGCGATGGCAGGCAATGACCTCCCCTAGCTCTGAACCCGTGATCTCAAAGGAGACGGAGCGAACCTCATGGCTGGGGTTGGCCGCGGTGGTGGCGACCTACCTCTCCATCAGTGTGGCCGAGTCGATACTCGCGCCGTTGTTTCCATCGATTGCCCAGGCCATGGATCTGGGTGTTTCCTCTGCGGGGCTGACGTTCGGCACACTGACTGCCAGCATTGCCCTCGGGAACCTGGCGGGCGGCTGGCTTCTCAGAGCTTTGCCTCTCAGAGCAGTAGCGGTGCTCAGCCTCGGGATCGCCTCTGCCGGCTGCGCCTTCGCGTCGGTGTCGGGAACTTTTCGTCTTCTCCTGCTGTCGCAAGCGGCTATAGGACTTGGAGTCGGCATGTTCTTCGCCCCCGGGTTAAAGGCCGCTGGTTTGGCCGGAGGCAGTAACCGCCGGGGCTTGGCCATGGGGATATTCGGTGTCGCATTTTCGGCCGGGCTGGCCGCCGCCGCCTTCCTGGCTGCCCGGGTAGGTCCAGCCGATTGGCAGGTCGCCTTCGTAGTGGCCAGCTGGGCCTGCGCGATCGGCCTCCTCGTTTTGCTGGTCATCAAGCTCCCCGACTCCCCCGAGGTGAGCGGGAGACGAGGTGGCCTCGGGGCAATGCGTCTGCCGGTGATGGTGGGAACAGTCGGCACGATTTCTCAATACGGCACGGTTGGGTTTCTCGCTCTTTTTGCCGTGACTTCGTGGGGTTTTGGACCGGCACAAGCGGCGACGATGCTGGCCATAAGCCGCGTTCTTTCCGCCCCCGGAAAGATCGTGGTCGGTTCAGTTGCCGACCGCGTGGGTAGCCGCGTCACCTTGCGAACCGTGGTTCTGCTTTTGCTGGTGACCGGCGTCGGATGGTCGCTCCCTCCGCCGTCGGCTCTGACGACCGTGGCGGCGGTGATCTTCGCGGCGACGGTCAGCGCGTTGTTCCCTATCGCCAACCTCGTTGCCTTCGAGCGTTTTGGAAGCCAGGGCTCGATGCTGGGGACGTATCGCTCGGCGCAGATCGCGGTGGGATCGCTCGCTGCCTTCCTGATCGGGATTCTGGCCGAGAGTCAGGGTCTGCAGGCTGTCCTCGCGGTCTGTGTGCTGGTCCCGGCGGTGCTTTTGATCCCGTTGCAGAAGCCATTTCCCGTCTCCTGATGCTTTATCTCACCGACGCCGAAGTCGCAGCAGTCCTCACTCCGGCAATGGCCGCCGATGCGATTGAGGACGCCTTCCGCTCCCTCGCCGGCGGCTCCGCGGCTGTACAGGAGCGGGTGAGGACGATCACCCCGGCGGGCAAATTGAGCATGGTCGGTGGAGTGATGATGGATGAGGATCGGGCGGGGGCCAAGGTATACCCCACCACCAAGGACGGGCGGTTTGGGTTCGTGGTGCTCCTCTTCCAGCTCTCGACTGGCGAGCCCCTGGCGATCATGAAGGGCTCAGCCCTGACGGAGATTCGGACTGCGGCCACGTCGGTGGTAGTGGCCCGCTACCTGGCTCCGCCCGATTCCAAGGTGCTGCTGTTGTTCGGCTCCGGCCGCCAGGCCTCCTCCCATGCCGTGGCGTTCGCTCGCCAATTCGAGCTAGCTGAGATCAGGCTGATCAATCGACGGCCCGCCGACGAATTCGCCAACAAGGTCGAGCAAGCGACCGGCGTTCCCACCGTTCAAGTGAGCGGCCAACGGGCGGCCCTCGAGAACGTCGACCTGATTGTCACGGCCACACGATCGACGGAGGCACTCTTCGATGGTGCACAACTTCCTCAGCGCTGCCACATCTCTGCGGTCGGAGCCACGACTCCCGAGAGCCGCGAACTCGATAGCGAAACGATTGCTCGAGCAGAGACAATCGTGGTCGAGTCGATCAAGCAGGCTCGGATCGAAGCCGGAGACCTCCTGCTGGCCGATGAGGGCCAGGTGTGGGAGAAGGTCCGAGAACTCAGTGCCTTGGTTTCGAGTCCCGCCATCGTACGACCGGAAGGAGTCTCGGTGTACAAGTCGCTCGGCATCGGCCTCGAAGATGTAGCCGTCGCCGACGCCGTCTACCGCGAAGCCGTTGTCAGGTCGGTCGGCAGGATCCTCGAGGACTAGCCGTGGGTGGGTTGATATCGGGAGCCACGGCGATCATGGCCGAACAGTCGACCGGCCGCGGCATCGAGGGTGTCGTCCTCGCGGCGGCCCCGTTGGCGGCGGCGCTGGGGGCAGAAGCTCTCCGCCAAGGCGGCAACGCCTTTGACGCGGTCGTGACGGCCGCCCTCGCCGAAACGGTGTTGCTTCCGCCCAAGTGTGGTCTGGCTGGTGACCTCGTGTCCTTGCGGCTCCGATCGGGAAAGTCACAGCCGGATGCTTTGGTGGCTATCGGTGGCGCCCCGCACCGTTTGGCCAAGACCGCGGAGAGAGGGGAATTGCAGGTCACGGGCCCAACTTCGGTCGGGGTTCCCGGGGCACCGGCCGGATACGACGTCTTAGCCATTGAGGGAGTGCTCGGGCGAAGCCGGCTCGCCGCTCCGGCGATCCGCCTGGCCCGCGGAGGATTCCCCTGGGCCCAGATCTGCACCGCCCTGGCGATCGAAGCGGCCGACCTGGTGGAGCGTCACAACCCCGACGGGACGGTCTATTTTCCGGACGGCGCCCCAATCGCTCCCGGCCGGGTGGTCCGCTTGCCGGGGATGGGCGACCTACTGGAAGAGTGGGTGAGACGCGGCGCGGAACTCTTCTGGGGAGGCGTCGGGGACATCGTTGCGGGATCAGTCATCAGACGCGGCGGAGTGATCGAGGCGTCTGACTTTCGATCGGTCAACGCACAGTGGGAACCGGCAGCAACGGGGACCGTCGGTGATCGGCGACTCTGGGCAACACCGGCACCGACCCACGGTCCCTCGTTGCTCGATGCTTTGGCCGAGGCCCGACCAGGAGACGGTGCTGGCGCAATCTGGGATCGGGTGACCAAGGTCGTCGCCAATCGCAGCGGTTTGCTGGCCGACCCTTCCGGAACCTCAATGGTCAGTGCCGCCGATGCCGCCGGCAACCTGGTCGTGGTCATCCACTCCAATTCCTTCCCACGTTTCGGAAGCGGGCTGGTGGTCGGTGAATTCGATCTGATTCTCAACAACCGACCCGGGCGAGGGTTTTCCACCCAAGTGGGACATCGCAACTTCCCGGCGCCCGGAAAACGGCCGGCCACCACGCTCCATGCCTGGGCAATCAGCGACGACCGCGGGAAGCCCGAGTTCCTCGGAGGAACCCCGGGCGGGGAGAATCAGATGCCGTGGAACGCCCAGACTCTGAGTCAGATCATCTCCGGCCTGGCCGACCCAGGTGCCCTGGTAGTAGCCCCCCGGTGGGAGATACTCTCCGACGGGGGGGTGGCGATCGAGGAAGGCTTCGACCCAGACGGGATCGAAGAGCTTCGCGCTCGCGCCACCAGCACGACGATGGTGCCGGCATGGAATTTGCGATGCGCCCAACAAGTCATCGCCCGGCCAGCCGTCGACGGGGTCCTGGTTGGAGCTGTCGATCCCCGGACGGGTGGGGCCGCGGTAGCTGTCTAGCCCCCTCCCCGGCGCCTGAGGCGCCACCTCCCCTGCCCCCCTCGGCCTTCGGGCCACTCCCCCCAGCGCTCGCTCGCTCACTGGGGGGAGAAACAGCTCGCTTCGCTCGCTGGGGGAGGAAACAATCAGGCCCGGCGGGGTTTCTCCTACTCGGAGGCGAGCTCCTTGATGGCTTCCATCAGCATGATGTGCTTGCGGGTATCGAGTCGCATCGCCTCGACCAGGGACGACCACCAGGCGGTATCGGCTACCTCGGTCACAATCCGCTCCAGCTCCTTGAGCTCGCGTTCGTCGTCTCTTTCCATTTCGAGCAGGCTTTCGGTCAT
>JAICGW010000034.1 GCA_025922945.1 Acidimicrobiia bacterium | reverse complement strand
GCTGATCGCCGGCGCCGTGGGCCTGGCTCGTTTCCTCCTCGTCGACCGAGTAAACGAGGAATCTGACGAAATCGACCTGGCGGTGGTGGCGGCCCGGCGCCGCTACCGGATCAGGGCCCGCCCGTTCATCGGTGCGACGATCTTGGTCGCCGCCGGTGATGCCGAGCTCGACTTGCGACGCGCGGTGCCCTCGCCGACTGGCATCGAGGTGAACGCACTCGTGATCTGCGGGCGTCTTTCAGTGCTCGCCCATGCCGATTGGAACGTCGACAATCCGATCGGGGAAGGGTCGCTGAGCTCAAAAACGGACGCGTTCACCCTCCGGATCCGAGGAAGACGGATCCTGGGCCGGGTCGAGGTGGAACGCCGTTCGGCTCCGGCCGCCGTCGCCTCCTGAAAACCTCTGCGCTGCTCAAACGATGCGGCGGTCGCTCGCCCAGCGGGCCAATTCATGGCGGTTCGACAGTTGCAGCTTCCGCAGCACCGCCGAGACATGACTTTCCACCGTTTTCACCGACAGGTTGAGGCGGCTCGCCACCTGCTTGTAGGCAAAGCCGCGGGCGATCAAGCGCAGCACCTCTCTTTCGCGAGCGGTGAGCTGGTCGAGGTCATGGTCGAGTTCGATGGCCTGGCCCCCGCTGAAGGCATCGAGGACGAACCCTGCCAGGCGGGGCGAGAAGACAGCGTCGCCAGCGTGAACCCTTTCGATCGCCTCGGCCAACTCATCAGCCGCGATGGTTTTGGTGACATATCCCCGAGCACCGGAGCGAATCATGGCGATCACGTCTTCAGCCTCATCGGAGACCGACAGAGCGAGAAAGCGCACGTCGGGGTTGGTTTCGGCGATGGCCCGGATCACAGCCACACCCCCTCCCCCCGGCATGTGGACGTCGATCAAGACCACGTGCGGGGCCGTCTCACGAATCCCCTCGATAGCGTCGTCGACATCTGTGGCGGTGCCGACGATCTCCGCCCGATCCTCGAGCTCGCTTCTCACCCCGGCCAGGAAGAGGCGGTGGTCGTCCACCAGATAGAGCCTGATCACTTGGTCACCGACTCGACCCCGGGGAGGACGAGGTGGACCTCGGTACCTTCGCCCGGGCGGGAGGAGATAGCAGCAGTGCCCCCTTGGCGGGCGATCCGCCTTTCGATTGACTCAGCCAAACCCTTGCGATCCCGGCCCACACGGGCGCGATCGAACCCGTTTCCCTGATCCGTGATCCATACCTCGGCCCGACCTTCGTCAACCTCGAGATAAACCGAGACCCGATCCGACCCCGAATGCGTGACGGCGTTGACCATCGCCTCCGTGGCCGCCGCTACGAGCGCGGAACTCCGGGAATCGAGCCGGGCGTCACCGACTGTGACGAGGTCGATCGCCGCCGCCCTCTCATCCTCCACACGCGCGGCAGCGGCCGCTAGAGCGGTCGAAAGAAGTTCGCCCTCCTCGAGTGGCGCCTTGCCAAAGAGCCAGGTCCGGAGTTCGCGTTCCTGAGTCCGGGCCAGCGATGACATCCGGCGGGGATCGTCGGTGCGCTGGATCAGGGCCAGGGTCTGAAGGACCGAGTCGTGAAGATGGGCCGCCATCTCCGCCCGCTCCTCCTGGCGGGCTCGAGCCAGCCGTTCTTTGCCCAGGTCATCCCGCATCCGCACGAACCACGGCCCAAAGGCCACCATCAAACCAATCGCGGTGAGCGCCACGGCGATGAAGGTTGAGCCGAGCGATGAAGTGACGCGATTGGTGCCGAAGAACAGTCCTAGGCCAACCATCAGTAGGACAACCCCGGCGATGAAACGAAACACCGAGACCCCTTGAGTTTCGCCGGGCATGATCAAACGAGCGATCCCGCCCGATTCGGAACGGTCGAGCACCGAGGCGATCCCGAAAGAGATGGCAGCTGTGACGAATGTGGCGAACGGATCGGGCACGAAGCCGGAGGCGACCATGAGCCAGAGCAGAGCGACGAAAGTCACTGCCAGTCCCACCCGTTGCCCCGTTTCGAGTTCACGCACAAAGGGACTGGCTTGGTGGTCGAGGGTCAGCCACCAGATCAGCAGATAGAGCAAGATGCCAATGCCCCAGACCGTGGTCAAGGTGACGAAGGCGGCTCGAACGTAGACCGCCGGTACCCCGACCCGATCGGCGATTCCCCCCGCGACCCCGGCGAGCAAACGCGGCTCGGACCGTCGCCATAGCGACAGCCGATCGACTAGCTCGTTCCGACCTGTCGGCTCCACCAAAGAGATCTTGCCAGTCCGATGATGCCTAGGACAATGGGGTGAACCCCTGAGCGCCCCCCGAATCGTCAGGGACCGCCAAGGGCGATGCCGGATAGACGGCGAGGTCAGCATTCCTGCAAAGTGGGAGCATGAACGACACAATTCAGACGGAGCCCGCCGATGGATCCCGCCCCAGCGCTGGGCCCTTGTATCGACCGGCGGCGGGACGGATCATCTCGGGTACTGCCCTTGGTCTGGCCCAAAAGCTCGGCTTGCCGCCGCTCCTGGTACGGGCCGGATTCGTCCTGCTCGTTTTCTCGGGGATCGGCATCCCTCTCTACATCGTGTCCTGGCTTTTGATCCCCGCCGAAGGTGAGGTCGAGTCGGTCGGGCAGCGATGGCTCCAGAAGATGTCGGGCTCGCAGGCCTGGCTGGGAGTGGTGCTGGTGGTGGTGGCGGTGGCCATCCTCGCCAGCGCTTTGCCCTTCATGGATGGGGGGATCGTCATCCCGACGGTCTTGCTGGTGCTTGGGATCCTCTTGTATCGGGGAGAATTCCGTCGACCGGCGGGACCGCCGACGCCGACTGCCAACTTTTCGGCGCCGACGGCGGGTGCCGGGATCACCCCCCCTCCCCCGGCTCCCCGCCGCCCCCCGACTCCACCCTCGCCTCTCGGACAGATCACGATCGGCCTCGTCATCATCAGCCTGGGCGCCCTGGCATTGATCGATCGGGTCTCAACCCTGGTGGACGCAGGTCCTCGTCACTACCTCGCCTTGGCGATCACCGTGATCGGCCTCGGCGTCCTGGTCGGGACTCGTTACGGACGAGCTCGCTGGCTGATTCCGTTGGGTCTGGTTCTCATCCCGGTGTCGATCGTGGCCGGAGTCGCCGAGATCGACGAGACCGCCAGCACGCGGCTGATCAACCCAACCTCTTTCGCGGAGCTGCAAGAGAACTACGAACTTTCGACGGGCCGGCTGACCATCGACCTCACCGATCTTCCCTGGGAAGGAGAAGTGGTCGAGCTCCGCGGATCAGTCGGCGTGGGAAGTCTTGAAGTGCTCCTCCCACCCAACGTTGGCATCGAAGCCGACACTGAAGTTGGGATCGGCGAGTCTCGAGGACCCGAGAACAGCGAAGGTGGTCTCGGGGTCGACCACACCTATGCATATCCGGACCGCGGCGGTGGCCTGTTGGTCACCCACCTCGACGTGGGGATCGGAGAGATCAGCCTTTCCGGGCTCAATGTTGCAACTCCCGGAGTCTTCGTCGAGGGCTCTGGTGACGTCGTCATCGAAGCCACCGACCGCAGCGCCCTAGCCGAGGGATATTCGGTGGTCGGTGACGCCAGCATCAACCTCGACCTCTCGAGAATCGACACCGGAGACGACTTGTTCCTCGACCTCGCCACCGAGGACGGGATGCTCACCGTGGTGCTGCCCGAGGGAGTTTCCTACTTCGTCAACGCCACGTCGTCCGACGGACGCATCGATGTCCTCGGCACGACGGCGGAACCCGGCGGCACGGTGACATCCCAAGCCGATGTCGGCCGCAGCCGAATTCACATCAACGCCGTCACCGATGAAGGTGACATCTTGATCACCATGGATGGAGAGAGATCATGAAAGCTCACAAATTTGACGCCTGGTCGTTCATTGGCGGCCTGGTCCTCATCGTCGTCGGACTGCTCGTCCTGCTGCCGAACACCGCCACCTTGCTCGAGTTCCAACAGCTCAGCTTGTTCTTCGACCTGATCCTGCCGGTTTTGGCACTGGTAGTAGGCGTGGCCTTGGTGGTTCCCGCCATTCGCCGCCGCCAGCCTGAACAAGTGGTCGAAGGCGAACCATTGACACCAGATGAAACCCGGGCGCTCGAAGAGCTCAACGACAGCTCGCCCCCAATGGCTTGACGCCTCCTTTTGGGTTTGCTCGATGATGGAGAGGGACCGGCAACGGTCCATCTCCGTCGCGAAGGGGAAACAACCGCGGGACCTGGACGGTTACACCTACAGAGTTCGACCACAAGGAGCGACATGGAAACGATCACCGACCAGGAGTGGCGCCAGCGCCTGAGCCCCGAGCAGTACGAAGTGCTTCGACGGGGCGGCACCGAGCGGGCCTTCACCGGCGCCTACTGGGACAACCACGAAGCGGGCATCTACCGCTGTGCCGGTTGCAACGCCGTCCTCTTCTCCTCCGAGGACAAGTTCGATTCCGGGACCGGATGGCCGTCGTTCACTTGTCCCGCCCCCAACGCTCGGGTCGAGGAAGAGACCGATCGCAGCTACGGGATGTCTCGTACCGAGGTGAAATGCGCCAACTGCGGCGGGCACCTGGGCCACGTCTTCCCCGATGGCCCGGCTCCGACGGGCCTCCGGTATTGCATGAACTCGGCCGCCCTCAAATTGGAGCCGACGCCGGACCCGGCTTGAGCCGTTAGCCGTTCTCGAGACCGTCCAGAAAGGCGACGACCAGCTCGCCGAGGTGGTCGAGGTTGTAGCCACCTTCCTGAACCACCACGGTGGGCTTTTCCAAATCCTTGATCAGCCCGCCAGCTCGGTGATGACCCTCGACGCTGACGGCGAGCGGACTTTCCGGATCGTCCAGAAACGAGTCGACGCCTAGCGAAACGACAACGGAGGACGCTGAAGAGCTGTGCTCGACCAGCTCTTGGATCCCCGCCAGCCAGCCCGCATCACCCGTCCCCGGCGATAGCGTCACGTTTTTGTTTGATCCCTCTCCATCGGCTCGACCTGTCTCCTCGGGAAATCCCACCCAATGGGGGAAGTAACCCGCGCCCGGATCGATGTGAACCGATCCGTACAGCACCTGACTGGATTCGTAGAAAATCTGCTGGGTGCCATTGCCATGGTGGGCATCGATATCGATCACCGCCACCCTCTCTCCGGTTCCATCTGCCACCCGGCGAGCTGCCAATGCCGCGTTGTTCAGGTAGCACGACCCTCCATAGAACGATCTACCGGAGTGGTGGCCCGGCGGACGCACGGCCGCATAGGCAAGCTCGCTCCCGGCCAAGATGAGATCGGCGGCGGTCAAAGCACAGGCAGCGGCCGCTCGCACCGCGTCCCAGGTACCGGGACCGATGAGGGTCATCGTGTCCAGAGCGAAGAGCCCGGTGCGAGCGCCGACCGAGGTGGGGTGGCGGGGCCGCGGGTCGACCAGCATGTCGGGATGGGGGAAGGCGTAAGGGACGACCCGGTCCTGGCCCGGATCCCGGGGATAATCCGACGTTTGCCAGTCGGAGTAGGCGTTCTTGAGAAACCTCACCAGCGCCGGGTCATGCACCGAGAGCAATTCGTCATCCTCGATGGCGTGGGGGGCGACTACCGGATATCCGATGGCAGTGACGGCGGCGTGGATCGCCTCACCCCGGGAGGGAAGCTCTGTGCCGGCGATTCGCACTCCCACCCAGATTTCGCCATCGGGCACGTGCCGGACATGATCGGGGCTGTAGACAACGGTGAGAGCCACGTTTGCCCACGTTACGCGTTGGCGCTCAGTCAACCCCCTTGTTCGCGGGCACGGCCTTCATTACAACGGCTCTCATGCCGCCACTTACTGCCAAACAACATCAATACCTCTTGCATCTCGTTACCGAGCACATGGGGGAGGGGGCCGAAGTAGCTGAGGATGGCTGGTCGGTGACCCATCCCGAGGGCGGAATCATGGGCTTGGTGAATATCTCCCGCTCCCTGTCTGAGGTTCCTGAGGAGCGCTGGCCACAGATCGTGGGCGACTGGGTGAATCGGTTGGCGACTCCGCCCGAGCTACCAGCCACCTTCGAACAGGCCCGGGCCCACCTTCGGATCCGACTCGCCGCCGATGGCTCCGAACCTGGGTGGGCGTCATACCGACCGGTTTGCGACGGCCTCGATCAACTGTTGATGATGCGAACCGACCTCGGCGCGGTGACCGTCAGCGACGAGCAACTGAGCACGTGGGGCGCTGATCCGGACATCGCCTGGAACGAGGCGCTCGAGCACACCATCTGGGATGAGGCCCGGGATCGACGGATCCTGGCTCGCGGCCGGACTCGCATCGTCTGGGTCCGCGACAACTTCTTTGCTTCGAGCGTGCTGCTCGATCTCCGGCACCTGCTTTCGCCCGGCAATTGCTTCGGGGCGGTGGTCATGGCACCGGTGCGGGATGCGCTGCTGTATGCCGAGATACTCGACGAACACATCCCGTATGCCTCGGCTGAGATGATCGAGATCGGCGGGCGTTGGTTCGTCGAGGAGCCAGGTCAGATCTCCCCCGACCTCTTTTGGTACCGGGTCACCGACGAGGGTCCCTCAATTAGTCGCCTGGTGCGATTGGTAGATAACCACTACGAGCCTTGTTGGGGAGCCGACTTCTCGGCAGCTCTGGCCGAACTTTCCGCTGACCTGACCGACGCCGGCCACCAGAGGTCGAAGAAAAGGCGCTCACCTACGATTCGGCGGTGATCCCGCTTCCCAACTTGTGTGATCCCAGCCGGTGCTGGCGCTGATCACGGGTGCCTTCGGCGGCCTCGGGAGCGAGGTGGCCACGTCGTTGGAGGCAGCAGGCCATCAGGTGATTCGCCTCGGTCGGGCCGACGGTGATCTGTCGACGTTGGAGTCGGTTGCCCAACTCATTGACCGGTTTCGCTCTCGCCCGCAAATCGATTTGTTGATCAACAACGCCGCCACCGCCGGCCGGCGCGGGATAACCATCAACGGATTCGAGCCTGCTTTCGCAGTCAACTACCTATCGCATTTTCTGATCACAAAGGCCCTGATCTCTCCGCAGGGGCGTGTGGTCAACGTCAGTTCGGAGGCGCACAGGTCCGCCCCGTCGATCGATCCGCATCGAGGGCTGGGACCTACCAGGTCGTTGCTGGGCTGGAAGGAGTACGCCTTCTCGAAGGCGTGCCAGGTCGCCTTCACGATTGGCCTCGCTTCCCGGGGGATTGACGCCTATTCGGTCCACCCGGGCGTGATCGCCACCGGCCTTTGGAGACCGGTCCCTCAGCCGCTGCGCTGGATGACGACCCGACGGATGGCTCCTCCCGCGGTGGGGGCGATTCCTGTCGTGCGTGCCGCCCTCGACCGGAGCCTCACACCCGGGGCCTACGTCACTCCGTCCGGAGTCGTCGAACCGTCTTCGGTGGCGAGCGATCCCAAAGCGATCGCCCAACTGTGGGACCAAAGCGAACGCTGGGTGAGCCCCTATCTCGCCTGAAGCTCTGCGCCTGCCCGCGGCCGCTCGCGAAGCCATCGATTCGCATCTCCGATTCTGCTGGCCGGAGGAATGCTGCGGCCTGCTGGCCGGAGTGGGGAATGAGGTGCGCTTCGTCTACCTGCTGACCAACGCCCAGCATTCGCCGACCGCCTACACCGTTGACCCGGTGGAGCATTACCGGGCCTGGAAGGCCGCCGAAGTCCGCGGTTGGGAGCTGATCGGTGCATTTCACTCTCATCCGTCAGGCCCAACGACGCTTTCACTCACCGACCTGGCCCTCGCCAACGAACCCGAGTGGTTCTACGTCGTGGTCACCCCCGACAGCGTTCGCGCCTTTAAGGTCGTTAGTCGGCGGGCCGAGGAGGTAGAGATCGTCACCTAGCCAACCCGACAGAGTGCGTCATAGTCGACGATGTCGGGGGGACGGGCCGGATCGGAGCATGCCGGACAATCGGGGCGACGGTTGACCTTGACCGTCATGAACGACTGGTCGAGGGCGTCGTAGGCGAGAAGTCGGCCCACCAGGGTCTCGCCGATTCCGAGGATGTGCTTGATGGTCTCGGTCGCCTGGATCGAGCCGATGATGCCGGGCAGCACCCCGAGCACCCCGGCATCGGCGCAATTTGGCGCCAACTCGGGAGGAGGGGCCTCGGCGAAAATGCAGCGGTAGCAAGGTCCCTCGTAGGGAATGAAGAACGACGCTTGCCCGTCGAAGCGGAAGATGGACCCGTGAGCCACGGGCACTCGTAGATTTAAGGAAACGTCGTTGACCAGATAACGGGTCGGGAAGCTGTCGGACCCATCGACGATCACGTCGTATCCGCTCAAAACGTCGAGAGCGTTGGCTGCGTTCAGCTGCTCGCCGTGGGTGACGACATTCACATCGGGGTTGATTGCCTCGAGGGATTGCTTGGCCGAATCGACCTTGGGTCGGCCGATGCGATCGGTGGCGTGGAGGATCTGGCGTTGGAGGTTGGAGGCGTCGACGACGTCGAAGTCGATCACGCCGATGGTTCCTACGCCGGCGGCGGCGAGGTAGAGAGCAGCCGGGGAGCCGAGCCCACCGGCGCCGATCACCGCGACCTTCGCCTCGAGTAGCTTCTGCTGACCCTTCTCCCCCACCTCGGGAAGGCTGAGATGGCGAGCGTATCGCTGGCGCTGCTCGTTGCTGAGACCGTCGCTTGACCGTTCGATCGGATAACCCTCACGAAGCCACCGCTCGAGTCCACCCGCCAGGGAGGTGGCGGATTGATAGCCCATCTCGCGCAAAGTCCGGGCGGCGAGGAGGGAGCGAACGCCCGAGGAGCAGTAGACGACGATCGGAACATCGGTGGCCAGTCCTGCCCTCGCCACCGCCGCTTCAATCGATGCCCGGGGTACGAGCGAGGCTCCGGCGATCGTGCCGCCCCCAAACTCATCGGTCTCGCGGCAGTCAATGAGGACCACCGGGCCGGCGTTTCTCATCTCGTCCAACTCGGCCGGAGAGATCTCTCCCGTGATCTCCAAAGCCTCCTTGACCAATTGGGCGTACGTCTTCGGCACCATCCCAAGGTTAAGCCAACCCGGGGTTGCACCCGTCGCCCGGGTTCTGGCCCCGAGACCACTGGCCCTAGTCTTTTGGCGTGTCCTTTTCCGATCTTTACGTCTTCGTCCTTGCCGCCTTTGTCGGCTACCAGATCATCACCAGGGTTCCCGCTCTTCTTCACACCCCGCTCATGGCAGCAACCAATGCCATCTCGGGGATCTCGCTCGTCGGGTCACTGGTAGCGGCCGGTTCCGACCGCAACACCCTCTCAACGGTCCTGGGGGTGATTGCCGTCACGGCCGCGATGGCCAACGTGGTCGGCGGCTTCCTCATCACCGACCGCATGCTGTCGATGTTCAAGCGGGCCACTCCGAGCAAGCCCAACTGATCCCAGCGTGAACCGGGAAGTCGTCAGCCAGCTGGCGTACCTCGCCGCCTCGATCCTGTTCATCTTTGGATTGAGGGGTTTGACCAAGCCGGACAAGGCGCGCCGGGGCATGATGCTGGCGGCGATCGGGATGCTGATCGCAATCATCGGCACTCTCGTCAAGACCGAGATCATCAGTTATGGCTGGATCCTGGTCGGCCTGGTTCTCGGCTCCCTGATCGGCTATCCGCTCGGTGTCTGGGTTCCGATGACGGCGATGCCCCAGCGAATCGCCTTCTCGCACATGTTTGGGGCTCTGGCGGCCACCTTGGTTGGCGTCAGCGAGTACTACACCGACCTCACGGCAGGGCACGGGATCGGCGTTGCCAAAATGTCGGCCCTCGCTTTCGAGGTGCTTTTCGGCGCCTTGACCGTCACTGGCTCCTTCGTCGCGTTTGGAAAGTTGGCCGAGTTTCTCCCCGGACGCCCAGTCACCTATCGGGGCCAGAACGCGGTCAACCTGGTTCTGGCCGCGATCGCGGTCGTCCTATTCGTGGTGGTGGTGTTGAACCCGGAAGCGAGCATCGCCTTCTATGCGATGTTGGTCCTGGCAACGGTGATCGGCCTATTTCTGGTCTTGCCGATTGGAGGCGCCGACATGCCAGTTGTGATCTCGCTGATGAACTCGTACGCGGGCCTGGCTGCTGCCGCCACCGGGTTCGCCATCGGCAACGACGTACTCATCATCGCCGGGGCCCTCGACGGAGCCAGCGGCTTCATTCTCTCGATCGTGATGTCCAAGGCGATGAATCGCTCCTTTGGCAACGTCCTGTTCGGCGCCTTCGGCTCTGCCCCTTCTGTCGCGACTCGATCGGCAGAAGGGCTCGCGGTGGCATCGATCACCGCCGAGGACGCGGCGCTACAGCTGGCCTACGCCCACTCGGTCATCGTCATCCCGGGATACGGATTGGCAGTGGCGCAGGCACAACACCAGATACGCGAGCTTGCCGACCTGATCGAAAAGAATGGCGGAGAGGTTCGTTATGCCATCCACCCGGTGGCTGGGAGGATGCCAGGACACATGAACGTACTGCTTGCGGAGGCCAACGTTCCCTACGACCGGCTCTACGAGATGGAAGAGATCAACTCGCGCTTCGAGGAGACCGACCTCGCCCTCGTGATCGGGGCCAACGACGTTGTCAATCCGGCGGCGCGCAATGATCCGAGTAGTCCCATATACGGCATGCCGATACTCAACGCCGATCGTGCCCGACGAGTGATTGTCCTCAAGCGAGGCATGTCGCCGGGCTTCGCGGGAATCGAGAACGAGCTCTTCTATGCCGAGAACACCTCGATGTTGTTTGGGGATGCCAAGGCTTCGCTCCAGAAGTTGATTGCAGAAGTCAAGGCGTCCTAGACGAGCTCTCTCTCCCCCTCCCCGGCTACGCCGGTACCCCCCCTGCGGGGGGAGAAACCCGCAGGTCTAGCCTCTGGGCATGTCTTCTCTCTGGCACGCCTTCGCCGAAATGAACACGGTTCAAGACGCCCCCTTCGTCGTCACTCGAGGCGAGGGGTGCTATGTCTGGGACCGAGCCGGCAATCGTTATCTCGACGCAACCGCCGGCCTTTGGTTTGCCAATCTGGGATACGGGAGGCGTGAAATTGGCGAGGCAGTGGCCCGGCAGATGGGCGAGATCTTCGCCTATCACAACTTCACCGACTACGTCACCGAGCCCACCTTGGCCTTGGCCGACCAGATTGCCTCCCATAGCCCCGATCCCGGATCAAAGGTCTTCTTCACCAGTGGCGGGTCGGATGCAGTCGATTCCGCGGCCAAACTGGTGCGCCGCTACCACCAGCTCACCGGCGCTCCCGAGAGAACGGTGTTCATCGCCAGGGAGTGGGCCTACCACGGGATGCACACCTACGGAACCTCGCTGGCGGGAATCGAACCCAACCGCAGCGGCTATGGGGATCTGGTCTCAGACATCGTGCTCGTCCCCTTCGACGACCCCGAGGCGATCGAGAAAGCCATCGACCACGCCGGACCAGAGCGGATTGCCGGCATCTACTGCGAGCCGGTGATCGGTGCTGGGGGCGTAAGGCCGGTTCCTGTCGACTACCTCCACACAGCCCGCGACCTCGTGCGAGCTGCCGGAGGCCTGTTCATCTCCGACGAGGTCATCACCGGATTCGGAAGGATCGGTGACTGGTTCGCCGCCAATCGATTCGAACTCGACCCCGATCTGATTCTTTTCGCCAAAGGGGTAACCGCCGGTTATCTCCCGCTGGGCGGATTGGTCGCTAGTCCTCGGGTTGCGGAACCGTTCTTCTCCCAACCCGGGGTCATGTGGCGTCACGGCTATACCTACTCCGGACACGCCACTGTGTGCGCGGCCGGTTTGGAAGTGTTGCGGATCTACGAGAAAGAGCCGATTTTCTCCCGCGCCCTCGAATTGGAGAACGAACTAGAAGCGAGCCTGGGCTCTTTGGTTGGCCAAGGACCAGCCATAGCCCTTCGAGCCGGAACCGGGGCGATGGCCGCGCTCCAACTCGACCCCTCCGATGCCACTCTTTCGAGCCGAGTCGCCGGCGCAACCAGGAGCCATGGCGTGATTGTGCGGTCGGTCGTCGGCAATGGGTTGCAGATCTCGCCGCCGCTGATCATGACGCCTTCTGAGGTTGACGAATTGGTAAGTGGTCTCCAGACAGGCCTTCGGAGCGTCTGAGCTCTAACCTGCCGGCTGCCGCATTCAAGGGAGAGCTTCAGTATGACCGTTCCGTTGCCGCCGGCCCCGGCCAGTCCCTATCCCGAGGCGAGTCAGGCCACCACCATCCTCGTCCTCGGCATTCTCAGCCTGGTGTGCTGTTCGCCGCTGGGGATTGTCGCTTTGGTGATGGGGAACAACGAGATCCGGGCCATCGATGAGGGGCGCCGGCCTCCCGAAAACCGGGGTACCGCCAACGCCGGTCGGATTTGCGGAATCATCGGTCTTGTCATCCTCGGCCTCGGCTTGGTCCTTTTGGCGACCGGGATGGTGGCGATTCCGATGCTCAACGAAACCTTCGTTGGCTGAGATCCCGACCCTCTGCCCGTTCGCTCTCCTGACCGGATCCGCCTGCCCCGGCTGCGGGATGACTCGCGCCCTCGCTCATCTATTTAGAGGCGATTGGTCGGCGGCCTGGGCGTTCCATCCCCTGGCGCCGCTCCTGGTTCTGGTGGCGACTGCTGCTCTCATCTGGTGGTTGGGGGTGAGAAAGCTCGGCTGGAGACCGATAGGTCGCCAAATGCTCGATGCCGGCTTGCTCTCCTCGGCCGTGCTTTTTCTGGCCGTGTGGGTGGTGAGGCTCGACGCCAACACTCTCCCTCCCGTGGGAAGCCTGTTCAGTCGATGACGGCTGGCGAGACCCCGGCGCAGGAGGCGAGCCAGGCAGTAACCGTTCTCGTGCTGGGCATCCTGTCCCTGGTGGTGTGCGGCATCCTGGGGCCGATCGCCTGGAAGCTTGGTAATGACGAGTTGGCCGCCATCTCCGCCGGACGCCGTCCCAGCGAGAACCTCGGCATGGCCCAGGCGGGCCGCATCTGTGGCATCGTTGGCACCTGCCTCCTGGGCCTTGGGCTGCTGTTCCTCATCTTCTGGCTGGTGCTGGTCGCCCTCGGGATCGCGGGCGCGATCGGCGAGAGCATCCGTACCTAGTTGGTTAGGAGTTGATGACGAGCTGGGGGTGCGTCCGCACCCGGGGCCTGCGAGCCTCGACTCCGGTCGCGAGATGATCGAAAGCTTCGGCGGCCTCGCTTCCAGGCGCGGCCAGGGAAACCGGTATCCCTTGGTCTGCTCCCTCCCGCATCGCCGGCAGCAGGGGGATCTGGGCCAGCAATGGAACCTTCAACTCTTCGGCGAGCGCCGCTCCGCCACCGGAACCGAATAGTTCGTATCGCTTCCCGTCGTCGGCGGTAAACCAACTCATGTTCTCGACGATGCCGAGAACTTCCTGATTGACGGTGTCCGCCATCAAGGCGGCCCGCCGCGCCACTCGTTGGGCCGTCGGCTGCGGAGTCGTCACCAAGAGCACTTGCGCTCGCGGGAGAAATTGGCTCATGGAGATGGCGATGTCGCCGGTTCCGGGTGGCATGTCGACGATGAGGTAGTCGGGGTTGTCCCAGAACACATCGGTGAGGAACTGTTCGATCGCCTTATGAAGCATCGGTCCCCGCCACACCACGGCCCGGTCTTCGGGGACGAAGTAGTCCATCGACATGGCTTTGATGCCGAAAGCCAGCGGCGGGATGATGGTCGCGCCAATAACCAGTGGGGCGCTGCGTACACCCAGCATCTTGGGAATCGAAAAGCCCCAGATGTCGGCATCAATGACGCCGACCTTCTTCCCCTGCCGCGAGAAGGCCACGGCCAGATTCGTCGTTACCGACGACTTGCCGACTCCTCCCTTCCCGGAAGACACTGCCAGAACTCTGGTTGTCGACCCACTTTGACCGACCCGTGGACCCGAAGCATCAACCAGACGAGTGATGAAAGTGGTGGCATCCGATTCATCCATTGTCACCAGCTCGACAGACAACCGCCCCCCGGCGGCTTCTTGCATGCTCCGGGACAGCTCGTCGGCGAACGGATAGTTGGGGAAGGGAATACTTACCTGGGCCCGGGCGACGCCGAGCAGACCTTTTTCAACATTCGTGAGCAGCCCGAGATCGCCGAGGCGACGACCCAGGGCGGGTTCGATCACCTCTCCCAGGGCGCGTTCGAGTTCCTCGCTTGTCCTCACTATTTCCTCTCCGTGTTGGGCCTCCCGAGAGGCCAAAGGAGTTGGAAGAACCCCCTAAGTATAGTTTCGGGGTGGCCTCTAGCCGCTTTGACGAACCACGCTCTAAGCAATCCCTGGCGGGACTTGACCGCAGTATCGGCGGACTGGTCGCAGCCTTGGGCGATCCCACCCGGCGCGGGATTTATCTCGCCCTCCGCCAATCGGCCGAACCGATGACCAGTGCCAGGATCGCCGAGTTGTTTTCAATCCACCCCAATGTCGCCCGTCACCATCTCGACAAACTGACAGAAGAGGGCTTCGTCCAAGCCGCGCGGCATCACTCAGGTGGGCGTTCGGGCGTCGGGCGGCCGGCCAAGGCGTACGAGGCCACCCGGAAGTCGGTGGCGATTCATCCCGGTCGTCGCTACGACCTCCTCGTCGACCTCCTGGTAAGGGTGATCAGCCGGGTCGATCCGGCCAACGTTTCCCTGATCGCCGAACAGGTCGGGCGGGAGTATGGGAAAGAACTCGCCGAATCCGTTGGCACGCCAGCAGAGCCGGGCTACGAGGAAGCAGTGGCGGCTTTGGCCAAATTGATGGGGGGCGTCGGCTTCGAGGTGAGCGTCGACAGCGAGCAGAGACGACTGCTCACCAGTCACTGTCCTTTTGGCGAGGCCGCGACCGACCATCCCGAGGTGGTTTGCTCGCTTGACCGGGGGATGGTGGCGGGGATCATGGGTGCCCTTCACCACGACTGCCTCCCCGTCCTGACCCCGCACACCGCACTCGATGAGGATTGCGTGACCGAGGTGCCTGTGGCTGTCGCCATCAGGGGCCGCACCTGATCATGGGCTCAGCAGAACAGTTTTCGAGCCCTCTCGGCGAGCGCCGCATCGCGTCGCTGGCCGCGGTCGACGGTATCGAGCATCTGCCCTACTCGATCAGGGTTTTGCTAGAGGCGGCGCTGCGCCGACTCGATGGGGTCCTCGTCGAAGAAAAGGATGTCGAGGGAATCTTGCGCTACAACGCCACGGCGGTGGGCGAGACCGAAATTCCCTTCATTCCGGGTCGGGTTGTGCTCCAGGACTTCACCGGCGTCCCGGCGATTGTCGACCTGGCGGCGATGCGCGCCGCCATCGTTCGCATGACCGGGAGGGAACACGACGCGGCCAAGGTCAACCCCGGAGTGACTTGTGATCTGGTCATCGACCACTCGGTTCAGGTCGATGCTTTCGCTCGATCCGACGCCTTGTTGATCAACAGCCAGAAGGAATTCGAGCGCAACCAGGAGCGGTACCAATTCTTGAAATGGGGCCAACAGGCCTTCGCCAACTTCCGGGTCGTCCCCCCGGCCACGGGCATCGTCCATCAAGTCAACCTCGAGTACCTGGCCAAGGTGGTATGGGACGACGGCGAGTGGCTCTATCCCGATTCGCTCGTAGGAACCGACTCGCACACCACGATGATCAACGGGTTAGGAGTGGTCGGCTGGGGGGTGGGGGGAATCGAGGCAGAGGCGGCAATGCTCGGTCAACCGATTTCGATGTTGTTGCCAGAAGTTGTCGGTTTCCGCCTCACGGGAACTCTGCGCGAGGGAGCGACGGCCACCGATCTCGTGCTGCGGGTGACGGAGATGCTGCGCGCTCATGGCGTGGTGGGGAAGTTCGTCGAGTTCTACGGACCCGGCCTCGACGGGATGCCCGTGGCGAACCGGGCCACCATCGCCAATATGGCGCCCGAGTACGGCGCCACCATCGGCTTCTTCCCCGTCGACCAGCAGACCATCGAGTATCTGCGCTTCACCGGCCGCCCCGAGGCGCTGACCGAAACGGTTGAGAGCTACTACCGCCACCAGGGCCTGTGGCGGGACGACAACCAGAAGATCGTCTACAGCTCGGGCCTCGACCTAGACCTGGGGACCGTTCGCCCCGCCCTGGCCGGGCCCCGCCGGCCCCAGGACCGCGTGGATCTCGACCAGATGAAGCACAACTGGAATCAAGTGTCGGCGGCGCTCTACGAGCGCAGCGGTCCCGCCCCTGTGGTGGCGGTGAGCGGGCCCGAAGGAACCTTCAACCTCACCGATGGCGATGTGGTGATCGCCGCCATCACCTCCTGCACCAACACCTCGAACCCCGATGTGATGGTGGCGGCCGGCCTTATTGCCCGCAACGCCCGGGAGAAGGGGTTGACTCGAAAGCCCTGGGTGAAGACGTCGTTGGCGCCGGGGTCGAAAGTGGTTACCGAGTATTTGGAGAAGGCCGAGCTGCTCGATGATCTCGAAGCCGCCGGCTTTTATCTCGTCGGATACGGATGCACGACCTGCATCGGAAACTCGGGCCCGCTGTCAGATGAGATTTCGGCCGCTATCCACACTCACGGCCTGGTAGCAGTTGCGGTTCTATCCGGTAATCGGAATTTCGAGGGCCGGATCTCACCGGACGTCCGTGCCAATTACCTGGCCTCCCCGCCTCTGGTGGTGGCCTATGCGTTGGCCGGCACCGTCAACTGGGACCCGCTCAATGAGCCCATCCCCGGTTCCGGGGTGATGCTGGCAGACCTCTGGCCGGGTCAGGAAGAGATCGCCCGCGTGGTGGCGGAATCCGTCAACCGCCAGCAATTCACCGAGCGCTACGGAGATGTGTTCACCGGCTCGACCGAGTGGCAGGAAATCGACACCAGCAGCGGATTGCTCTACGACTGGCTGCCAGAGTCGACCTATATCCAGGAGCCCCCATTCTTTCAAGACCTCTCTCCCCAACCGGCGCCGATCGCTCCCATCCGCGAGGCCCGCGTCCTGGCGATGCTCGGGGACTCGGTCACGACTGATCACATCAGTCCGGCCGGTTCGATCAAACCGGACTCCCCCGCCGGCCGCTATCTGATCGACCACGGCGTCCAGCCTCCGCTCTTCAATTCGTACGGCTCTCGCCGCGGGAACGACCGGGTCATGACCCGGGGCACCTTCGCCAACATCCGTGTTCGTAATTTCCTCGCCCCTGGCACCGAGGGAGGGTGGACGACTGACTTCCTGGACGGCACCGTGAAGAGCATCCACGAGGCCTCAACCCACTATCAGGCAGAAGGGATCCCGCTCCTGGTACTGGGTGGAAAGGACTACGGAATGGGCTCTTCTCGCGACTGGGCAGCGAAGGGCACCTTCCTCCTCGGGGTCAAGGCCGTCTTGGCGGAGAGCTTCGAGCGCATCCACCGTTCGAACTTGGTCATGATGGGTGTACTGCCGATCGAGTATCTCCCCGGCGAGGGGGCCTCCACCTATGGCCTCACCGGAACCGAGACCTACGACCTCGAGGTGGACGACGATCTAGTGCCGCGCCAGCGCCTTGTGCTCAAAGCGACGAAGGAAGGCGGTACCGTGATTGAAATCCCGGTCATCGCCCGCGTCGACACGCCAATCGAGGTCGAGTATCTGCGACACGGCGGCATCCTCCACTACGTGCTTCGGCAGATGGCCACGGGGTAACGCCGTCGTAACAGGGGTGGGTCAGGGTAAGACCGTGGATCGACTGACCGGGTTCTGGCACCGAGCACCCGATTCGACCAGACGGCGCTGGGCCGGCCTCTGGTCGTTTGTAGTCCTCGGCCTTTTGATCGCGACTTTGATCATCGCCGGACAAACGCGGGGCATGCCTCCTGCTATCCCTGATCCCAACTTTCCGGGCGCCGATGGGCTAATCGTGTTCGCCCTGGGCGTTGTCCCGCTTTTGGCTGTGGGGTGGCTCCTTACCAACCGCGCCACCGCCAACCCTTACGGTTGGCTTTGGCTGCTGCTCGCCTTGGTGGTGGCATCTCAGCAATTCATCCAGGTGCTGGCGTCGTTTTTACTGGGTCGCAGTCAGTTGGCCGGCGAGATACGGATCGCGGTGCCAGGGCCCGATGGCTATGTGATTGGGACCGGTGAGTCCTTTCCCGTCGTCCAGTGGCTCGGGCTCGTCGGTGACTATCTCTGGGCCACCGGGATCCTCGTCCTTGGGCTCTTGCTTCTCATGTTTCCGGACGGACGGCTCCCCAGCCCGCGTTGGCGGTGGGTGGTGCGAATCTTGGCTTGGGGGTTTGCCGGCTTGATGGCGTTGGGATGGATAGGTGGGGGAATTTCGGGCACGGTGCCGGTGCGCCGTCCAACCGGGCTGTTTGCACCGGATTCAATCGGAGACCGAGTCTTCTTATTCGTCTTCGACGGTGTAGTGGTCCTGAGTTTGCTCCTTGGACTTCTCGCCGGAGCGATTGCTCTCATTGTTCGTTTTCGTCGTTCTGGGGGCATCGAGCGTCAACAGATCAAATGGGTGATGTTTGCCGGCCTTCTTTATGCGCCCACGATCTTTTGGGATGCACCCGGAATCTGGGACGCGGTCGTCGAGACCACCGCGACGGCTGCCGTTCCGGTAGCTGTCGCTCTTGCGGTCACTAGATATCGCCTCTACGAGATCGACCGAATCCTCTCTCGGACTGTGGCCTACGGTCTTCTGATCGCCCTGCTGGCCTCGATCTATTTGGTCGGGGTTTTCTTGCTCCAAGCATTGCTTCCAGGACAAAGCGATCTCGTCGTCGCCGCTACCACCCTCGCCGTTGCTGCCCTGTTCAACCCTGTCCGCGTCCGCGTACTCGCAGTGGTTGACCGTAGGTTCAACCGTGCTCGTTACAACGCCGAACAGGTCGTCAACGGCTTCTCGGACCGACTCCGTAATGAAGTAAACATCGATCTCGTTACCTCCGATGTCGGCGCTGTAGTGGGCCGAGTGCTCCAGCCAGATCGCCTCTCGCTCTGGATCCGCGACTGAGCTAGTCGCCCCAATAGCGCTGCTCGCGGAAGGGGTCTCCGTACATGTGGTACCCGTTGCGCTCCCAGAAACCCGGAGTGTCGTGGTCGAGGAAGCGCAGTCCCCGCACCCACTTCACCGACTTCCAGAAATAGAGGTGGGGAACAACCAGTCGCAGCGGCCAGCCGTGCTCGGGTGCGAGATCCTCTCCTCCGAATCGATAGGCGAAGAGGTTCTCGTCGTGGGTGAAGTCTGGCAGGGGTATGTTGGCCGTAAATCCCTGTTCCGCCTGTACCAGCACATGGGTCGCACTCGGATCGACTTCGACCCGGGACATGATCTCCTTGACGCTGACGCCTTCCCAGCGTGTGTCAAGCTTGGTCCACTTCGTCACGCAGTGGATGTCAAGGATCTTCTCGGTCATCGGCATCGACTTGACGTCCTCGTAGGACCAGACCACGCGAGTGGCGACGAGACCTTCCACGCGGAAGTCCCATTTCGACAAGTCGACCCTGGGAACGACCCCGGCATGAAGGACGGGAAAGCGCTCTGTTACATACTGACCTGGTGGAACCCTGGCGGGATCCACTCCTGCCAGGTCGGCCTTCTTGCGTCCCAACAATGACATGGCCGTGTATTACTAGCCGACCGCGCCACCCGAGTCGAGCAGGTCCCCCGCCCACTCAAAGAGGAAGTAGAGGAGAACCAGGCCAACGGCGATCGCGACGACCCAGGTCGTCACTTTTCGAGCCCTCGTCATGCAGCCGACCGGACGGCTGTAGCGGTCATCGCCTGCACGTACTCGAGGTTTGGACCTTCCACCAGCTCCGCCTGGATGATCAGACGTTCGGCTGCCGAGAACTTGGGATTGCAGGTGGTCAGGGTCAACCAGGCTCCTTCGATGGGATCGGTGACCCAGACGTCGGTTGGGGCCACAACCAGGATCTGGCGAATGGCATACGTACTCATCCCGAGAGCTGTCTCAACGTCGATCGTATCCCCGACGACCAGCTGATCGACATCGAAGAACGGCCGTCCATAAGTCGTCCGGTGCCCGCTGACGACAGCATTGCCGGGTTGACCGGGCAGCGGGGTTTCGGGCATATGCCCCGGACCGAGTTTGAGAGTGTCTCGATCGACTCCCTCGAAAAGCACGGCATCGAGGCCGATTTTGTCAATCTCGATTCGCCCGAAGGGGACGCCGACCGGCACGGCTGGCTCGGCGATCAGTTCCGGCGGCGGCACCACGTCAACCGGATCCTCGGGAACCGGGGTAGTGGTGGCGGTCGTCGTCGTAACAATCGCCAACTCGGCTCGACGAATATCCAAGCTCGTTTCCAACTCGACTTCAGCCCGGGCCTGCGAGCGAGCGTTGAAAAAATCGGTGATGAAGAGCTGATAGACGAGGAAGAGGATGACCAGTCCGGCCATGCCGAGGAGGCCCCATCCCAGCAGTCGCAAGACCCGTTGCACCGAGTCAGGCTACCCCGGGACCCCTGATTCTCTCTGCGAGGATTTCTTGTCTGAGGGACGAATCATCGGCGCAGCTAGCGCGCGCTCCAGGTGGGATCGCGCTTTTCCGCAAAGGCCCGCAGACCCTCCCTGGCGTCATCGGTCAGGGTCAGCGTCGTCAGACCGGCTTGGAGAAAGTCGAGGGCGGCCAGAGGGCTCATCCCGGCGACGGCGCCAAACGCCCGCCGACCGAGAGCCAGGGTCGCCGGGCTGTGTCGAGCCAAGGCGGCTACCACCTCCTCGACCGCGGCATCGAGGTCCGAACGCGGTACCACCCGCGACACGACCCCCAGGCGCAGCGCCTCGTCCGGTGTCAGAACCCGACCGGTCGCCATCAATTCGAAAAGCGCTTTGGGTGAGATGGCCCGCAGGAGCGGCACCGTGATCATCATGGGCCAGAGTCCTACCCCAATTTCTGGCGTTCCCAGGCGGGCATCCTCCACGCAGATCGTTACATCGCAAGCCACTGCCAGCCCAAAACCGCCGGCCAGGGCATGACCGTTGACCCGGGCGACGGTCGGCTTTTCCCCCTCCCACATCGTTCGAAAAAGTTCGGCGAGGCGTCCTCGCTCCCTATGAAGACCGATGGGATCGTCAAAGAAACCCGATGAGAGGTCCCCGCCAGCCGAGAAGGCTTGAGCCCCTGCCCCCGTGTAGACGATGACCCTGACCTCGGGGTTGGAGTTGGCCTCGACGGTGAGGCGGACCAGGTCATCGACGGTTGCAGTGCTGAGTGGGTTGCGTCTCTCGGGATCGTCGATCGTGATCGTCGCCCGGGCTCCGTCTAGGTCGATTTTCACCATCTGGCGGAAATCCCTTCGTGTGATAGCGTCGGCCAATGCTATGGCTGGTGACGGTTTTGTTCCTGTCCATGGCGATCGCCATCCTGCGGGGGGGCCGGTTGTCCAACCTGGGGGACATCCATCTCCGGCTGTGGTGGCTGTTGCCGCTCGGCTTCGCGTTGCAAATCGCCGCCCGCTATGCGCCCAGCTCCGAGCTCGGCGTGACGCTGATTCTTCTCAGCTATCTGCCATTGATCATCCTCGTCTTGCTCAACAAAGAGCGGCCCGGACTATGGCTCGCCGGCTTTGGCGTCCTCATGAACTTCAGCGTGATCGCGCTGAACGGTGGAATGCCGGTGCTCGCCGAAGCCGCGGAGGTCGCCTCTGGTTTTGCCCCCGGCGATCCTGTGATCGCCGAGAGCTATAAGCACGTGGTTCTCAATCGTGATTCGTTGATGCCCTTCCTCGCTGACGTGATCCCGATCAGAGTGCTGAACATTGGCCAGGTGCTATCCCTCGGCGACGTTTTCCTCGCGTTTGGTCTCGGGCGGTTTATCGAGTTCGAATTGCGACGGCCTGTGCGCTGGTTCAAGCGAGGGGCGCGGGCAGAAGCCGGATCCGCTTCCCGTCTTTAAGTCACGCTTGCGTTGGGTGGAAGGCGAGTCGACGCTCAAGCACCCGACGCAGCGCCGCAATCACCGTCGGGTCAAAGTCGTAGGCCGCTCCTTGATGGAGTACCTCTACCGCCTGCAAGGGTGAAAGTTTTCGCTCCACGATGAGGTGGTCGTACGAACTCGCCGCTCGCACAACTTTCGAGATAAGAGGAATTCCGGGATCGCTTTGCTCTCCGGGCTTGCGATAGGGCTCGTGCAGTTTACGAACCAACTCCGCCACGCCGGAAAGAGATGGAGCTTCACTGATGATCTCTGCTCCCCAACGAGCGATGTCGTCGTCGGTGTAGCCCACGCGGAGGATGGCAGGCTCGGTCAGAGTGATGCGGCCGATGTCGTGCATCAGGGCCGCGTATTCGAGGTCCTCGAGCTCTCCGCGCCCAAGCCCTAGGTCGTAGCCCACTTCGGAGGCGAGACGGGCGGTTCGATCGGCATGGCCATCCACGCCCAGACCGGCAACCTCTGGAATTCGAGCCAGAGCCCGAATGGTCTGCCGATATGTGCGTTTAATCCGCAGAAATCGACCAAACGCGGACTGGGCAAACAGAAAAGGAAGTCCTGCCACCCCGATCGCCCAGGGCCCCAGTCGGCGATAGGTCAGGGCGAGGAGCGCACCGGTTCCGACCAGGCTGACGAAGACATTGACGTCGTCGATGAAGTCCCGATTGAAAGGGTCGACACCGGTGGCACGGTGGCGCTCGAACCGGGTGCCCAATCTGACGATTAGCAACCAGGTTCCGGCGCCAATCGTGAGCGGAACCATCACCTTCCACTCCTCGTCGATGGCCTGTACCACGGGAAGCGGCAAGATCGCGGCGAACACCAGCACATAGACCGCCATCCCCGTCAACTGATAGAGGAGCGACCGAGCACTTCCCATTGGCGAACGCAGCAAGGTCCAAATCAGCCCCAAGGCGGTTCCCAATCCCATCACGACGAGGGTGGCGCCCAGGTCAGTTTGGCTCTCACGAATGAAGTACACAGGCGTCGCCGCCGCTATCGCCACCCCCAAGCCAAAGTAGGTTGCCGAGCGTGGCGGCACTCTGACCTGCATCGCCAGACTCATGGCAGCGACGCCCATCACGAGCTCGAGGGTGGCGGCTTGCTGTTGTTGCAAGCCGACAATGCCAAATCCAGCCGCGGCAACGATGGCCATCAACAGCAACGCCCGAGATGAGTTCCGATCAGACCGATTCACGAATAGCTACCTGTTCGGCGAGGCGGCGGGCAAGTTCCTCGTTGTCGAGGTTGCTTGATCCATACGTTTCCCCGACTCGACGCAGTGCTTGTTCAAGCGCGTCGATGACGAGTGGGTCGAACTGAGCACCGGCGTTCCGACGAAGCTCGTCGAGTGCGAAGGCCTGGGTCAGCGCCATTCGATAGCTCCGAGTGGAGGTCATGGCGTCGAAGGCATCGGCCACTGCCAGGATGGAGCTCTCGAGGCTGGGACGCTCGCCGTGACGATGACCGCTGCCTCCATATCCCGTACCGTCGAAATTCGAGTGATGGCCGGAAGCAATTTCGACCATCGGTTGCAGGAATTCGACCTCGGCCAGAATCTCCTCGACCAGGTGCGCATGGCTTTGCATCTCGCTGTATTCGTCAGAGCTGAGACGCCCCTTCTTACGAAGTAGCTCGGCAGGAACCGCCAGCTTGCCGACATCGTGAATGAGGGCGGCCCAACGCAGGCGTTCGAGCTGGGTTCCCGAGAAGTGGAGCTGGCGTCCAATCAACTGGGCAAAGTAGGCCACCCGTTCGGTGTGCCCCCTGGTGTAGAGGTCCTTGGCCTCAAGAGCCTTGACAAAACCTCGCAGGGTGGCCTCATGCGCCTCCCGTAACTGGCTGAATGACGACAGCGACATGTGGCCGATGAGATAGACAATGAGGATCAGCGGC
>JAICGW010000033.1 GCA_025922945.1 Acidimicrobiia bacterium | reverse complement strand
TCCCGTGTGCTCATCGAGCCAGGACAGGATGTCCGCCATCACCTCGCGCCCTTCGGGCTCGTTGAGGCACTCATGGCGGAGGTTGGGGTAGAGACGTCGCTCCACTCCGGGGAGACCCAAAAGCAGTTGGCTCGCTTCGGGCGGAACCACGGTGTCGTCGCCACCATGGGTGACAAAGGTGGGAATCGTGATCCGGGAGAGGAGCGGGACCACTCGCTTCTGTGAGGCAAATACGTTGGCGCCCAGGCGAAAAGTGGACTTGAAGATGTTGAGCGGGTCCGACATGTAGGCCTCGCCCACGGCCGGATCGCGGGAGAGCTGTGAACCCTTGATCACGTTTGGAAGGGACAGGGTCGGAAAAGCGCGGCCAAAGAAAGGAGCGATGGCTCGCTGCCAGGCGGCACCGCCCATCAGCGCCGGTGAGGAAAGGACGAGGAGATCCGGCTGGGGACGCTCGGAAACGGCGTACTCGGCTGCGATCAAGCCTCCCATCGAGTGGCCCATGAGTGCCAGCGGCCGCCCCTCGGTGCGCATGGCCCGGAGATGGCCTTCCACTTGGTCCAGGTAGAGGCTCCAGCGAGCAATGTCTCCCCGAGGACCGGAAGAGGCGCCGAAGCCAATCAGATCAAAACCCCGCACCCGATAGCCGGCCTCCGTAAACCATGAGCCAACATGGGCGTATCGACCTGAATGCTCTCCGATGCCGTGAACCAGCACCACGTCGCCCCGGGGATCTCCTTCCGGGTCCCATTCGCGAACGAGCTGGGCGCCGCCGTCGGGGGCGGGCTCGGGACGGGCGACACTGATGATCAAACCGACTCCTCGGGTTGGGGGGCTTCGATGCTATCGAGCTGGCGCCAGGCGAGATCGTTGGGCAAACGGTCAAAACGGTCGGGCGGGATCGGAGCTGGAACTTTGTGTTCGAGTATCACCCCCACCGCCTCGGCCACGCCGGCCAACTGGGCCCGGGTGTGCCACCACCCGCAATGGAGGACGAGACACCCCTCCCAAGGTCCCGACGAGAGAACCGAGGCACCGGCCACCCGAAGTTGGGACACGGCCTCGTCGGCAGGCATCGACAGGAGCAAGGCAACCGCCCCTCCCGCCTGGACCGGAGAGAGGAAGCGGAGCCCGGGAACCTGACGAAGGCGACGGCGGAGGAAATCGGCGGCCAGCCGGGTCCTCCATCCGGCTCGTTGTCGGGGGCCGGGATCACGCAACGACCACTCCACGAGGGAGTTGAGCGAAGGTGGCAAAGGCAGCTGGTCGATAAGCATCGGATCGAGGCGGACATAGACCGGGACGGGGAGGGCGGCCAGTCGCACGACGTCCTCGGCGACACCAAAGCGATTGGGGTGCGAGACGACCACGGGATGGTGGATATCGGCGGGGACGATCGACCTTCCGCCCACGGTCAGGTTGAGCTCGACGGCGTCGATCGGAGGATCGATGAAGCGCGGACCCTGGCTCACCCCCGGGGGAAGCCGGAAAGGGTTGCCGGTGAAGTCTGCGGTCACCGTTGGTAGAAAGGCAGCTCAACTCTTTTGGCTGATTCCCAGACCCCACGTATCTCAACCTCAGGATCCGCCTCACTCGGCGGCTTCAAATATCCGAGCCCGATTCCGTGCTCCAGCATGGGGCTGAAGTTGCCCGATGTCACCTCACCCTCCGATCCATTGGCTCGGAGGCGGTGCCCGTGTCGAGGGATCGTCCGGCCGGAGAGGGAGAAGGCGGTTAACCGGCGAGTCACTCCCACCGACCGGACACTCTCCAGCGCTTTCTTCCCGACAAAATCGTGTTCCCAGCCGATGGCGAAATCGAGACCCGCTTCCAAGGGATTGGTTCGGTCGTCAAAGTCCTGGCCGGCTAGGAGCAGCCCCGCTTCCAGCCGCAGAGTGTCCCTGGCCCCGAGACCGCAGGGCAACGCTCCCGACTCGATTAAGGCGGCGACCAGTTGGCCCCCAGTTGCGGGATCCGTCACCACCTCGCCGCCTCGCTCCCCGGTGTAACCGGTTCCCGCCAGCCATACCGGCGCCCCCGCGAAGGAAGTCTCATAGGTGCGAAATCGCCTCGGCGAAACGCCAAGGAGCTCTTCGAGCAGGCTCGGCGCCTCCGGGCCCTGAACAGCGAGCATCACCGTCTGCGGCCTCAGATCGACGCTCGTGGTGTCCGGTGCCATCGCTCGAAATCGGTCGAGCACCATTTGATGGGTGGAAGCATTTGGCAAGACCCAAAAGCGATCGTCGCCCCACCACCAGACGAGGAGATCGTCTTCGATTCCGCCTCCCTCGTTCAGGAGCAATGTGTACTGGGTTCGACCCGGCTCGATTGAGTCGATGTCGTTGGAGAGCAGCGAACGCAGGCTGTCTCGGGCCGTTGCTCCCTCCCAGAGGAAGCGCCCGAGGTGGGAGACGTCAAACCAGCCGACCCCGTTTCGAACCCCCCGATGCTCTTCCAGCACCGACCGGTATTGGACGGGCATCTCCCAGCCGCCGAAATCGACGAAGCGGGCGCCGAGCTCGCCGTGGATTTCGTGGAGAGGTGACCGGCTCAACGAGCCCCGGTCAACCTATCTGGGGACCGCTCCCCCGCTCTCCCAGCCGTGTCACCAAAGGCGGTCCTGGCAACCGAACTGGGCGCGGCTCATGTGGGAGGTTGGTGGGTCGCTCGAGGCCGTACTTCTCCACCAGGTGAAGGTAATCACGTTGGTAGAGGATCTTGCATCGGACGGTCGGATACAAGCGACGGAGCGTTCTTACCTTGCCGTTTTTCTTGGTTACGAGCTTCTGGCTCATGGTGGTGATCTCTATGAAGAGGTCGTCTTCGGGAAGATAGAAATCGGGGGTGAAGTACTGGTTGGGACGGCCCTCTCCATCCCAGGAGATAGGAAACGCTCGGGGCTCATACTCCCAGGGAACTCCGTAAAAATCGAGTAGAGCGGCGAATTGGCGTTCGCTGTTATGGGCAAACTGATGCGAAACCGCAGTGACGCCAGCCTGAATCCGATCGAGGGACTCGAGTCTCAGGAACCCTCCGCCGCTAAGTGGACATCGCGCTCGGGGTAGAGATCATGGAGGTCGCCTTCGAGTTCGTCCTGGGCGGGCCTCACCGCAATCACGAAAACGCCCTGGCCGCGCTGCAACACATCGAAGACCTCGTCGGCGGAATGGGCGGCGTAAATGGTCTGACCGTCGGAGAGGAGGGTGACGTCGGCCAGGGGTCGTTCGCTCTGCAGCTGCTGTCGGAGGATGGCCACGGCCTGGCGAATCTTCTTCAGGCTCATCCCGGCGTCGAGCAGCCGTTTGATCACCTTGAGTTGGACGACGTCGCTGAACGCATAGAGACGTTGGGAGCCAGATCCCTTGGCGTCCTGGACGGAGGGCTTGATCAGATTGGTCCGGGCCCAGTAATCGAGCTGGCGATAGCTGATCCCGACCAGCTTGCAGACGAGCGGCGCCCGGTACCCCTGCGTCTGTTCTGCGAGCAAGTTGGCCGTCAACGGAACCTCCCGGGTTACAACTACGTAATTCCGCCGCTGTAGCCAAGCTAGCCCGAGGCCCGTCGAGTTGTCAACAACCGCTGTGGATAAGGCTGACAGATATCAGATTTCAGACATCAGACGTCAGATTCCGTGCTGATATCTGTTGTCTGCCTGGGGCCCAACAGGGCCCCAGCGTGTCTCAAAGACTTTCCTCAAGGAAGACGATTAATCGTCCTCCTTGAGGAAGTCTTCGACCGTGACGTCTTCCAGCATTTCCCGGAAGCGCTCGATCTCGTCCTCCTCGCTCTCCTCGGAGAACTCGATTCCGGCATCGGCCAGGACCTGGGCGGCAACGAACACCGGCGCCTGGGATCGGACTGCCAGGGCGATCGAATCAGAAGGGCGGGCGGAAAGATGGAACGTTCGTCCTTCCCGACTCATCTGCAACTCGGCGAAATACACGCTGTCGCGTAATTCGACGACGTCGACCCGATCGATTTTGGCGCCGAGCGTTTCCACTACCAGTCGGAGGAGGTCATGGGTTTGGGGACGAGGGGGCTCCAAGCCGTCGAGAGCGGCGGCGATCGCCTGGGCTTCGGGGGCCCCGATCCAGATGGGAATATGCCGGCGACCGGACTGCTCGCGCAGCAACACGATCGGGGTGTTCGAGGGCAACTCAATCCGGACTCCAACGACTTCGACCGGTATGCGGTCACCGTTGCCGCTCATCCGTTCAGGTTATCACCGGTGCTGGTAGAGATAACGGGCGCTGCCGGCAGGGTCTCGGGAGGCAAAATCTGCGTCGAGCACTGCCCACAGTGCCGGCAGATTGCGAAAGTTGCCTTCGAAATCGAGCCCGTATCCGATCAGATATTCATCTCCCACTTCAAATCCCCGATACTCGAGCGGCACGTCCACCAGCCGCCGCTTCGTCTTATCCAAAAGGGCGACGGTGGCAACCGAATTGGCCCCCCGATCGAGCAGCATCCGCCGGAGAACCGTGAGCGAGAGCCCGGTATCGACAATGTCTTCGACAACCACCACATCCTTTCCCAACAGGTTGTCGGCGACATCGAGGATGATGCGGATCCGCCCGCCTTCGCCAAATCGAGAGATCGATAGGAAGTCGATCTTGGTCGCAATGGTCAGCTGGCGGGCCAGGTCGGCCAGGAATGGGAGAGCACCCACCAGCACGGCGACGAGGATGGGCTCGGAGTCGCGGTAGTCGTCGCTAATCGCTGCTCCCAACTCGGCAACCCGTTCCTTGATCTCTGCGGCTGCGACTACCCGGGTAAAGGCCGCCTCAGCCGCTGGCAGCAACGATCCAGCTCCAGTACTTCTCGACCCAGGAGAGCGCCTCGGGCCAATCGGGCGGGTCCTCCGCTTGGCGAATCACGGTGACTGTGGTCGGAGAGGGCGGTGCGGGCGGTACCAGAAGTCCAGACAGCGCCAACCAGGTCAACGCCTCACCGCGAGCGGCCGTGCCGAGGGGCCCGTCGAGGTCGATCTCAGAAACGGTGGTCGGAATGCGGGCTTCGTCGAAGCCATAATCGAGCAGGGCCAGGGCATCGGCGAAATGCGCATTGGTCCCCTCCGACCCCATGACCACGGCGAACAAACGCCTTCCTTCCCGTTCTGCGGCCGCGGCCAAAACCAGCGAGGCCTGAAACGTGTATCCGGTCTTGACACCAGTCGTCCCGGGGTAGGACTCGAGCAACTGGTTGGTGGCCCGTCCCCCGCGCTGAGTGCCATCGGGGGCAGGGGGAAAATCGATTCTCCGCAGAGCAACCATCGAAGCCAGCTGGGGGTTGGCCATCAATGCCTGGGCCATCTTGAGCTCGTCGGCGGCCGTCGTGTAGTGGCCCTCCTCGTCCAGGCCGTGGGGGTTGAGAAAGTGGCTTTCGCTCATGCCGAGATCCGCGGCCTTCTCGTTCATCAGCGCGGCGAATCCCTCGACCGATCCCCCGACATACTCGGCCAGCGCCAAAGCGGCATCGTTGGCCGATCGCACCAGGACCGCCGACAGCAGGTCGGCGACGCTTATGACCTCCCCTGCGACAAGGCCGATCTCGGACTCACCCGCTTCCGGAGCAGTGGGACTGATCGTCACCATGTCGTCAAAATCCGCGTGCTCGGCGACCACCAGAGCCGTCATGATCTTGGTGGTCGAGGCGGGTGCCCGGTGCCCGTCCGGATCATGGGCCGAGATCACCCAGTCGGATTGATCATCGAAAAGGATCCATGACGGGGCGCTGACATCGGGCAGAGGAGCGGTGACCCATCGGGGACGGGGCGGAAGAGGATCCCAGCGGCCAGGGGTGGCCTGCGCCGGACCAGCAATGACGAGGGAAGCCGCGGTGATCAGGGCCAGAGACCACCGGGCAACCAGCCGCCTCATTCGACCATCTCCCTGATCCGGGCGCTGAGGAGTATGCGATGGAGTGAGGCCACCGCATCGGTTCCGTTCTCGAGGTCATCTCGCGCCAGCTTGCGTGCCTCTGTCTGGGGGGAATTGAGGAGCGGACCGACGAGCTGGCGGAGAAGCTCCACCCCTCGATCAGCGGCGAGCCGTACCTGGCGCAGGTGCCGGGCTTCAAAACCCATGTCGAGTAATTGTCGGGACTCGATGGCCGCCGGCAGCGCCCAGCCCGGGTAAACCCCTTCCGGACCCTCCGATGCCGGCAGCACACCGTGGGAGACGAGGTCTGCCACCTGGGAGGCACTGAGACCGGAGCGTCGTAATAGATCCGCCGCCGCCACCGGCTCTCCGGCCGGATCGAATGTCATGGCCTCGTCGTCGCTCAGCCCCCCCTCCTCGCCCCGATCCCACAAGGTCAGCTTCGACTTGATGACCTTCAACGGCAGGAAGTGATCGCGCTGGAGGGCGAGGATGTAGCGCAGGCGCTTGATCTCAGCCGGGCCAAACTGCCGGTACCCCGAGCCCGATCGCGCCGGGGAGATCAAACCCTGCGCCTCGAGAAACCGGATCTTGGACACGGAGACATCGGGAAAATCATCCCGGAGCAGGTCGATGACGTCGCCGATCGATAGGGATTCGTCGACCATCCGTTCAGCCATCGCCGCGGGCTACCAGAAACTGGAAACGACCGATGATCACCTGGTCTCCGGGGTTGAGATCGGCGTGATCCACCCTGGTCTCGTTGACGTAGGTCCCGTTTGTGGATCCGAGGTCTTCGACTGCGAGCTCATCGGCGGTGACGGTGAACTGACAGTGCTGGCGCGAAACCGTGACATCGTCAAGCAGGATTTCAGAGTCCGGCTGGCGACCAACCGCGGTCGTCCCTTCGTTGAGCACGAAGGTCATGCCGGTCCGTGGCCCCTTCTCGACGACAAGCGCCCAGCCGCTAATCCCGTCGACTGAAGCCGCCTCGTCGGGGGTAAGAGGGTGCTCGGGGTCGGGCAGCTCGACGTATGCCACCGTCGGCTCGGATTCGAAAAGGAGACCGCAGGACGGACACTGGGTTGTCCCCGCAGCCACGACCGTGTCACATCGCGGGCACTGCACGTCGGCCATGGTAGATCGTGCGCCCGTACCCAACACAGGCGCCATTTGGCGTTTTGTCAGGGCCGGAGCGGTGCTACTCGGTCAGCTGGCGGTAGGCAGCGGCGTCGAGCAGGTTCGAGATCAGGTTTTCGTCGTCGATCTCAAGTTCACAAAACCAGCCATCGCCATAGGGATCCTGATTCAAAAGCTCGGGCTGAGTCGCCAGGCGCTCGTTCACTGCCACCACCTTGCCGGCTACCGGGGCGTAGACCTCCGCTACGGACTTGGTCGATTCCACTTCGGCCAACAATGCGTGTGTATCGAGTGCTTGATCAAGCTTGGGAGCCTGTACGAAGACCACATCCCCGAGCGCATCCTGGGCGTAGTCGGTGATGCCGACCCGAATCGTGTTCTCCCGGACCAAGTCGACCCATTCGTGCTCTTTGGTGTAGCGCAGGTGCTCGGGGACATTCATGATTCGACTCTACCGAGGCGCCGCCGCACCTCACCGGCGTACTGGAAGCCGACATACCAGTAGAGCAAGAGTCCCATCACGCCCGAGATCCAGGCTGGGGGCTCGAACAGCCAGGGGAGGATTCCGGCCGCGGTCAGATAGAACGAGGGCAACGCACCGTAGAGCAAGAACGTCGCCAGCTTTCCCAGCCAGAGCACGTCGAGCTTTCCCAAGCCCCGCGACGCCAGCGTCAGTGTCCCCACGCCGACCAGCACTTCCCGGGCAATCAGTCCCCAAGCGATCACCGGCGGCAGCACTCCCGCGATCAGGCCGCCCACCAAGGCCGACGCAATCATCAGCCGGTCGGCCAGCGGATCGAGCAATTTCCCCACCTCTGAGATCTGGTTCAGGCGGCGGGCGAGATAGCCGTCGATCCAGTCGGTGGCCCCGATGATGAATATCAACGCCGCCGCCAATCCAACCTTCTCTTGGCCGAGAAGGACGTACCAGAAGTAGGGCACGGCCAGAACCCGAAGGGCAGATACCGCATTGGGGATTGTGAGGGCTTGATTCAGGCGGCGCCGATTTCGACGAGATGGCACGCAACGTAGTGACCGTTTCCCTTGTCCTCTAGGGGGGGATGGTCGTGCTGGCGGCAGTAGTCCGTCGCTATCGGGCAGCGATCGAGAAAGCGGCACACCGGCGCCGGGTTGACGGCTTTGCCGATTCCACCCTTGATCTCCACCGGTTCTCGCTTGAAGCTCGGATCCGGCACCGGCACGGCCGAGAGCAGGGCCTTTGTGTAGGGATGGAGCGGGTTGGCGAGCAGTTCCTCCGAGTCGGCGAGCTCGACGATCTTCCCCAGATACATGACCGCGATCCGGTCACACATGTAACGAGCCACCGCCAGGTCATGAGTGATGTAGAGATAGGAGACGTCGAACTCGTTGGCGAGCTTCAACATCAGATCCATGATCGAGATGCGAATGCTGACGTCGAGCATCGAGGTCGGCTCGTCGGCGACCACGAAGTTGGGATCGATCACCAGCGCCCGGGCAATCGCTACTCGCTGCCGCTGGCCCCCGGAAAGCTCATGCGGGTAGCGGAACATGAAGGTCTCGGGCGGCGAAAGGCCCACCGTCTTCAATAGTTCCGCAACCTTCCCCTCACGCTCCTGAACCGAGCCGATCTTCTGGACGGTGAGCGGCTCCGCCACGGTGTCATAGATGGTCCGCCGCGGGTTCATTGACTCGTACGGATCCTGGAAGATCATTTGCACCCGGCGCCGGAACTCTTTCATCCCCTCCCGGCTGATGTGAGCCACGTCCACGAGCGACCCATTGGCCCTGAGAAGGATGTGGCCGCTGGTGGCGTCCATCAGTCTGGTGAGCATGCGCCCCGTCGTAGATTTGCCACAGCCTGACTCCCCCACCAGCCCCAGACTCTCTCCCCGTCCGATTTCGAAGTCGATCCCGTCGACGGCGTGGATGAACTCAGTGGGCTTGCGGAAGAGTCCCCGGCCGACAGGGAATAGCTTCCGGAGCCCGGCGACCTTGAGCAGAGGCTCAGTCACACGGCCACCCCAATGGTGACTGGTACCCGATCGCTATGCCAGCAAGCAGCTTTATGGCCTGGCACCTTGTCCTCGAGCGGTGGCTCGTCGGTCACACAGATCTCTGTTGCGAAGGGGCAGCGGGGATGAAAGCGGCAACCTGAGGGTGGGTCCAGCAGGTTGGCCGGCTCGCCTTCGAGAGGAGCGAGCTTTCGTCGCGGCCCGGTGATCGAGGGGGTCGACGAGAGCAGAAGGTACGAATACGGGTGTTTGGGCCGGTGGAAGACCTCCAGGGTGGAGCCGTATTCGACCAGCTTGCCGGCGTACATCACTCCGATCGTGTCGGTCACCTCGGCGATAACCGCGATGTCGTGTGAGATATAGATCAGTGTCATGCCCAGCTTTTCTTGGATCTTCTTCAGCTCCTTGAGGATCTGGTCCTGGACGATGACATCAAGGGCGGTGGTCGGTTCGTCGGCAATGATCAGGCGGGGGTCACAAGAGAGCGCCATGGCGATCACCGCTCGCTGGCGCATCCCTCCGGAGAATTCGTGGGGGTAACGATCGAGCATGGCCGGATTGAGACCCACCATCTCAAAGAGCCGGGACATCCGCTCCCGGATCTGCTTTTCGGTTGGACGTGGTTCGATGTGGAGGTCGATGGCCTCTTCGATCTGATCGCCCACGGTATAGACCGGATTCCAGGAGTTCATCGCTCCTTGAAATACCATCGCGATCGACTTCCAGCGACGCTTGCGCATGGCTTCCTCGCTGAGGGCCAGTAGGTCCTCCCCGTCGAGGCGAATCTCCCCGTTCAGATAACGGGCGTTGTCTGCCGCCAGTCGCATCAGCGACATCGCCACTGAGGTCTTGCCGCAACCTGACTCGCCTACCAGACCGAGCGACTCGCCCTGGGCGAGTGAGAAGCTGACGTCTTCGATCGCCGAGACATCGCCCTTCTTGGTCTTGTAGTGCATGACGAGGTGGTCGACCTCGAGCAGCTTCCTTCCATTGGGTGTGGCCAACTCGATCCTTCTCTATCGGCTAGCGCTGACGGAGCCGGGGATTGACGACTTCATCCATGGCCCGGCCGACCAAGAAAAATGCGGCAGCGAGAAGGCTCACCGCCAGACCAGCGGGGACGAGGAGCCACCAGTACTCGAGACTGCCCAGAAGGTAGCCCTGCGTGCGAGCGATGGAGATCATGATCCCCCAGCTCATCGGTATCGAAAGCAGTCCCAGGAACGACAGGGTGGCTTCCAAGGCGATGGCATCGGTGACAGTGAACATCATGTAGAGGAAGGAGAGCGGCAGCACGTTGGGAATGACGTGGCGGAGAATCAAGTGACCATTCCCCCCGCCGGCGATGCGGGCCGCGTCGAGGAAAGGCTTGACCGTTACCTGCAGAGCCTGCGATTTGAGGATGATGGCGGTTCCCCCAAACCCGGAAAGAATTCCAATCAGGAGCCCCAACAAGGGCAAGCTGATCCGGAAGAGGGCCGAAACGACAATGAGCACGGGGAGAAGGGGCACGAGCAAAATCAGGTCGGCCAGACGCATGAGGACGCTGTCGACCCAACCACCGAAGAAGGCCGCCACCGACCCGACCACGGTGGCGAATACGACCGTCACCATCGCGGCGATCAGGCCCAGGAAGAATGCCGAGCGGGTGCTGTAGAGCAATTGGCTGAGGACGTCCCGTCCCAAGGGGTCGGTCCCCAGGTAATGGGGATTAGGGCCGCCAAATGAAGGAGGAGCCGGTTGCTGGCTGATCGACACGGTCTCGCCAATCTCGGTGAAGGGTCCGTACTGGATTCGGGCCGTCGTCAGATCGACCTCGGTGACAGGATCGGTTACTTCCTCCACCACCAACTTTTCACTTACGGGGGCGTCGTACCCATTGATGGGGTGATAAATCTGGGAGGGCCACACGGTTGCCATCAGAATTGGATGTGCAATCGCCATCAAGGCGAAAATCACGATCATGACCAACCCGACCAGTCCGATGCGGTTGGCAACAAAGAGCTTCCAGTTCTGAACCAGCGACCGCTTGGTGAGTCGAAGGCGAACCCGCCACAGCGGCTCCTCGATACTCCCCAACGGCTCCTGTTCGGGAACCTCCGGCGGCGCAGTCAGAGTGTCTGTCAACCGAATCTCCTCAGCTCGTGCGAATGCGAGGGTCGAGATACATATACAAAACGTCGGAGATGAGGTGGCCGACGAGGGCGATTATCCCGATTACCCCCAAGGTCCCGGTGGCCAACGGAATATCTTCGGTGAGGGTCGCGTCGAGCAGCTGTCCGCCGATGCCCGGCCAGGAAAAGATGCCTTCAGTGAGAATTCCCCCGCCAATCACAAATGAGAGCGCCAGCACCAGAGAGGTGACCACCGGGAGGAGGGCGTTGCGAGCGGCATGTCGATTGCGGATGTCGCGTTGGGGAAGACCCTTAGCCCGGGCGGTGAGGATGTAGTCCTCCTTCAAGGTCTCGAGCATCGAAGCTCGGGTGAGGAGCATTACGCCCGCAAACTGCACCGAGGCCAGTGTGAGGACGGGTAAGAGGGTGTGATGGGCGATGTCGGCCACATAGCTGCGGAGCGGCGACAACCACCAGAAGGCTAAGAACGCCACCAAGACCAGAGGAGGGCCATAACGCGCTACCTGTTCTCCTCGCTCCGGCGGGAGGCGGTGGGCAAGTAGGGAGACGGCTCCCAAAACAAGCCCGAGGATGCCGAGCGATATGAGCATCCGCATGAACACGCGGTTGGCCGCCATTGGAGCACCGGTCCACTCATCGACGTCGATGAACTTACCGAGCGGGAATAGTCCGAACTGAAAGCCCCAAAACCACAGCATGAGGATTGCAAACCACGGATAGAAGACGGTGTAGGCGGCCACTCCTCCCAGCGTCAGACCGGTTTCGACAGTTTTTCCCCGCCGCCAGGCCATCACCTTGCCGAGGGCGAATCCCATGTAATAGGCCAGGATCGTCGCGGAAAGAAAGAGAAGAATGGTCCTCGGTAACTTCTCCAGGATTACCGAGCCAACCGTACGCGGGTATTGCGTAAAAGAGAGTCCTAGATCACCCTGAAAGAAGTTCAAAACATACGTGACGGTTCGCCCTAACAAGGGCTGGTCGAGCCCGAGGCGCTCGCGCACGATTTCTTGGGCTTCGGGAGGGAGGCGAGGGTTAGCACTCAGCTGGAGGGAGATGTCGCCAGGCTGGGCGTCGAGGAGGATGTACAGCAAAGCCAGAAACAGCATCAACAGCAGCAGCCCTTGAATGAGTCGCTTCGCTACGTACTTGAGCACCTAAGGCGTCCCTCCTAGTGGCGCCAGCCGAGGCTAACAGCCGGGCATTCGGTTGGTCCCTGTGAGTTGCATTCAGATGAGGGGCGGATTGATCCGCCCCTCATCTCCTAGATCTTCTCTCGGCTTTCCTACTTGGCTGCCGTCACCAGTTCCTGCATGCCTTGAATGAACTGCAAGCCACCCAAGGTCTCAGTGAACGGGAAGGCAACCGACTCGGTCCGGTAGAACTCGAGGATGCCGGTGTCGAAGAGCAGGATGTAGGGCTTGTCCCTCTGCAGGACCTCCTCCATCTGCCACATCAGGTCGTAGGCTTCCTCTTCGCTCTGAGCCGCCTGGTAGGCGTCGGCGAGGGCATCAAATTCCTCGCTGGCGTACCCACCGCGGTTTGACCCACCATTGACCAACATGTCGTTGGAGCTGTGGAAGAACGAGTGGTGATAGTCCGGGAACGCCGGATTACCAAGCGACCATCCGAGGATGAACATGTCAAACGCGGCCGTGTTGTCGGCCTGCGGATCGACCGCCGCCACCAGGGCATTGAAGTCCGTGGGATTGGCCTCCGCCTCGAAGCCCAGCTGGTTGAGCCAGGTCTCGATCCAGATCGAGTACGTGGCCCGCAGGGGGTCGTACCCAGGTCCTGGAGCCAAGATCTCGAGCGGGCGCACGGGCTGGCCGTTGTACGCGATCCCGACACCGTTGTTAACGGCGTTGAGGACGTTGCCCTCAGCGTCGGTGGCAACGGTGGGCTCTGTCTCCCAGGTGAAGCCAGCATCACGGAGGATCTGGACCGCACCCTCGAGCCGCTCCTGGATGGTCTTGCCGACATAGTTGGAGGCAAAGCTCTCAGCTACTTCGGCGTTGTACCACTTCCGGTTGCCCTCTGGCATGGTGGCGTACAAGGGGAAGGCCGCGCCCTGGAGGACGTTGTTGGCCATGAACTCCTTGTCAATCATCAACGCCAGAGCATCCCGGAAAGCCGGGATTGACATCGGCTCTTCACGCATGTTGAAGGCCAGGTAGCGGAACCCGAAGGTCGGGTTGACCACGGCGGTCAGGTTGGGATCGTCCTGCACCTGCGCTAAGAGGCCACGCTGCATGCCAAGCGGGTTGAGCAGGTAATCCACCTCGCCCGCCTTGAGCGCGAGTACCGCGGCGTCTTGGCCTCCGTAAACGGAGAAGGTCGACTCATCGGTAAATGGGCCAACGGTGTAGTTGAACCCGCCAGACTCGACTTCCACTCCGCGGTCGTAGTAGACGTCGTTAGCCTCGCTCCGAGCGAAGGCACCTTCTTCTCGTTCGACGAAGTTCATCGGCCCGCTGGCGACGTCGTTCTCGACGCCCGAAGCGGCATACAGAGCTGCCGCCGGATCATCGGAGGCCTTGGCCTCTTCGACGACGGGACCCCACGTATGAGCCGGCATCACCGGAGCGGTGCCGACCGAGTGGGGCCAAATGACCAGGCCGGGCTGTTGGTTGAAGACGAGCTTGACGGTGTAATCGTCAACCGCCTGCACGTCGGTCAAGCCAATGGCATCTGGGTTTTCCGGATCCGGAAGCGGCCAGGCGCTCAGCCAGTTGCCGCCCAGAGCCAGGTCGCGAACCGTGGCAAACGTGAAAGCGACGTCATTGGCTGTGACGGGTGTGCCGTCATCCCACATGGCGTCCTCTCTCATCGCCACTTCTATGGCCCAACCATCGCCTTCGGCGGCGCCAGTCGGCACCTCGGAGCTGGCGGCAAGGTCCTTGGTCAACTCGATGCCGGGATAGCTGTTGCCGTAGAGAGCTGACTTCGTGTCGTTGAGGATGTAACCGGTCCACACCGACGACGCCGGGTCGTAATACGCCCAGAAGTTGTCGGTGGTGGTGTCAGAGAAAATCCCCATCCGATAGGTGGCGAGATCGCCCCCTGTGGTGGGTTCCTCTTCCCCGGCGGCGGTGGTCGTCGCGCCCGTATCTCCTGATAAGGAGGTGGTTGCGGTGCCTCCGTCAGAAGGAGCGGCGGTGGTCCCACCGCCTCCCTGCTGACATGCGGCAGCCACGATCGCCAAAACGGCAACAATGGCTAACCAACGCCAACGGGTGAGCTGTGTAGCTCTCAATTGATTCCTCCCGTTGTGTGAGTTCCGTTCATGCCACGCAGGAAGGATGTCCCTTCCGTTGCGGCGCCCCGAGAATACTCGGTTGTACCTCAAAGCGGCCCCCGGCAACGGTCCTACCGGTGGTTACAAGTTTTATGCAGGATTTGCATGCCGCATGTCGTCGCCCCAGAGCCCCCAGCGCCTTTGTTTTGGCTATGAACTAATGGGGAAACTCGAGCCGAGGAGGAGCGGATGAATGTCGGTCGGCTGGTAGTGGATGCAGCCAAGGATTGGGTCGAGGACAAGGCACCCCGGCTGGGGGCAGCGCTCTCTTATTACACCGCATTTTCACTCCCGCCTTTGCTCGTGGCGTTGATCGGGATCGCGGGGGTCGCCTTCGGTGCCGAAGTCGTGAGCGATCGTTTGGTCGACCAGATGCGAGGACTGGTGGGAGCCGAGTCGGCTGATTTGCTCGGCGATGCGATAGCTGAAGCTCAGCGGACGACGGGAACTGGTTGGGCGGTCGCCCTCGGTGTGGCCGTGCTGGTGATCGCCGCCTCAGGAGTCTTTGCCCAGCTTCAAGATGCGCTCAACACCATCTGGGACGTTCAGCCCCAACCTGGAGGCGGTATCTGGCGCCTGCTCCAGAAGCGATTGCTTTCGCTAGCTGCAGTGCTGGGAGCGGGCTTCTTGCTGCTGGTCTCTTTGGCGGTGAGCACGGCCACGGCAGCCCTGGCAGAACTCGCTGGAAGCGTCGAATCCCTCGCTCCTTTTGTAGCCGTCATGGACGTCGTCATTTCGCTCCTCGTCGTCACAGTGCTATTCGCTCTGATCTTCAAGTTCTTGCCTGACGTCCGGATCAAATGGCGCGATGTCTGGCTGGGAGCCTTTATCACTGCTGGCCTCTTCATCATTGGAAAGTTCGCCATTGGCTTTTATCTCGGAACAAGCGACGTTGGGTCGGCGTATGGCGTCGCCGGTTCCTTGATCATCATCATGGTCTGGATCTATTACTCCGCCCTCATCGTCTTCTTCGGGGCTGAACTCACCCAGGTGTGGACCAAGCGGCATGAGGCGTCGATCACGCCCGTAGCGGGGGCAGAACGCGCCGCCTCCCGCGATACCTCGCCCCACCACTCCCAAGGCGAACCCGCCCCCGGCTGGATGGTTCTGGGGGCATTCCTTTCCGGCTGGCTACTGGGCCGGCGCCGATCCAGCTAGAGGCCCAGGAATTAATAGGAGGTCTCGCCTGGGGGCTGGCCCCTGATGGCCTTGGGAATGTCCCACTGGTCCTGGCGCATGGCCTCCACCGTGGCGCTGATTTCCTCGAGTTGGCGGCTGATCGACTCGATCGCGTCGGCGATTCGAACGAGGACGCCCAACATCTCGTCGGCCTCCTTCGCGCGGATGCTCATGGGAAGCGACGCCGACCGGCTACTTGACCGCGGTTCCGCTAGGCGATTTCAGGTCGAGATGGCTGGTGTAGTTGCTGCAGACGCATTTGGGGACAGAGCACGCGCTAGACCGGTGCTCGACTCGGGGATGCCCGCACCCGATACAGCGCTGGCGGTTCCCATCATGAGTTCGATCGTTTTGCTTGGCCACAGCTAGGCCGCCTTCGCCGCACGGCTGGTGATATCGACCTTGGACATCTCTTGCTCCTCTGCTTCGAACCGTCAGCACTAGCCCTCTGACGGTGCCCCCGAAACAGACGCCGACCGAAGGTCGACGGTCGCACCGGCAGAGCCAGCGGAAACTTCACCCGGTTGGTGAGGCGAAGAAGGCGCTGCACGCATTGGCGTGCGCTATGTCACCAGTCTACGTCAAGCAGATGACTAGTACGACCGATCTTCTGCTCTAAGAAATGCATGAAACGTGCCTGGTGCGGGTAAGGGCGCCGCAGGAGTGGATGTGGAACGGTTGTTGGATGGTTCGCTGGCGGATGCTTCGTTGCTCGAAGTTCTGATTCGAGCGGCTCTCCCATTTTTGACGCTGCCAATGATTCTGCTGGTCGTTTTACTGACCGTTGACCGTTTGGCCCACGTTCTCCACCGCGACGAAACCTAAGTCCGTAGAGGCTTGGGCGACGGAGCCGAGGCGCTTGCGAAGGCCGACACCTGGGAAGCGACCTTCTCTAACTCTGGGTGGTCCCGGGTGACCGAGGCAGCCAGAGTCGCTGTCTCGACATAAGGATCTCCCTCAAAGCGGTAAACCTCGAATGTCGGACCAGCGGTCATCGACTCGCCGACCGGTTGGCGGACCAGATGCCGGGCGGTCGGAGCCAAGCAACGGGACATCAAGCCATAGAGGCGGCCGATAGATGCTTCCTGGTCCCCGGAACCGGAGAACAGGTCGTCCATCGTGAGGAAGACGAGTCCGTAGAGAGCGTTGAAGAGATCGGAAACGCCTTGCAGGCCTTGGGGAAGATCTGCCGTTCGGGGGTTGCTCAACACGGGCCATGTCCGGCCGATGGCGGTGGTCCCGTCGGCGAGCTGTTGGAACTTGCGGAAATGGGTGAGCTCCTGATGAGACGGGTCGGCCCAGCGCTCGTCGCTTACACCCTCCCCTTGATGGATGATGATCTCGAGCGCCTCATCGGCGCTGGCCCTGTCGTGAATCAGGAGAAGACCCCCGCTGTCCTCGGCGTCGAATTGGACGGGTGCATACCACGAGTGCTCCGACAGCTGTCGTCCTGGCTGGTGTTGGGCGAAGATATCCGAGACCTCGGACAGGTCATCCAGAGCCGCCTCCAGCGCGGCATAGAACTGACCCAGCGTCTCGAAGTTGTCGTCTTCCGGGATCGCCCCGGGTGCCCGCGGTTTTTCGATCTCCAAGAACGTGCCCTCGATCAGTTCAGGCGTGCACTCCCTTAACTCGAGCAGGAGATCCGGCTGGTGGTGAGCCAAAAAGCCCGGATACGACGGAATCAAGTCGTAGCGGAAGGAGGGCTCGCCGCCGACGGCGAGCAAGAGGTTGGTGATAAGTGCGACGTGCAGCATCTCCTCCACAACCACGCTGGCGATCAGCCGGGCAGCCTCGGATTCCTGATCTTCGATCGAGTACATCGCGTATAGATAAGGTGGGATCGTCGAAAGCTCGACTCTCGTTGCGAGAACGAGGTGGGACCTCAGATCGTCGACTGTCTCGATCGACATCCGCTGTCACTCGCCCGAATAGGGGTCGGCCCTGGCCGCCAGATCCATGCTCAGGTGGTTCATGCTATGAGTTCGAATTGACCCGGGAGGGGCATTGTTGTTTGGGCCGATGGTCGCTCGGGTACCCAACGCTCAACTCGGCTCGTGGAGGTTCGATGGATGGTTTTAGGGAGGGACTAGAGAATGCCTGGGCCAACGTGGCGGCATTCCTGCCCAAGTTCCTCGGTTTCCTGCTGATCCTGATCATCGGTTATTTCATCGCCAAGGCGATCGGGAACGCTCTCGACAAGGTTCTGGAGCGAGTCGGATTTGACCGGGCGGTCGAGCGAGGGGGCGTGAAGCGGGCCCTCGAGCGGACCAAGTACGACGCCAGCGGCATTCTTGGCAAGTTGGTCTTCTACCTCCTGTTCCTCTTCGTTCTCCAGCTCGCCTTCGGGATCTTTGGTCCCAACCCGATCAGCGACATGCTCGAGGGGGTTATCGCCTACATCCCTCGCGTCATCGCTGCCATCCTCATCATCGTCGTCGCCTCGGCCATAGCCGCCGCCGTCCGCGAGATGGTTGACGCCGCCCTCGGAAACCTCGGCTACGGACGGCTGCTTGCGAATGTAGCCGGAGTCGCCATCCTCACGGTCGGCATCTTCGCCGCCCTGTCCCAGCTGGAAATTGCACCGGCGATCCTGAACGCGGTGTTCTATGCGATCTTGGCGATCGTGGTGGGCGTCGTGATCGTGGCGGTTGGAGGAGGTGGCATCCAGCCGATGCGTGATCGGTGGGGTCGTGCCCTCAACCGCCTCGACGAGGAAATGCCCCGAGCGCGCCGGGAACTCGCCGGAGCGGGTGATCGAGTCAAGGACCGGGTCGAAGAAGACCGGGCCAAGATTCAAACTGAAGCCGATCGGATCCGAAGACCCGACTCCCCTTAGTAGGGCGCGGCCTGTGCGGCTTTTAGCGCTTGATTTCAGCGACCCCGCTCGGGACTTCGACCCAAAATGAAAAGGGAGGCCCTCCATGTGTTACACGTGCGGATGCAAATTGCCCTATGAGGACCACGGCGACCCAGCCAACATCGTCGAGGAAGATTTGAAGAGGGCGGGACAAACCGACACCATCAAGAAGGCCGGCGTCAAGACGGCCAAGGAGAACCTGATCGAGTTGATCCGGTTGCAGATGGATGAAGACGGCCTCCAGCGTCCCCGAACCGATTACAACAAATGAACTCTGGTGCTTCCGCAGAATGCGGTTGTGGAGCCGGGCGGGTGGGTAGCACTCGGTAAGCGAAGGGAGCAAACATGGCTGAACGGCACGTGGTCGCCGACGACATCGTCTACGACCTCATCAGCATCCAGTATCACGCCTTACAGGGCGCCGAGACGTACACGAAATATCTCGAGGACGCCCACTCCACGGACCACCCTGACGTGACCAAGTTCATTGAGCAGTGTCGGGATCAAGACAACGAAAGGGCGCTCCGCTGTCATGAATTGCTCAAGGACCTGACAGCGGAAAAGGGAATCGGTTAGACGGCCGCCCCTGAGCAAAAGCTAGGTACGGGGTGGCTGCGAGAGGGCGATACCGGAGGACGGCAATGGGGGATCGAGGAAAGCGACTTGTTCGCGCAATCAGCGTTTTAGCTCTACTGATGGGCATTGCGCTGCCTGCAAGTGGCATCACTTGGGGCGAGGCGGATACGTCAGGTGCCTACCCCGCAGTAGGCGCCATCATGATCGACTGGCGGGTGATCGACGTACCCGAATTTGGATTGGGCGTCTACTGCAGCGGAACTCTCATTCATCCGTTGGTGTTCTTGACCGCCGGTCACTGTGCCGATGGTCTCGTCGCCGACGGCATCATCGATTCGAACGGGTTTCCCGTCCCTGGCGACGACGAACAGGCCGACATCTGGGTTAGCTTCGACGAGGACCCGTCGGATTTCAACCCGCCGGAGACCAAGACACGTTGTGACACCTGTCTCGACATCGTCCGGGTAGTGAACAGCCCTCTTTACAACTGGGGTCCTGTGTCCAATCCCCACGACATCGCTGCCATCATCCTGGCAAACCCCTCGAATATCACACCGATGCCCTATGCAGAGCTCGGTAACCTTGAAGACCTCCGAAGGTCGACTCAACCTCGCAACGGTGAATCCCGCGAAAGCTTCACCGTTGTGGGATATGGAGGGAGCTTCGTCGGCGAGCCGCCACCGTGGGACATCGAATATCTCGACCATCGGGCGATCGCGCAGAGCTCATTCCAAAACCTGCTGGATGCATGGCTGCGGGTGTCTCAGCACCAGTCGAGAGGTGACGAAGGAACCTGTTACGGCGACTCCGGCGGTCCAATCCTGCGCGATATCCAGGGGACCGAGGTCGTCGTCGGGGTGACCTCATGGGGGGATGTGCCCTGTGTCTCAATGGGCTTCTACTACCGCGTCGATATAGAGCACTCTCAGGAGTTCATTGCAGAGGTAATCGCCGAGGCCGAAGCCGGCTGAACGGCATGCCGGCAGAACTCTCGTGACCGTTCGCGAGAATTCGCTTCTACCGAGAACGCCGATCGTGGAGTATGAGTCCAATCAAGTAAGAAGCGTTGCGAGTCACGTCGCTGTAGTCGCCGGGCCGCAGGCTCCCGGTCACGTTGAATCGCTCCAAGAACCTCTCCGCAGCTTTGCGACCATCGCTCCGACCGAGGCCGGTCGAAACCGGGGTGAACACAGGAGAGCCCATATAGCTGCTCGCGGTGAAATACGTTCCGCGGACTGTCTCGATCGGCTGGCTTCGGTACCGCTCAATGAGTTCCATGAGCTCCGCGTAGGTCACGCGAGGGATCGTATTCGCGTGCGGCGCACGGGATCGGAATGGCTCGCACCAGCCGAAGTCCCCATTGGGTTCTACCGCAGGTGGGCATCCTGAAAGGAGATGGGCATGGGAACAGTCGAAACAAAGTTGGGCGCTCTGGATACAGCCGCGTGGGTCGCCCTCGAAGGAGCCTTTGAAGCACTAGTGGCCGGTGGATTGCCGTGTGGTTCAGCCATCACCGACCAAACCGGCGAGATCGTCGCCAGGGGCCGCAACCATGCTTATGACCCGATAACCGGCAGCGACGTCCTCGAAAATACCCCGCTGGCACACGCCGAGTTGAATGCCCTCGCCAGAGTTCGAACATCGCGGGACCTATCCGGGGACACACTGTGGAGTACGCAGCAGCCGTGTTCCATGTGCACGTCCGCAATCGAATTCTGCGGGGTAGGCACAACTCGGTATCTCGCGACCGATCCAGCGTTTACCGCCACCAGCGACAAGCGCGCTGGGTCTATCGACGATCCCACGCGCGATCATCCCGAATTGACTGTCTGGGCGATCCTGGCCAACGCGCTGTTCCTCCAGCCGTCGATCACGAAAGGCGACACATCTCGACTTGACCGGAACAAGGCCAACGAACCGGAGACCTTCGCAGCCGCCGAGTCAGTAGCAGCAGTTCTGCCGCTCCAACACCTCCCAGACCTGGTAGGGATGCTCGCTACAGATCTGGAAGCACTCGCCCAGAAAAGGCGAATGCGGATGTAATGGGCCGGTTAGGCGGCCAATACGGGGGCGTCAACGTCTTGTAAGTCCGAATGATCTAGTTGGGCTGGGGAGATTTGAACTCCCGACCTCTTGACCCCCAGTCAAGGTTCACGCTCCCCTAATCCTCCCAGATTCCGTTCGGTGCTTCGCCTTGGCTCAGCAAATTCAAGACAAGCACTCATAACCGGGCACTCAGTGCAGATCGCCTTCGCCTTATTAGAGCTTTCCCCACGGCCCGGAAAGAAGATGTCTGGGTTTCGTTCCGGCAAGCTGCCGCCTTATGCCACCAAGGAGGGCGAAGCAAGTCCGCGAGGCCGACCACGACCGGGAAGGATAGTTAAGGGGGTCAACCATCCTCAGACATACAAGGGGTTTCGGATCGGTGACCGACGATGTGGTGAATCTCTACTCCGAGAGGCCCGGCTCTTCGGCAACCTCCTCGAGGGTGGGTGCGGTCCTCGACTTTTCGAACCAGACGACGGCAGAGCCGTTGCCCAAAACTCCCCAGCGATCGGTGGAGTCGTCGAGTACCTGACGGCGCAGGAATCGCTCGCCGGCGTCCTCGGTCGTCAGCAGGTAATCCTCCGACAGCGAGTTAGAAACCTCGACTCTGAAGAGAAGATCGAAACCTCGCAGTCGGAAGAGGATGGATGAGTCCGGTTCCCGCTCGCGGGCGAAGGCGGTGCTGACTTCACTGGCGGCCAACTGGATCGCCAAGGTGGCGTCTCCCAGGAGAGGTTCAAAGGATGCGATCCGGTGACGCACGGCTCGGGGGGTCAAGTCGTCGAGGTGGAACTCTTCCCGAAATATCAGGCGCAGGCGCTCATCCATCGAATAGGCCGAACGAGGGTTTGGCCCAAACTGACGAGATTTCGCCGGAGCCGATCGTTTCCAACGCCTTATCCAGGTTTCTGTCAATCAGGAAAACTTGCTCAGCACCGACAATGGAAAGAAGTCGCTCGATTTGGCTGTCCTCGGGAACGATGAGCCGCATCTCCCGATGCGCCTCGACTAGGTCGAGATAGGTGTCGAAGAGCCATCGGAGCCCGGTCGAGTCCATAAAGGAAACCGAACAGAGATCGATCAGGAGGTTTTTGGTCGGATTCCACTTCCGGGACAGGGTTCGGGCGAGGTCATCGACCCTCGCCAGGTCGATCTCACCATCAAACGCTATGACTGCCCAGTCTTCTTGTCGGACTGTCTGCTGGCTCATCCCTCGGGCCTCTCAGTTCAAACACTGGGGCTACCGGGGTCTTGAGTAGCGGATTCGTTGGAAACTATAGCGGTTGCCGCGACTCGCTGACAGGGCTGGCGAGGATGTTGGGATCGATTTTTCCAGCCACGAGGTCACCAGCCACCTGACTCAGGCGGAGGTTGTGGTCTCTCGAATAGCCCCGAATCCGGTCAAAGGCCTGGTCCATTTTGAGGTTTGAGGACTGGGCCACCAGGCCCTTGGCCTGCTCGATTACAACCCGAGTATTCAGGTCCCGCTGAAGCTGGTCGATGACGCCGCGGGAGTCATGAGCGGCCGATCTTGAAGAATGGCGATGGAGCCGAATTCCTTGGTGGCCTCGAGGAATCGGCGTACGTCATCCAGAGGCCAAACCCGGGCGGTGCTACTCACCGCGACGTCGGGCACCCTCCAAGCGAGATGCTGGGCTGCGCGGTAACCATCCCTCCTCCACCGCAAAGCTGAACACCGCCCGGGAGGACGACGGTCAGCCGACGGCAACGACCGCTTGAAGTCCTTCCCCACCTTCGAGGCGATGAGGGTTTGCAGCTGAGAGCTGGTCACCTTCGCCGCCGGGATCGAACCCAACGAGGGACGGAGATGCTTCGAGATCGCCGACGAATACCAGGAGAGGGTCGAGGCCGAGAGCTTCCCTGATTCGTAGCGGTGGCGTTGGTTGATCAGCCAGCGGTCGAAAAGTTCCCCGGTGCTCCCGGCGGTGGACGCGGCCCTCTTGGCCCGATTCTCTTTCAGCCATGCCTCGGCCTTTTCCCGGTTGGCGAACGTCTTCGACAGTTGCCGACGCTTGCCGGTGGCCGGGTCGCGCCCTAACGAGACGATTGCCCGCCAGCCTTGCCCGCCTGGAAGGCATGTCGCCCTTCGAATCGATGGTCGCGGCCGGCGGGGTCGTGTCACCGTAGGTTGAGTTCGCGAGTGGGCGCGAGAAGCCCAACTTCCTGCGCGAGGAGCTCGCAGCCGGCGCGAAGCATCTTGCAGAGAAGAAGCGTGAAGCGGACGCCGCGGCAAAGCAGCGTGCCGTCGAGAAGATGAAGAGGGATCTGAGTTGAGATCGATCACCGTCTTTAAATTGACGCCGATCAACTCGTCGCCCGCGGCGAAGGTAGGGACGACAGCGCCAGTCTTTCTGGAGCAGACCATCGCGGACTTCTACGGCTATGACACCCCTGGTCCGCATCGCACAGGTAATGCTCGGGTGTTGCCCGATGGACGGCTCGAGATCTCGATCATCGACACGCTCGCGGGGAAACACGCAATCGCCATGCTCAGCGATGACCTCTTGGACGCAGCATGGTCAAAAGGCACCGTCCGGCTGCGGGCTTACGAGGAAAAGCCCGGCGAGGTTTCGCCCTAGTGAAACAGGGGTCATTGACCCCCTTCTCAACCACGTCACACGTAGCTGTGTCCGACACCAGGGGTTCAGAACGACTCCGTTGGCCCGCCGGCGAAGACCGGCCGCCAGGCGATGACCAGTGCGGCCAGCCACGCGAACGGATACCCGAAGAGCGCCATACCGTTGGGGATGCTCTCGGTGGTGGAGAAGCCATGTTGGAAGAGCAGCCCGGTGGGTCCGTTCATTACGACCTCGAACGTTCCTCCCACGACTAGCGCAAAGAGCAGCGCGAACCAAGCGACGCGGTGTCCCTCGCGGAGCAGCGTGAGAGCGATCACACAAAGAAGAATGCCGCCGATTGCTGCATAAACCCCGGCCATGAAAAAGTGGACACGGGCGTGCGGGTTCAACCGCGCCTCGTCTAAGGCCAGCAGCGTCGCCCACCCCGCATGCTCCCCAAGCGCAATAACGGCGCCCCAGATCACGAGCCAGGAAGCGGCACGAAGT
>JAICGW010000032.1 GCA_025922945.1 Acidimicrobiia bacterium | reverse complement strand
CTGTCTCATCGCCGAGGGACACGTCCTGATCGAAGACGTCCCCGGGGTAGGAAAGACCCTGCTGGCGAAGTCGCTGGCGAGATCGATCGATTGTGAGTTCAACCGCATTCAGTTCACCCCCGACTTGCTGCCTTCCGACGTCACCGGGGTGTCCATCTGGGACCGCCACGAGTCCTCCTTCGTCTTCAAGCCGGGTGCCATCTTCGCCAACATCGTCGTGGGAGACGAGATCAACCGCGCTAGTCCCAAGACCCAGGCGGCACTGCTCGAAGCCATGGAGGAGCGACAGGTCACCACCGACGGCGTGACCCGCGCCCTTCCCGAGCCCTTCATGGTCGTGGCCACCCAGAACCCGATCGAGCATGAGGGCACCTATCCCCTCCCGGAAGCACAACTCGACCGATTCATGATGCGAGTGGCCGTGGGCTATCCCAGCCGCGACAAGGAGCTGGAGATGATGGAAACCCATAGCCTTCGATCCACCTTCGACGATCTCAAAGCGGTGGTGACAGACATCGATATCGCCAAGATGATCGAGGTCGCCCGCCAGGTCCAGGTGGTGGGCTCAGTTCGGGGTTACATCATCGACCTGGTTGAGGGCACCCGGCGTCACCCCGAGGTCTTGTTGGGGGCGAGCCCGCGCTCGGCGCTCTATCTGCAACGAGCGACGAGAGCCCTGGCTGCCTCTCAGGGAAGGGATTACGTCACCCCCGATGACGTCAAGGCGCTGGCGGGGACGGTCCTCGAACATCGACTGACCTTCCGACCCGAAGCGCAGATGCGCGGGGTGACAGCTCCGGAGCTGCTGGCGGCGGTGCTGGACGGGATCAAGATTCCCATTCACCGGTCGAGTTAGCAATGACCCCGCGAGGAGCCTCGGTCTTCGGGTCGGGCCTCGCCCTGCTTCTCGCCTGGGTGGCCTTGGGGGAGATCGAGCTGCTCGCCGCCGGAGCCGCACTGCTGACGGCGGTCTTCGGTGCCTTGCTGATCACCCGCGTCCTCCGCCCCCAGATCCGCGTTTCCCGCCAGCTCGAACCGAGCATGGTTCACGAGGGGGAAAGAGCGGCGGTGGCCTTGGGGATCGAGAACCAGCGACGCCTGCCCGCTCCCGCTTTGACAGTGGAAGACGGCGTCGGGGGTCTCGGCACTGCCCATTTCCAGATCGGGTCGCTTCCCGGGGAGGCCATCGCCTCGGCCTCGTATCAAATCGTCTGCCGACCGCGCGGCATCTACACGGTGGGCCCCGCCGAGGTTGAGGTCCGCGATCCTTTCGGCCTCGCCAGCACGAAGAGCGCCCACGGAGTGGACGATCGGCTGATCGTCTACCCCGCCGTCGAGGCTCTCTCCGGCTATCCCAACGTGCGCGGTCGGGACCCCGCCACCAGCGCCAGCCGCCCCGAGCACAGCGGGCGGGGAGGCGAGGACTTCTACACCCTGCGCAGCTACCAGGAGGGAGACGATCTGCGCCGGGTCCACTGGCCCTCGACCGCCCGCCTCGACGAGCTAATGATCCGCCAAATGGAGACTCCCTGGCAATCGCGGGCTCTGATCTTCTTTGACGTTCGCAAACGAAGTTATGCGACCCCCGATGACTTCGAGCGGGCGGTGCGAGGAGTCGCTTCCGTCTCGGTTCACCTGGCCTCCACCTTCGCCGCTGATCTCTGGATGGGGGGAGGGCTGATCGATCTCGCAAATGCGCAGACCGCGTTCGAAGGGCTGGCCCAGATCCAGCCGCACCCCGCCATCGACTTGCGAGCGGTGGCAGCCCGCCTGCGTCGGAGCGGCAAAGGCGGAGCCTTGGTCCTCGTCACCGGAACTCCTGATGAAGATCTGCTGGCGGTGCTGCGACTCCTCGAGGGCCAGTTCCGGGCCGGGGTGCTGTTGGCCGCCACCGACACCCCGGGCCCGCTCCTCTCGAGCTTCCAGCGGATGGCGGTCAAGACCCTGGTGGCGGAATCGGGAGCCAGGTGGGCACCGTTGTGGACCCAGGCCTTTGGCCACATTGGAGTGAGGACATGGGCACCCGCCTCGGCCTCCTAGCGACTCTTGGCGCCTTCCTTCTCGCCCTCCACCGGATGGGAAGGCTGATCGAAGAAGGTCCCACCGACCCCGACCTGGTCTCGGTCCTGATTGTGGCCACGTTGATCGGAGCCGCGGTGACGGCCGCCTCTCGCCTGGCCCGGTTGGGACCCGTCCCCACCTTCCTGCTCGGGTTGGGAGGAGCCTCGCTGGTCTTCGCCCGTCTCACCGCCGCCAACACGCTCGCCGGCGGCCTCCTTCCCACCGCCGCAACACCAGCCGCGGTCGGAGCGGAGATGGCCGTTGCCATCGAGCTGATCAGATATGGATCGGCTCCGGTGACCGCCTCCCCCGGTCTGGTGGGGGTGCTGGCAGTGGTCTTTTGGACGCTGGGCTCCCTCGCCATCTCCGGGCTCCTCGTTCGCCGACCGCTCCGGGCAACGATCCCGATCCTCGCCTTCTACCTTCTGGCGGCTACCTTCGATCGGCGACCCCCCGCCTGGTGGGCTCCCGCCGCATTGGTCGCCGTTGGTGCACTCGCATTTTGGGCCGCGGCCAGCGATCGCAGCGGAGGCCGGGCCCGTCTACGACCCTCGGGCCAGCCCTTGCCCTCGCACACCTATGGCATGCCGATCCTGATGGTTGCGGTCGTGGCCCTAGCAGGCACCCTGTCCACATTTCGTTTTGCTGCTTCGGTCCCGGAGTCGGGGCTGGTGGCATGGCGCAATCCCACCGGATTCGGTGGCGGGCTTTTCGGGGGCATCACCTACAACGAGTTCGCCTCCCTCCAACAGGATCTGATTGCAGACAACCCCGAGGTGGTGTTCATCGCCCGCGTCTCTCCGTCGGCGCCGCCGAATGACCAGCTCTACTGGAAGCTGATCACTCTCGACACTTTCGACGGCACCGAATTCCGGCCGGGCAATCTTGGCTATGCCCGGGCGGAGGATCAATCTGATTGGGAGGCAGAAGATTTCGCGTTTCGAGGTGACACTGTTCTCGTTGAGAGCATTGTCCGCATCGCCGGGCTGCGCCAGCCCCACATCCCGATCCTCTACTCCCCCCGGAGCCTGCAGACCGACGATGCACTGCTTCGCGCCAGCTATCGCAGTCGCGAAGATGGATCGATCAAGTTCGACGCCCTCACCAAGGAGGGGCTCGAGTATCGAGTGATATCGGAGATCCCGGTTCCCAATCTGTCGGTACTGGCCACCGAGGACAACGCCCTCTCGCCGATGTTTCAGAACGCCCAGGACGAGGGGTTCTTCAACCTCTCCCCGGTCGAACGGCCCTCCGACCCTCCCTCCCGGCGCTTGACCAGCCTCTACACCGACCTGCCCGAAGACTTCTCCGACGTCCTCCGCGCCCTCGCCCGGCAAATCACCGCCCAGGCCAGCACCCCCTTCGAGCGGGGGCTGATCCTCGAAGAGTTCTTTCGCAGCACCGGCGGCTTCGTCCACGACCCCACCGTCACCACCGGTCACACCACCCTCAATTTGGAGGAATGGATTCTGGAGCCGGAAAGCACCAACTACCGCCGCGGCTACTGCCAGCAGTTTGCTGCCGCGATGGCGGTGTTGTCTCGCTCGCTGGGAATCCCGGCCCGGCTCGTCTTTGGCTTCTCGCCGGGAGAAATCGAGCCCCGACCCGACGGCAGCGAGGTCATCGTCGTGCGCGCTCGTAACGGCCACGTTTGGGTCGAGCTCTTCATGGATAGCCAGGGTTGGGTTCGCTTTGATCCCACCCCGCGCTCTGACGGCAGCAACCCCGCCACCGCGGCCGCGGTCGGATTCAGCCCCACCGAGTACCTGCCGGCCCCGGTCGATCCGGCTCAGGGACCCCTCGATCTGCCTGGATCACTGGCCGGGATCGACCGTCGCTTTCTCGAAGAACAACTCGACCCCACAGACGGACAAACATTGGGTGCACGGGCGACCCGTTTCGACTGGATGTGGTGGCTGGTGCCGGTGGGATTAGTGACGTTGATTCCGATCGCCAAGCTCCTGCGCCGGAGCAACCGGCTTCGGCGGCTGGGGCGAGGAGACATCGGCGCCGGATGGGCCGAGCTCATCGATCGCCTGGCCGATCTCGGTCACCGTCCCGCCCCCTCACAGACTCCCACGGAAATCGCCTCCTCTTTCGGCGGCGAAGCGGGACTGCGACCGTTGGCCGATCGACTCACCGCCCACGTGTTTGGAAATCGCACCGTCACCGACGGCCGATCGGCCCTCGAGATCGCCGAGCGATCTATTCAACGGCGCTTTACCCCGTGGCGGCGGTGGCTCGTCTGGCTGCAACCAGCCAGCCTCTTTCGAGGCCTCGGCGGGCGATCCGGATCGGACTCAGCCCTCGGCTGAGACCCGTCGCTCCTCGTTGACGTCGTCCTCGACCCGGCGCAGCATCTGCAAGAACTGGTCTCGGTCGAGCTCGAAACGGGTGACGTCTTCGGTCACTTCGCGCGTGATCTGATCGAGTCCGGCAAAGAAAGCCAGCTGACCCTCCCGCAGTGCATCGAGCACCAGACCGTCCTGGGCGCTGATCTCGTAAAGCGCTTTGCCCTCGGATATCAGCTTCATTTGGCTCATGTGCATCTCCATGTCGCCGTGTCGGCGGAGATAGTCCCAAGCCCGCCGCACCCGCTGGAGAGACATGCCATTGACGATCAACGAGTGGACGACGCGTAGAGCGACGAGGTCACGAAACGAATAAAGACGCCGGACGCCCGGCCTGCCCCCTGTCTGTTGGATGCTCGGCTTCACGAGCGACATCCGGTCCCAGTAGCGCAACTGATGTGGTGTGCAGTTGGTCAGCCTGCACGTCTGCTCCGCCGTAAAAGCCTGCTGCAACGATCCTCTCCTCCCAACTGGCCAGCGGCCACAAACGAACCGACGCGCTCGCGTTTCGAATGAATCGGAAACGGCATCGCGATCGGTATCCCTCCAAAATTTTTCGTCCGCCGACTACCCCTCGTTTTGATGATGTGTGATCGGCGGGTGCGCCACTGTAGCGGCGTGGATCAGTCGCGTCTGAAGCGGCGGCGACCTTTATTGCGAATTGTGTTGTCGGTGTCTTCGGACTCTGTCTCGCGACCACTCTGACGCGTTAAGAACTTCTGCACGAGGTAGTTGGCGCTCCAAACGACGAGCACAAAACCAGCCACCGCGACGATCGTGTTGCGACTGAACGCAACGGCGACGAGGACCAGTCCCAGGACTACACCTACCGTCGCCCAACGGCTGCCGTTGTTGCCGATGCGGTCGATGCGACGCACCGCGCGCACCAGATTGGGATCTTCCGCGTGGAAGTGACGCTCGATCTCCGCCAGGATCTTTTGCTCCCGGTCACTCAGCGGCATGACCTCTGACTCCTGTTTCTTTCATCCGAGGCGACTCACGTCAGTATACGAACTCGGGATGCAATTCGACCCGGGTTGCTAAGACGCTTTTCACGATCAAATGTCCTTGCGCATCACCACTCGCGCCGGACCAACCGAATCTTCACCGAAACGCTCGCGCACGTTAGTGATCGCCCTGCTCACCACCTCCCAGCGCGGATCGGAATCGGTCCTCATTTGACCGGAATCGCCTGCCTCCGAGAGGGCCCTCACCGCGATTCCGAGAAGCCGGACCGGACGGCTCCAGTCGAACTGGGACCGAAGCTCGCGGGCGGCGGCGAAGAGATCGTGCGAGCTTGTGACCACCGACCGTCGGGTGGTCTGGCGAACGACTGTTTCGAAGTTCGAATAGCGAACGGTCACGGCGATGGTGTGGCCGCCGAGATCTGCCCGCCGGAGGCGGGCGCCGAGCCGGTCACAAAGTCGCAACAGCTCGGTGTCGATCTGCGCGGGGGTGCGGAGGTCGAACTCGTAGGTCTCGGAAACCGACACGGACTTCGTCTGGCGATCGGACACGACCGCCCGCTCATCCTGGCCCCGGGCGAGGGCAGCCAGATGTGTCCCCGCTGCCCGCCCCAGCCGCCACCCCAGCAATTCGGGGTCGATTTCGGCCAGTTCTCCCACCGTGGTCACCCCCAACGCCTCGAGGGCAGCGTGGGTGGCCTCCCCCACGCCCGAGATTGCTCGGACTGGAAGCGGGTGGAGAAAGCTCAGGGTTTCGGAGGCAGGAACATGGCGCAGACCATCCGGCTTGGCGGCCTCGGAGGCAAGTTTGGCGACCAGTTTGTTGGCGGCGATTCCCACCGAGACCGGGAGATCGAGCTCGTGGCGGATCTTCTTTCGGAGCGTCCTCCCCACCTCGGCCGGGTCGGAATAGTGCCGGCGCAGGCCCGATATGTCGAGAAAGGCTTCATCGAGAGACAGTCCCTCGACCTGGGGAGTGAAGCTCGAGAAAATGGCGAAGACCTCGGCGGAGACGTCGGAGTAATGGTCGTGGTCGGGGGGGACGATCACCAGGTGGGGACAGGCCGATCGCGCCCGCGACATCGGCATCGCCGAGTGGATCCCGTATGCCCGGGCCTCATAGCTGGCCGCCGCCACGACCCCCCGTCGCCCGGCACCGCCCACTACCACCGGCCGACCGCGGAGCGAAGCCTGGCGCCTCCGCTCCACCTCGACGAAGAACGCGTCCATGTCGGCGTGGAGGATTTTTTCTGCGAAGCTCACTTTTATGCGAACCCAGGGTTCCCAGATAGGTCCTGCCTATCTGTGGGCCCACAGAATCTAGATGCGGGGTCGGCATTGGTGGGCCACCGCCTCCACCCTGGCGTCCTCGGTGGCGTGGACCTGGGTGCTAATTGATGAACCGGCCCCGTGGCGTCGAAATACGTCGTTCATCCTTGTTGCCTGCCTGTTGATCGCCACCGCCCTGGCGGTCGCCGCGATTCTCATTGAAAGCAGCCGATTCGGCTATCGCCTGGCAGTCACCGTCATCGTCATCGCGGCAACGATCGCCCTCCTCCACGAGCGGACTGCTCCCTGGTACTTCGGAGTAGCACTGATCGGGGCGAGCAGCTTTCTCCTCGCCGATCCCACGCTGGGTGGGTGGGTGCGAAGCACGGCCGCGGCTGCCCGTATCCCCCGGAGGGCGGTAGCGCTGACGATGGTTCTCCTCGCGGCTCCCGGCCTGACCGCTCTTGTGAGCCTGAGCGATGATCTCGGGACCCTGCCGTGGTTGGCGGGCGCGTCGTGGCTCCTCCTCTTCCTCTACGCCCGTGGCCTGCCCGGCGCTCTACTCGTCGCTCGCGCCGGTCCCCCAGTGCTGGCTCTGGGGTCGATCTGGCTCCCCTCCCCGGGGCGTTGGGTGTGGTTGGGTCAGATGATCGCCGCCACTTACCTGGCCGCCTCCTCCGACGTCCGCCTGGCGGTAAGGCCGTTGATCGAACGAGGCTCGCGATTGATGATTCCTCCCGAACTGGCCCCCGAGGAGATCAGACGGGCCCTCGGCCGGGATTCATGAAGCCCAACCCCTATCTGGTCATCCCCTCCCTGGTGCTCGGCGCCCTGGTGGGCTGGATGGGTTTCGTCATCACCAACGTCTCCTGTCGAGCCGATCAGCCTGCGCCCGCTCCCGGTTGTCCGCTGACCGCCAGCTTGATCGGGATCGGAGCCTTCATCGTCGCCAGTGCCGGACTGCTGGTCGTCCTGGCACTGACCGCCCGTTCGATCGCCGAATACCGCCAGGAGCGCGACCAGCAAGAGGGCTAGGCGGATTCGGCCCCCGCCACCGAGGCCGACCCCACGACCAGCGCCACGTTGTGGCCGCCGAAGCCAAAGGAGTTCGACATGGCGTATTCCCCCGAGAAGCGACGGGCCTCATTGGGGACGTAGTCGAGGTCGCATTCTGGATCTGAGGTTTCCTGGTTGATGGTGGGCGGCAGGACTCCCTGGTTGAGCGCCAGCAAAGAGACGATCGCCTCCACCGCCCCCGCCCCGCCGAGGATGTGGCCCGTCATCGACTTAGTCGACGACACCGGCACCCGATAAGCCTCATCGCCAAAGGCGATCTTGATGGCGGCGGTTTCGGTGGCATCGTTGGCCTCCGTCGAGGTGCCGTGGGCGTTGATATAGGAGATGTCGGATGGCTTGAGGGCGGCGTCGGTCATTGCCGCCTTCATGGCTCGGGCGGCGCCGGTCCCGCCGGGTCGCGGCAGAGTGATGTGATAGGCGTCCGCCGACATCCCGTAGCCGACGATCTCGCCGATGATTTCCGCCCCCCGGCCCAGCGCCCGGTCCCGATCCTCCAGCACCAACGCCCCACCACCCTCGCCCATTACAAATCCATCGCGCTCGGCGTCGAAGGGCCGTGAAGCCCGGGCAGGCTCGTCGTTTCGCACCGACAACGCGCGCGATTGATTGAACCCGGCCACCCCGTAGGTGGTGATGGCGGCCTCCGAGCCCCCGGCGAGCATCACATCGGCCGCCCCCCTCCGGATCAGCTCGGCGGCGTCACCAATGGCGTTGGCGGACGCCGAGCAGGCGGTGACGACACAACTGACGGGTCCGAGCAAGTTGTTCTCGATCGAGGCCAGGCCGGCGGCCATGTTGGCGATGATCTTGGGGATGCCGGTGGGGCTGACCCGGTCCGGACCCCGGTCCAACATCAAGGCCACTTCGTCAATGAACGTACCCATGCCTCCGAAGCCTGCTCCCACCATGACCCCGGCCCGTTCGTTGTCGGCGTCCTCGGGCGCAAAGGCGATCTTGGCCTGCGCCAGTGCCTGGCGCCCGGCCACCAGGAAGAATTGCGAGAAAGGATCGAGGCGGCGGATCTCGCGTTTGTCGAAATGGTCTTCCGGATCGAAATCCTTGACCTCACCGGCGATTTTTGTGCGATACCCCGTGGTGTCGAAATGAGTGATGGGACCCACTCCGGAACGGCCTGAGATCAGGGACTGCCAGAAGGTATCGACGTCGTTGCCGACCGGGGTGATCACCCCCATCCCGGTGACGACTACTCGTCGTCGCATGTTTTAGGAGTTGAGCTTCTGATGAACCAGATCGATGGCTTCGCCGACTGTGTGGATGTGCTCGGCCTCATCGTCGGGGATCTTTACCCCGAACTCATCCTCCATCGCCATCAGCAGTTCAACGACGCCCAATGAGTCCACGTCGAGATCGGTCTCGAAGTTGGCCGCCGGATTGATCTTTTCGGCGTCGAGGCCGAGTTCGGTGACGAGGACGTCCCGCAGTCGGGTTTCGATATCAGTTTTTTCCATCGGGCTGGTTCTCTCCTGTTCTTCTCGCTGGCATTAAAGCGCCAGACCGCCGTCTACTGCTAAAACTTGGCCGGTGACGTAGGACGCCGGTTCGGAGGCGAGGAAGGCCACCACCTGTGCCACTTCCTCTGGCTCCCCGAACCTTCCCAGGCTGAGAGAGGACAAAACCCCCTGCTTGACCTCCTCGGAAAGGGCGGCGGTCATATCCGTCGTGATGAATCCCGGAGCGACCACGTTGGCGGTGATACCGCGGCTTCCGACCTCCTTGGCCACCGACTTGGTAAACCCGATGAGACCGGCCTTGGAAGCGGCGTAATTGGCCTGCCCGGGATTGCCGGCGATGCCGGCTACCGAGGAGATCGAGATGATCCTTCCAAAACGCGCCCGCAGCATCGACTTCAGGGCCGCCTTGGTGCAAAGGAACGCCGAGCGGAGGTTGGTGGCCAGAACTCGGTCGAACTCCTCCGGGCTCATCCGCAGCAGGAGGTTGTCGGCGGTGATACCGGCGTTGTTGACGAGGATCTCGACCGGCCCCAGCTCGCCCATGACCGACGCGAAGAGCCCCTCCACCGCCTGAGCGTCGGACACGTCAGCCCCAAAGGCTGCGGCCTTACCGCCCCGGCTTTCGATCTCCGTCACGACCGCATTGGCGGCGGACTCCGAAGCGCTGAAGTTGACCGCCACCACGTGACCGTCGTCGGCCAGAGCGAGGGCAATCGCACGACCGATCCCCCGGGAGGCCCCGGTAACAAGGGCGGTGCGGGTCACGAACTAGCCAGGTGACCGAAAAACTCGAGATTGGGAGCCAGCAGATCCATCGTGCTGCGATTGTTGGGGGGCAGGGCGGCAGCGCTCGTCCCCAATGGCTCGACCCGCTGCCCCCACCGAATCACCGCCGCTCCCCAGGAGAGGCCGGCACCAAAGGCAGCGAGGACGATGATCGCTCCCGGCTCGATGCGGTGGGACTCGAGGGCCTCGGTCAGGGCGACAGGAATGGTGGCCGCCGAGGTGTTGCCATAGGACTCGATGTTGATCATGACTTTGGCGGGGTCGAGCTTGAGTCGACGAGCGGTGGCATCGATGATCCGCACGTTCGCCTGGTGGGGTATCAGGAGGCCGATGTCATCCAGGCTGATGCCAGCCTTTTCGAGGACGCGGACGGAGGCGTCGCCCATGGTGGTGACGGCCCGCCGGAAGACCTCGGGACCATCCATATTGATTCCCGACTCGCGGGGATCGGGATTCCTGCGATCGCCGGAGGTGCCATGCTCGGGGATGCAAAGGATCGAGGCGGCGGAACCGTCCATGCCCAGCTCGGAAGCCAGCAAGCCGACGTCCTCGTCGGTCGCCTCCAAGACGACTGCCCCGGCGCCATCACCGAAGAGGACCGCGGTCGCCCGATTGGTGAAGTCGAGGTGATAGTGAAGCTTTTCCGCCCCGATCACGAGCACCGTGCGATGAGTTCCGGCGGCAATCATGTTCGAGCCGATGACGAGTGAGTAGATGAAGCCCGAGCAGGCGGCGTTCACGTCGAAGGCGCCTGCTTGCCAAGCCTCCAGCTTTGCCTGCACCAGGGAGGCTGTGGAGGGGATGAGCGAGTCGCCGGTGCAAGTGCCGACGATGATCAGATCCAAATCGGCCGCGGTCTTTCCGGCCGCGGCGAGAGCGTGGGCTCCGGCGACGGCGGACATATCGGACACCTCGGCGTGGGAGATCCGGCGCTCCTTGATCCCGGTCCGGGTCGTGATCCACTCGTCGCTGGTATCGACGATCTGCTCGAGGTCGTGATTGGACAGCACCGCCTCTGGCATGCACTTTCCCCAGCCGGTGATCATTGCATTGGCCATCGTCCCTCCTATCTCAGTCGATGGTACCGAGAGCCTCAATCACGGGCGGGATCCCGGCGTGATCCGACACCACCAGATAGCGCAGCCCGGGGGCCGATCGCTTGGCTAGTCCGGCAGTGACATCGCCCGGTCCCACATGGAGAAAAACATCGGCCCCGGCGGCGGCGATCGCTTGCAAAGTGTCGGCGAACCGGATCGGTGAGATCACCTGGCGAACCAAGTGATCCTTGATGTGTTCTGGCTGATGGGGTTCGGCGGTGACGTTGCTCCAGGTTGGAAAGCGGCTGGGTCCGATTTCCACCCCCGCCAGGGCTGCCGCCAGGCGGTCGGCGGCAGCTTCCATGAATGGAGAGTGGAAGGCTCCCGCCACGTTCAGCCGAATCACCCTTTTGATCCCGAGGTTGGGCATCTCCGCCTCGAGCCAGTCGAGGTCCTCGGCACCGCCGGCCACCACAATTTGGCCGGGAGCATTGATATTGGCGACGAAAAGTCGTCCCCCCATCTGTCGGCGGGCGAGAGCTGCGCTCTCGGTGGCCTCAAGGTCGGTTCCGATCACGGCCGCCATCCCCGAGGGTTCGTGATCGGCGGCGCCTGTCATCGCCCGGCCCCGCTCGGCCACCAACGCCAGCCCCTGTTCGTATTCGAGGGCCCCGGCGGCGGCCAGGGCCGTGTATTCACCAAGCGAATGGCCGGCGGCGGCCACGGGGGCCATCGACAGCTTCTCAGCCATCTCCGCCCAGAGGGCGTAGCTCACGGCGTATAGCGCCGGTTGGGCGTACTCGGTCCGGGTCAACTCCTCGTCCTCGGCCTCCAGGCACATCCGGCGGAGGGACCAGCCGAGGATCTCGTCGGCTATGGATCCGAGAAGATCGGGCCGACGATCAAAGAGGTCGGCTCCCATTCCCCGGAACTGGCTTCCCTGCCCGGGGAAAAGGACGGCCAGCGCCACCTGAGATCAGCCGAGGCTGCGAACCAGCCGGTCGACGTCGTCGCGATTGACGTCGCGGTGGGTCACCAGGCGGAGGATGCCGCCAAACGCCGGGTTGATCTTGATGCGTTCAGCCGCCAGAGCCTCACGCCACTCGGGAAGAGGCCGGGGAAGGCGCTCGGGTTGGATCTGCACCATGTTGGTTTCCACCTGGGCGAGATCGACCAGACCGGGATGGGCGCGGTCGAGGCTTTCCGCCAGATAGTGGGCGAGCTCATGGTCTTCCTTGAGTCGATCCCGATCGCGGAGCGCGATTCGAGCGGCAGCGGCGATCACGCCTGCTTGACGCATGCCCCCGCCCATGCGCTTGCGGAGATAGCGAGCCTCCCCCATCATTTCCTGGGTACCGCAGAGCACCGACCCGACGGGTGCTCCCAGACCCTTGGAAAAGCAGAACTGCACGGTGTCGGCTGTGGCGGCGAAGATGTCGGCGGCCACTCCCGAGGCGACCACGGCATTAAAGATCCGGGCCCCATCGAGATGAATTGCCAGGCCGTGGCGGCGAGCAGTGGCGCTGGTCTCGGACATCAATTCGGACGGCACGACTCTTCCGCCAGAGAGATTGTGGGTGTTCTCCCAGATCATGAGCCTGATGCGGGGAAAGAACCCGGCCTGGGCGATGGCCGCCTCTACCTGTGCGGGGGTCACCTGCCCGGCAGTCGAATCGACCGTGCGAAAGGCGACTCCGGAAAGCGCCGCCGGTCCCCCGGCCTCGACGTTGCGAACGTGGACTCCGGGATCGGCGAGCACGTCGTCGCCGGGCTTGGTTTGCAACATGACCGCGATCTGGTTTCCCATGGTCCCCGTCGGCATGAAAACCGACGCTTCCTTTCCGACTACCGCCGCCGCTTCCTCCTCGAGGGCGTTGACCGTGGGATCGTCGTGATAGACATCGTCTCCAACCTCGGCCGCCGCCATCGCCCGGCGCATCTCTTCGGACGGTCGGGTGACGGTGTCGGAGCGAAAGTCGGCGCTTCCGTCAGAAAATGCCATGGCGTGAGGGTAGTTCACCCCTCTCAGAGCCGGTCGAGGGCCTTGCGAATGCCCCGGACCGCTTGAGAGATGCGATGCTCGTTCTCGACCAGGGCAAAACGAACGTGGCTGTCACCGCTGGGCCCGAAGCCGATCCCGGGACTGACCGCCACCTTGGCCCGGTCGAGCAGGTCGAGGGTGAACGCCATCGAACCCTGCTCCTGATAGGGATCCGGAATTGGCGCCCACAAGAACATCGTCCCCGATGGTCGCTCCACCTTCCACCCGTTGCGGCTGAGTCCGTCGACGAGGACATTGCGCCGTCTCTCGTACGTCTCGCGGACCTCGGCCACATGATCATCGCCCTCGTTGAGGGCGATGATCGAGGCAATCTGAATTGGCTGGAAGGTGCCGTAGTCGAGATAGCTCTTGAGCTTGGCGAGGGCCGCGATCGCCTCTCGGTTGCCGACGCAGAAACCCATCCGCCAGCCGGCCATCGAATGGCCCTTGGTCAACGTGTAGAGCTCGACCGCCACTTCCTTCGCTCCCTCCACTTCGAGGATCGACGGCGGCTCGTAGCCGTCAAAGTGGACGTCGGCGTAGGCAAAGTCATGAACCACCAGGAAACCGTGTTCATGGGCCATCGCCACCAGGCGCTGGAAAAATCCGAGATCGACACAGATCGTGGTGGGGTTGTGAGGGAACGCACAGATAACGACGCGTGGCCTCGGGGCGCGAGCGACTTCCTCCTCCAGCCGTTCGAAGTAGGTCGTGTCGGCGCTGACCGGAACGCGGCGAACCTCGGCGCCGGCCAGCCCGGGGGCGTAGATATGGATCGGATAGGAGGGCTCGGGTACCACGGCCACATCGCCTGGTTGGACCAGGACCCAGAGCAGGTGCGATAGACCCTCCTTGGCTCCGATGGTGGCGATGACCTCGGCATCAGGATCGAGAGCCACACCGAATCGCCGCCAGTAGCGATCGGCCGCCGCCTTGCGCAGGTTGGGCAGCCCCCGGCTGACCGAATACCGATGATTGCGCGGGTTCTGGGCGGCCTCGATCAGCTTGTCGACCACGTTGACCGCGCTCGGAATGTCGGGATTCCCGAAGCCGAGGTCGATGATGTCTTCCCCCGCCCGGCGCGCCTCGAGCTTGCGCTGGTTGACGGTGCCAAAAACGTAAGGCGGCAGCGCGTCGATACGGCGGAACTCCACGCCCAGATTCTGGCTGATCCAGCGTTCTCCGCGCTCGATGCACTTATTTGCGAGCGGTCTGCCTGATAAAAACGAGTTTTACGCAACGCCCAGGACCGCCTGGGAGAAGAGCTCCCAGTTGGGAGGGCGGTTGGGGACCACCGAGACGATGATCTGATCCACCAGCCCGCTCAGCTCCTCCAGGTGCCGTTTGATGACAGGAGGGGTGCCCGCCACCACTCCCTCCGACCCGCCCCGTTCGGCGATCCTCGTCGCCAGAGTGGCTTCGTCCGGGGCGAGTACCAGGGTTCCGCCCCAGGAAATCGTAAATGGCCTCTCGCCGGCGTTCGCTCGGACCTCCGCCGCCTCCTCGGCCAGCTCGGCCAAGTCGGCGCCCCAGGCGTTCCAGCCGTCAGCCGAGCGAGCGGCCAGTTCTCGCAGTTGGTTATGGCGGCCCCCGACCCACACCGGGACCGCCGGCGCCACCGACTTGACCGCCGAGATGGTCTCGCCGAGGAGGCCGACCCGTTCGTCGAGTGAGGGCAGCGTCTGCCCGAAGCGATGGGCTTCCTCGGCCGACATCGAGTCCCCGACACCGAGTCCGAAGATCGCTCGCCCCGGGACGAGAGCGTCAAGCGTCGCCGCCGCGGCGGCACTTATCTCTGGCCGTCGCAGGGTCACCCTCATCACCAAAGAACCGACCGTTACCTCGGAGGAAGCGCCGAGGGCACCGAGGATGGCGGTCAATTCGAAAACCGGGCGATGGGGATCTCCCAAAGGCACGAGGTGATCAAAAGCGAAAAGCCCGTTGAATCCGTAGTCCGAGGCCCGCGCCGCCAAGGCGAGAAGGTGCTGGGGATCGGTGGAGAATTGGGGAACGGTCAGCGAGATGGGGACCACCCCCTTCCCGGCTCCGCCGGCACTCCCCCCTGAGGGGGGAGAGACAGGGACCATCAGCCGCCGGCCAGGCGTCCCAGCAGCTTGCGGATCTTTTGGGGAACGAAGTCGTTGATGGTGCCGAGCGCCGAGCGCACCATCGCCAGTATGTCCTGGGGTCCGTCCCAGTGCTCGACGACGATCTCCTCCCCCGCCCGCTCGATCAGATGGTTGAGGGCGAATGCGACCAGAAACAGATCATCGAGGATTCCCGCCACCGGGATCATCTCGGGGAGGATGTCTATCGGCGACAGCACATAACCCACCGCCGCGAGGAGAACGAGCTTGGAACGCCGCGGCACCCGGGGATCTTTCACCAGCCGGCCCAGAAGCTTGACCAGGTTGGGCAGCATGAGCGCGGCGTCCTTGGCCAACTGCCGAGCTTGGATCGAACCCCCCGCCTCGGGAGGAATTACTTCGTCAGGTCGCACGGAGCCGCCCGTTCGCTGATCCCCATCCATCGGATCAGGATAAGCCGCCTGCATCGGTAGCGGTTGGAAGCAACGCCGCTCCGACCGCTCCTGACCACATTCCAAACCGTCCGGGGACCACTGGTGTCGTTTCACGGTGATCGGAACCCTCGAGCGCGTACCCGATCTCGGAACGTGCCGGCGCCAGGATGTCTTCACCGGCGCCTTCGATCACTCCCCCGCCGACCACCACCAAGTCCGGGTCGAGCACCGCTATCAAGTTCGCAAGCCCGCGGCCCAGCCAGCGGCCCGCCTCGGCGAGCAATGCCTGGGCCCTGCCATCACCCGAGCGAGCGGCGGAGGCGATGGCCGAGACGGTCGCCCCCCGTGGACCGAGATCCCAGAGCTGCTCGAGCCGCCACCCGGACACCAAGGTTTCCCAACATCCCTTCCGACCGCAGGCGCACTCGATGCCCCCGGGGACGATCGTCATGTGGCCCGCTTCTCCTGCCAGCGCCCTCCCCCGATAGATCTGGCCACCGAGCACGAGTCCCATCCCGATTCCGGTGCCGACCATCACGACCAACACCGAACCGACGCCGGCGCCGGGACCGAGCCGACTTTCGGCGAGGGCTGCGCAGTTGGCATCGTTGTCAACCACCACCGCCCTACCCAGCATGCGACTCAACTCCGAAGCTACTTCGACATCGACGGCGGGTATGTGTGGAGCCCAGATCAGACGCCCGACCCGGTGATCAACCAGCCCGGCGAGGCCAACGCCCATCGCACCGACTGCTTGGAAGGCGTTGACCAGGTGGACGGTTTGTTCGAGCCAGTGGTCCTCGAGCCGCCCGATCCTTCGCTTCTCGGTGACCACTCCTTCTTCCAACCGAACCAACTTGATATGAGAGCCCCCGATATCAACGCCGATCATTTTTTTTTGGAAGGGGGGCGATGCGCCGATCGTTATTCGATTTCGATCCGCTGCGACCGAGTGGTCGCGTCGGGCTCGTCGGGCCGTCCCACCTTCGCCAGTTCATCGAGAACGGCCGAGACGGCACGAAGGCCTTCCACGCCGGCCATGGCCAGGTGATAGGCAAAGCGCTTGCCGGCGCGACGCAGCGCTTCGAGGGTCTCGGATTCGGTCACTTTTTCTTTCGCGTGGGAACCGGACCGAAGTTGACTCGGAGGGTTCCCTTGTCGAGCTTGGCGCGTGTCACCTGACGGCGGCGCAGTGTGTCGGGAAGCACGAAGGAGCGCCGGTAGGGACCAACCTGCAAATAGAGCTCGGAGCCGTGGCGGAAAACATCGAGCTCACCTTTGTCGACGAACGGCACCTTCATCTCCATCGTCACCTCGCCCCCTCTCTCGGTTACCCGGAACGGGCTGTGCCCGGCGAAGTCCCGCACCGGGTCCTGCGCGCCGTAAAGCTCCTCTGACATGGTCCGGAGCCGATCGATTCCGACCATCTCGTCGTCGAATAGGCGGAGCCGCAGCCGCGGTACATCGGCAAACCCCGAATCGATGGCTTCGAGATGGCCTTTTTGGATCGACCGCCAGCGGTCGAAATAGGGATCCGAGACGATGTCGGGTAGAACTCGATTGACGATGACCCCGTCCACTCCGTAACCAAAGAGCCCGAGATAGGTGAATGTTCGCCGGGCTTCGTCGATCACCATCTTCTCGGGATTCACCACCAATCGGGCCGATGTCACCTGAGGATTGGCGAGCAGGGCTTTCACCTTCTCCACGCCTTCGAACACCGACTGGGCGGCCTGGAATACGTTGTCCTCCGGAACCGGCAGATCGGTGAGGCGGGTGAGCAGCGGACGGGCGGCCCGCATGATTCTGCGCTCGGCTGGCATCACCCGCTCGAAGTACCAGCTCAGCACCTCCGGGAGCGAGAGCAGGCGCAGGGTTTCGGCGGTGGGTGCGCAATCGACGATGATCGCGTCGTAGCGTCCCGAGGTGGCGTGGCGTTCTACTTCGAGGAGCGCAAACAACTCGTCCATCCCGGGGAAGACCAGGAACTCTTCGGCCTCGATCCCGCTCACCCCGCCCCAGTCGAAGACCTGCATGATCTGATCACGAATCGAGCCCCAGTGGCGGTCGAGCTGGCTCTGGGTGTCGATTTGTTGACCCCAGAGGCGAGGCAAGATCTCGCTTTCGACGTCGCCAAGCTTCTGATCGAGGGCGTCGGCGAGTGAATGGGCAGGGTCGGTGGAGGAGATCAGGACCCGGTACCCGCGGTCGGCCGCGAGGACGGCCGTAGCCGCGGCAACTGTGGTCTTGCCTACTCCTCCCTTGCCGGTGACGAGGATGACTCGCATCGAGCGCAGGATATGACCTTGCTCACGCTGACGATCGCCGAATTGTCGGACTAGCGATCGAGCTGTTCGACCCGCTTTCGCAGGCCGCGCAGAGCCGTTCCCACGAGTTGCTTTTCCGCTTGACGTCGCAGGAACCCGGGAATCGTGAAAGAAGGCTCAACCCGCAAGCCATAGACGACTTCGGTACGACCGTCGCTGATCTCATTGAAGACATAAGAACCCTCGAGCTCTTTGAGGTCGGGTCCAGGCTCGGCAACCCAGGTCATCGAATGGGGTTCGTCGTAGCTGTACTTGAGGACGTAGGTGATCTCTTTGATCATCCCGTCGACGACGAAACGGGCCCGAGCGGGCCGACCCTTCTGATCCTTTTCGAGGACTTCGATCTCTTTCACGCCGGTCGCCCACTGGGTGTAGGAGTCGAGGTCGGAAGCGACAGCAAAGACCTGGGAGGGATCGGCGCGTATCTCGATCGACTCAACCGTGCCTTCAACCATTTCTTCCAACCAGGTTAGTTAGGCACTCGTTCAGCGACCGTTCTCCGAAAAGTGCATCCAGTCCTTGGCGGTCTGCCAGTTGCCGCCCCACTCCCAGCCGATATCCGCGAATGCCCTCACCACCGGACTCTCCGATTCGATCATGCCCGGGCGAAAAGTCGCCCGGTCGGTATAGGCGCTCGCCAGCTCCGGAACCACCACCTCGCCACGCAGATAGGGGTTGTGGAAGGGGTTGATGTCAAGGGCCAGGCCAAAAGCGTGCATCGACCAGCCGCTGTCCCGTCCCACCGCCGGCCGGCACACGAAGCTGGTGGTGGAGTTCCAATCACCGGTAGGCGGGGCCTCGATTTCGGCCGCGGTGATCACCCTCATCTCCTCGATCGGGAATCTGGTTTCGTAGAGCACTCTCATCACCTCGACGATCCCTTCGCCGTGGGCCGCGTTGACCAGCAGCTCACCCGTATGGTTGGCAGCATCGAACCCGACGAAGCTCACGGTCAGATATGACAGTTCCTCAAGGCTGACCGGACAGCCCTCCTGCCAGGAGGATCGGGCCGCGACCTCGGCCGGAACCGGACCCAGGGTGAACGCGAACTCTTCTCCGGTGGGCGGGGGCAGCAAGTCGGGCGAGGGAAACCGGCGGTTGAGCATCTCCGGAGGAGTTGGCTGGGCAACGCCGAGCCCGTCGGGACGCTCGGGAAGGACCCTCGTTCCCAGCCAGTCGGGACGCACCGTGCCCGGCTCGGGAGCGGTGGTCGTGGTCACTATGGCGGTGGTAGTGGGGGCAACCGTCGTCGGGATCGCACTTGTTGTCGGAGCCGAGGTGGGTGGCAGTGACGTCGACGGTGAGAGGCGAGTGGTCGTAATCGCCGGCGAAGAACAGGCGCCGAGGACCACCGTCAGCAGCGCAATGGCCCGCTTCATTTTTCGAAAATCACGGGACGTCTGGTGGCCCGGAAGTAACCGACGTTTCGGCATTGGGTCTTCCCCACCCTCCAGGTGAGGGCCCGGGGTTGATGGACATCGCCGAAGAAGTGATGCCGGGGCTGAAAGGTTCGCACGTAATCGAGGATCGGAGCGGAGCTCCTCTCTTTGCGACCGGTGATGACGTCGGTGCAGAGGGCATCGATCTGGGGCGGGAGGTGCGAGCAGAGCACGTCCACCCGACCGAGTTTCTCGAGCTTTCGGCTCATCTCTTCGTCGGTCACCTCCCCGGCCGCTGCGAGGGGGGTGGAGATGCCTCCCCCAACGAAGCCGACTGTCATCCCCTCGATCTCATGGACCTCGCCATCGACGAAACGCATCGTCTCGGGCAAAACGGCTGCCAGCAACTCGGGGTTGTCGACATTTCCGTAGGTGCAAAAGCCGACCGCTCCGGTCAACGCTTTCTGACAACTCGCGTATTGCGCTTCGATTCCCCGGGTGATCGCCGCCCTCACTTCGTCGCGGCGATCACCGGCTACCTCGCCCCAGGCATCGCGCATCGCCTGGTAGTCGCCGCTCGCCCGATGACCCGCCACCCGGGCTCCGAATTGCTCGCCGAGGACATCGGCGATGATTCCCTCCCGGGTCCGGTAGTCGAGGAGGTTGATGAGATCTCCCAAGATCAAGAGCGTCTGACCGCGAGCGACGACCTCTGCCAGGGCATCGAAGGCCCCGTGAACGTCTGACACGATCAGCATCGCTACGAGGGTTCGGTGCGGGGACGATCGATCCAGCTCGAGTACCAGGCGGCGGCGGCGGCGCCGAGAACGGCCAGGACCAGGCAAACCGGCCAGGAAAGATCGCGGGGCGAGAACTCCGCAGACATCCCGGCCATGCCGAATCCGACCAGGCCGGCCACCACCTGCCGCCCCCTCCTGCCAAATCGCTCCTCGGGACTGATTCGGCTCCAGGCTTCAACGTTTCCGGCCAGGTAGACCGAGAAGATCCAGCCGATGAGAAGGACAACCCCGAGGGAGAGGGCGATGGCATAGACCTTGACCATTCCCACTCATTCTTGCCTAAATCCGGCGCAGAAAAGTGCGCCGGGATTTATGCCAGAAAATCAGGGCTCGCCGGTGACGGCGCCGGTTTCGGCCGAACCAACCAGACGGGCGTATTTGGCCAGGACCCCGGTCGGGTAGCGAGCAGGGTGGGGCTTCCAGCCCGCCCGCCGCTCGTCCAGGGTGGTGTCGTTGACCAAGAGGTCCAAGCGACGCTGGCTGATGTCGACGCGAATTCGATCGCCCTCGGCGACCAGGCCCAGCGGACCACCAACCTCGGATTCGGGGGCGACATGGCCGATGCACAGCCCGGTGGTGCCGCCTGAAAAGCGGCCGTCCGTCACCAACAGGACGTCCTGTCCGAGGCCGGCACCCTTGATCGCTCCCGTGATCTGGAGCATCTCTCGCATCCCCGGACCGCCGCGAGGTCCCTCGGTGCGAATGACGACCACATCGCCTTTGCGTAACCGATGTTCGAACAGGGCATCGAGGGCAAGCTGCTCGCCGTCGAACACGCGGGCCGGTCCCTCGAAGACGTCAAGAGAGATACCAGCCGTCTTGACCACGGCGCCGCCCGGGGCAAGGTTTCCCCGCAGGATGGCGATTCCCCCTTCGGCGGCGATGGGTGACGCGAGCGGTCGAATCACCATCTGATCATCGGGAAATGTGATGCCGGCCAGATTCTCGGCCATGGTCTTTCCGGTGACCGTCAACACATCGCCTTCGATCAAACCCTCGTCGAGTAAAGCTTTCAGCACCACCGGCACGCCCCCGATCCGATCGAGATCCACCATGTGAAAGAGCCCGAAGGGCTTGAGATCGCCGATGTGGGGTGTGTGGCGAGAGATGCGGTCGAAGTCCTCGAGGTCGAGCTCTACTCCGGCCTCGTGGGCGATGGCGAGAAGGTGGAGCACTGCGTTCGTGCTTCCGCCCAAAGCCATCACCGCGGTGATGGCGTTTTCGAACGCGGGTCGGGTCATGATTTGACGAGGACGGACATTGGCTTCGAGCAGCGACATCACCGCTTCCCCCGATCGACGGGCATAGTCGTCGAGCCGGCTGTCGTCGGCGGGAACCGCGGCCGAGCCGGGAAGCGACATCCCGATGGCCTCCCCCACCGAAGCCATGGTGTTGGCCGTGAACATTCCAGCGCAAGAACCGATCCCAGGACAGGCGTGGCGCTCAATCTCACCCAGCTCTTCGAGATCGATCTCGCCGATCGAGTGCGCTCCAATCGCCTGGAAGACATCGACGATTGAGATATCCCGGTCCCGGTGCCGGCCTGGGCGGGAAGAGCCGCCGTAGAGGAAGACCGAGGGGAGGTTGGTGCGGGCGGCCGCCATGAGCATCCCCGGCAGGGATTTGTCGCAGCCGGCGATGGAGACCATGCCATCGAAGCGCTCGCCGTGCATGACCAGCTCCACCGAATCGGCGATGACTTCCCGGCTCACCAGCGAGGAGCGCATCCCTTCGTGACCCATCGAGATCCCGTCGGAGACGGCGATGGTGGTGAAAATCAAGCCCACTCCCCCCGCCTCCTTCACCCCTACCTTCGCCTCCGCGCACAATCTCGGCCCCGAGAGGTTGCATGGGGTCACTTCGTTGCCGGCCGAGACGAGACCGATCTGCGGTTTGTCGAAGTCCTCGTCGGTCAATCCCACGGCGCGAAGCATGGCCCGAGCGCCCGCTTTGGCCGGGCCCTCGGTTACGTCCTGAGAGTGGATCTTGGGGCTCATTCCTTCGATCCTACGCTCAGCGCCAGTGCGGTTTCTCTCCCTGGAAGCACCGCCGGGTATCTTTTCGAGGTGAACATCCCCACCCTGCCGCAGGTCGAGTTCGCCATACCCCCGACCTATGCCCGAGCGGTGGAACTGGCGTACAACCTCTGGTGGTCGTGGAATTACACCGGTACCAGTCTCTGGTCAAACCTCGATCCAGTGGCCTGGGATCACACCCACAACCCGATCGACCTATTGGAGTCCATCGCCCCCGGGCACTGGCAGGTGATCAATCAGGTGGAGGCCGTCCAGGAGCGATACCAGGCTGCCCTATCCGACTTCGATCAGTACCTGGCGGCGGAAGACAGCTGGTACCAGCGACAGGAACAGAGACTCTCGGGACCGATCGCTTATCTCTGCACCGAATTCGGCATCCACGCCTCGGTTCCCTTTTACTCCGGCGGGCTCGGCATCCTCGCCGGAGACCATCTCAAGTCCGCCTCCGACCTGGGCCTCCCGCTGGTGGCGGTGGGGCTTTTGTTTCGTCGGGGTTATTTCCGCCAGGAGATCGAGGCCGAAGGAGAGCAGCAGCACATCTACCCCGCCCTCGATGTCCGGCGGTTGCCGGTGCGCCCGGTCGCCTCGGCCACCGGTGGCCAGCTCAAGGTCGAGGTGGAGTTTCCCCACGGCCCGGTGAAGGTGGCGGTTTGGAAGCTCGACGTGGGCCGGGTACCCCTCCTGCTGCTCGACACCGACATCGAGGAGAACGACGTCAGTGACCGTCCCATCACTCACACCTTGTACGTCAGGGGCCGGGCGATGCGGTTTTGTCAGGAGATGATCCTCGGGATCGGAGGAGTGCGAGCGCTCGAGGCCCTCGGCATCAAACCGGCCGTGTGGCACATCAATGAAGGTCATGCCGCCCTCGCTCTGCTCGAGTTGGCTCGCGAGCGCATCGCCGGCGGCGCCGACCTGGCCACGGCGATGAAATCCATCAAACAACAAACCGTGTTCACCCTCCACACCCCGGTGCCTGCCGGCAACGAGGTTTTCGAACGCGGTATTGCCGATCACTACCTGCGTCCGTTCATCGCCGAGATGGAGAACGGAACCACCGACCTTTCCGAGCTCGGCGTGGCCCGCGACCATGCAACCTTCGATCTAGGCGCCTTCGCCATCCAGATGTCCTCAATCGTCAACGGAGTCAGCAAACGACATGCCGAGGTCGCAACCCGCGATTGGGAGTACCTCATCGGCGGTCCGGCAGCAGCCGTCACGAATGGGGTCCACACTCCCTCGTGGATTGGACGTGATGCCGGCCGCATCCTCTCCGAGACTTTCGGGACCAATTGGCCATCGGACCTTCTCCTCGATCCCAACGGCCCCCAACATCTGGCTGCTCTCACCCTCGCCGACATCTGGGCCAATCATCAGAAGCGAAAGGAGATCTTCACCACCTTCGCCCGCGGACGCCTGCGCCGCCAGTTCGCCCGCCACGGCGCCTCTCCGGAAGAACTCCGTGAGGTGGAAACGATGCTGCCCAATGACTGCCTCACCCTCGGTTTCGCCCGACGGTTCGCCGCCTACAAACGAGCGACGCTCATGTTCGACGACCTGGATCGGTTTCAGGCTCTAGTCACCAATCCTGAGCGGCCCGTTCAGGTGGTCTTTGCTGGTAAGGCTCATCCTGCCGACCGTCAGGGTCAGGATTTCATCAAACGGATCGTCGAGCTCTCGAAGCTGCCAGAGCTACGTGGACACGTATTCGTGCTGGAGGACTACGACGCCCGGATGGCCCGTTTCATGGTTCAGGGATGCGACGTCTGGGTCAACAATCCTCGCCCCCCGATGGAGGCGTCCGGCACGTCGGGGATGAAGGCGGCCATCAATGGCACCCTCAACCTTTCCGTGCTCGATGGTTGGTGGGTGGAAGGTTTCAACGGTCACAATGGTTGGGCTTTCGGATCTTCTATCGGCGGCGACGACCATGACCGCGAGGATCGCGACGACGCCGAAGCCATGTACCGGTTGCTGGAAGAAGAGGTGAGCCCCCTCTTCTACGACCGTGACGAAGAGGGCATGCCGGTGGGTTGGGTGGAGATGATGCGAGAGGCGGTTATCTCGACCCTGGTGGCGTTCTCCAGTCACCGCATGGTCGCCGAATACTCCTCCCTGGCCTATTTTCCGATGGGTGCCGGCACTCACCCCGCCGACGCATGAGCGGTCAACGCGGCTCTTACGAGCTCAGGTCGAACTCGGTGGTCTGACTCGGCGAGTACCCGATCGGCGATCACCGCCTCTGCCACCGGGCCTCCGAGTCGAGAGAGGGCCCAGACGGCGTGAACGCGAAGCAGCCAATCGGGATGGCCGGCGTAGGGAGCGACCACCGCGGCCAGGGAACCAAGACCTGAATTGCCGGCTGCGATCAGGGCGTTACGCCTGATGATCCGGGGATCGCGGTTGGGGATGAACCAGTGGCCGAACAGCTCGAGCAACCGCTGATCGGCAACCGACAGGATCTCAGCAAGGGAGAAACGAATCCCCTCCGAGGAAGCTTTCATCCGGTGGCCAGGCGGACAGGCCTCGAGGCATTCGTCGCAGCCGTAGATGCGATCCCCCATCGCCTCCCGGAACTCAACCGGAATGACACCGGGAGTCTGAGCCCAAGCTGCCAGGCATCGGCGGGCGTCGAGAAGACCTGGTGTCACCAGCGCCCCCGTCGGGCAGGCCGGGATGCACGCCGAGCAGCTGCCGCAATCTCGACTCATCGGCTGGTCGGGAGCAATGAGGGCGTCTGTTACGACCGAACCAAGGAGGAACCAGGGGCCCAGGCCCGGCGCCAGCACCATGGTGTTCTTCCCCCACCAACCGATTCCCGCTCGGACCGCCACCGCCCGGTCGACGAGACGATTGTCGTCCACCAACACTTGGGCTCGATAGCCCGCATCCCCCAGAACTTGTGCCACCTTCGAAAGCGCGGTCCGTATCGGCGCGTATCCGGGGGCACGGGCGGCGCCCGAGACCCGGACGGTCCCCGGAACCGACGCCCCGGCCCGAGCGGGGGCATATGGACAGGCCCCGACGACAATCGTCTCCGCCCACGGAAACGACAGCCGGGGCGTGGTGGCGAGATCGGGATCGTTAAAGGTGAAACCAAGGCGGCCGGAGGCACCGCTGCGCCGTCGGGACTTCAGGTCCTCGCCGACCGCCGCAAACGGCTCGGCCGAGGTGAACCCAATCCGCGCCAGTCCGGCCTCGCTTCCGACCACAAGTAACTGCTCCCGAAGGCCCATGGCGGACCATTGTTGCTAGCCCGTTTCCGATAGGGGATCCGACGGCGCCAGCCGCAATCGCAACCGGGGAACGAGCCCCTCTTCCGCGAGGATCTCGAGGGCTTCGATCTCCTCATCTTCTAAGTCGAAGGGTCGCGGGGTATTGAGAAGGAACGTGACGACGCAGTCCTCGCACGCCTCGGTGTCCCTTGCTACGCAGATGTGACAGTCGATATGCATCGCCCGAACATACGGGAGGGGTGGGACAAAAAATCGGGCGCTGACGTCATTCCGTCTGCAGAAACATGCGGTTTCCGCAACACCAAGCCTTAGGTTTCCTAGAGGGGGCCGAGGTCCGAGCTGGGGAGCCAGGCGATGTCGGGAGGGAAGAAGAGGTCGAGGGTCCAGTCCGCCGCCACCCGGGCCTTGCGCAGGGTGGTGGGCAACTGCAGCAGGTAGTAACTCCGCCAGAGAAACCAGCCCAGCAGCCCTGAGACCGGGATCCCCATCACCCGGCCGACGGCGTTGCGATGACCAAGCGAAACCAACTCGCCCTTGGTTTGGTAGGAGAACGGCGCCACGGTTCGACCGGTTTGGATGACATCGAGATTCTTCCCCAGATACCTGCCCTGGCGGAGGGCGAACTGGGCGGTGGGGGGAGAGAATCCACCCTCACCGGTGGGTGAAAGGGCGGCATCGCCCACCGCATAGACGCCGTCCCGCGCCGCTCGGAAATGCCCGTCGACTGGGATCTTGCCGCCATCGGTCTCGAGCCCTGTTCGCGCCAAAAGCGGGTGCGGTTTGATCCCCGCTGCCCAGATCACGGTTCCCGCCTCCACAAACTGGCCGTTCTCGAGCTGGATGCCTTCGGGGCTCACCGCGGTGACAGCGGATCCCAGGACCAGCCGCACATCACGTTTGGCGAGTGCCCTAGCCGCCGACTTCGAAAGCGAAGAGGTAAGGGCGGGTGTGACTCGATCGACCGCATCCACCAGGGTGACCTGGGGAGGAGGTCCCTCGCGATAGAAGCGT
>JAICGW010000031.1 GCA_025922945.1 Acidimicrobiia bacterium | reverse complement strand
CCCGAAGCGAGCCAACTGCTTTTGGGTCTCCCCGGAGTGGAGCGACGTCTCTACCCCAACCTCCGCCATGAGTGCCTCAACGAGCCCGAAGGGCGCGAGGTGATGGCGGACATCCTGTCCTGGCTCGATGAGCACACGGGACAAAAGGGAGCCTCCAGCTAGCCTGAAGAGCCCCGTGCGCCGGTTTATTCCGATCCTCATGGTCATGGTGCTAGCGGCTTGCGGTCAGTCGCCTCCGCCCCGTCAGCCTCTGCCGGATGCGGCCACGGTGATCCCGGAGCCGCAGGCCTGTGCAGTGCTGGTGGGGGAAAGCCTGGGAGTGGCGGTCGAAGATGTCATCGCCAATACCGGAGCCGACGGCGTGCTGCAATCGGGTGACCTGCTCGTCTCGGTGGACGGCGAGCCCGTGACCAGCGCCACCGTCCTCCGCGAGATCCTGGCGACCCGTGCCGTGGGGGACTCGATCTCGATCGTCGTGCGTCGCGAGGGCAACGACGTCACCGAAGAGATCGTTCTCGGGGCAAATCCCGACGCTCCAGAGCGGCCGATGCTGGGCGTGCTGGTGACCACCGCCTTCGAGCGCATCCCTCCGACGGACCTGGGCCAGACCGAACTCGAGGGAAACTTTGCCCGGGCGACAAGCATCGCCGGCCAAATGTATGCCTTCGATCCGGTCGCGGGTACCTGGACCAACCTCGACTTCCCTACTCCTGCCCAGACCTGGGCAGTTGTCGGGAATCGGATTCTCACCCTTGAGGACCCCAATACCTCAGAGTCGGCCCTGGTGGATCATGTCAACGGCGAGGAGCTGCTCTTCGAGGTGGCCGATTGGAACGGGTCCCAGATCCTCGGAACCCTGGGCGATGGGGTAGTGACGGCGGTCACCCGGCCGGTGGAAGGTGAGGTCGACCTGGTACAGGTGGCGGTGATGCTGGTCGATTTCGGGGGGAGGACGGCAGTCTGGATCTGGCCGGCCAGCCCCGACCTCGGGCTTCCCGTGGCCTCGTTCCCCTCGCCCAACGGGAGCCGTCTCCTGGTCGTCGGCCAGGATCAGGAGACATCTGAATTCAGGCACACCGTGCTCAACGGCTTGGGCCAGGTACAAGTCGAGAGCCTGTCCAGCCCGGCCGGGGCGATCGCCCTTGGGTGGTACGACAACGAGACCATCCTCGTCGGAAGCGATCCGGGTGGCCTGGCGCTGGTCGACGTCGCTACCGACGAGCGCACCACCGTCGAGCTCCCCGCGGCGATTGGCACCATTCGTCGGGCATGGCCCGTGGGCGACGGCGTGCATCTCCTGGCCGAGACTGGTGCCTCTCTGGTCCGGTTCGAGCGCAACGGGGGCGAGGAGATCCGCACCCTCGCCGACAACTGCCAGCTCGAACTCCTCGGGGACCCCGGGTTCGGGGGTTAGCCCGTTCTGTGGGCTGTTAGCTGGGGTTTTCCCGGACTGACAACCCTGGGTTCGCTCTTAGGCAGGGTCCTCGGCCGGATCGGATGCCGGTTCGCCGGAGCGCTCGCCGTTTAGCTCGGGGGCCGGGCGATTGACGGCACCGTTGTGACGGGCGTCGTCGGTTTCGTCGAAGATGACCTGCCAGCCCTTCGGTTCCCGCATGGCCCTCGCTCCCGGCGGAATGCCCATGATCTGGGAAACCTCGTCTCCGGAGATGGTCTTCTTCTCCTCCAGCACCGCTGCGATCCGCAGGACCTCCTCGCGATGCTCGTCCAACAAGTTCCACGTCTTGTCGTAGAGCTCGGACAGCCTGGTGTTGATCTCGTCCTGACGACGGGCGACCGCCACTGCAGCGGCATTGCCGGCCTGTCCCATCCCGGTCTCGTTGACCGTCAGCGAGAGATAACGATCACCCATGCCCCAGACGCCTTCCATCAGGGCGGCGACGGCCGTGGCACTACGGAGATCACCGGTGACACCGGAGGAGTTGTCGTCGTCGAAGAACATCCGCTCCCCAGCCAGGGAGGCGAGCGAGACCATGATGTCGGTCTCGAACTCCGACTTCCACTGGGTGAATCGATCCTCGGCCAGCAGGTTCTTGACCATGCCGCCGGTGTCGCCGTGCCTTTCGATGGTGACGAGGTCGATCGCCATGTGCCGGCGCATGGTGTGTGCGACCACGGCATGCGACGCCTCGTGGACCGCCACCGCATGGCGCTCGCGCTGGATGTATTCGGCGTCCTCGGCAGGGCCCAGTTCCTTGAGCGCCTTGGCCTTCCAGATGTCGTCCCAGGTGACGGTGTCACGGTTGTCGCGTATGGCCTGGATCAGGGACTCGTTGACCAGGTCCTTGATCTTGGCGCCTGAGTAGTACGGGGTGACGACAGCCAACTTTTCGATCTGCTCGTCAGTGAGTTCGTGCTTGACCTTGTCGAGATAACCGATGAGGGTCTGGAGTCGCCCGTCTTTCGACGGATACCCCATCTTGTAGATCCGGTCGATCCGACCCGGACGGAGCATCGCCTCATCGAGGGCGTTGGGCATGTTGGTGGCCATGATGGTGAGGATCCGGTACTTGGGGGCGGGCTTGGGCCGGAATCCGAGGAGCTTGCGGAACTTGTTGGTGATCCCGCGCGGCTTCTTGAGACCGTTCATCTCGGTGAGAAGAGCCTGCAGGGTGCCCATCCCGCCGCCTCCCATGCCCATGATGATCCGATCGCGCAGGCGGCGCGGGGGAGCGGGGTCGGTCTGGGGGTTGATTTCGATCCCCATCTCGGTCAGCACCGCCTTCTGGCTGTGGGGCGAGAGATAGGAAAAGCCATTGCAATCGAAGCCGTTGACCCCGCCATGGGCCATGCCCGGTTGGCCCAGTCCGGGCGCACCGAGACCCCCGCGGCTCCCGAGCGAGTCTGCTTCGTCGAAAAAGACGATCACTCCGCCGTGGCGGAGGGAGAGCTTGCGAAGCTTCCGATAGAGCGACTTGACCTTGAGGATCCCCACTCCCATGAACATCTGGATGAAGGCCCCCGGCTCGACGAACACATAGGGTTTGCCGGTCTCGCCGGCGATCCCCTCGGCGAGGAGAGTCTTACCGGTTCCGGGAGGACCCCAAAGGAGGATCCCGCCGGGGATGTAGCCACCTTTGGCCTCGATCTCATCGGGCTTCTCAAGGAAGGCGATGTTCTCTTTGATCAGACGGAGAACGTGGTCCTGGCCCCAGACGTCGGAAAAGCGGGTGTTGATCTCTTCTGGCATGAGGACATCCATTCCACCCCGGGAGAGGAACCAGAAGATGGCGACGAACTGGAGAACGACGATCGAGAGCGTCGCAATCAGCTGGAACAAGAACGGGAGGGCGGCGAGAAACATGCGCGGGGTCTGGGCGATGGCATCGATGGGGGAGGCGATCTCCGGGCGGAAATAATCCATCACCAACGCGTAGATGGAGATGATGACTGTCCAGCGGACCAGACGTCCTACCCGGAAGCGGGTCCAGGGCTTGAAGTGGGAGAGCCCACCCTCGACGGTTCCGAACACCCGGTTCTGCCAGAACCCGTGGTAGCCCTCGGACCGCTCGGAGATGAAGTAGTGAATCTGGCGGATCACTTCCAAAACGAAAAGAAGGGCGATGATCCGGCCGGGGGTCGATGCGAGGAAGTCGGTTAGAGCCTGCCCCAGGGTGACGAAGGGCGGTTGCACCTGGCTCCCCACGATCGCGACCGTGATGATGAAAAGAATGATCAGAAACTTGATCCGGTCCCATGTATCCGCCTTGCGACGGGTCCTGTTCAAGACGCTCGTTTGTTGACCAGCCACGAGTCCACCACCCTCTCGATTTGCTCCTGGTTGTCGATGTAGCACTGGCGCGAGCAGCCGGCCACGATTGAATAGATCCGGTCGTCGGAAGGATTGGTCACAGAAATCAGGTAGGCAACGCCTACCTCGGCCCCGGTTTCATCCGAGTAACTAACTAGCACTCTGACTCCGTCATAGCCGTCGCCGAAGCTGAAGTCCTCACGCACGTGCTCCTGGGCGTTGAGGTACTGGTAATAGGGGAGGATCGACTGGCTTAGCGTCGCCCGGTTTAGGAATTGCTTCTCAATGTCACCCACCGACCGGACTGAGATTGATCCGATCGGAAAGCTCGCCTCTACCAGCGGGACCGAGACGTTGCCGAGGTCGCGATTGGGGGCGCCGTCGAATGCGGTCGAAACCACTGCGGGGTATTCGAAACCTCCATAAGGCTCGAGGAAGGGGTGCTCCTCTAGCCCAGACATTTCGTCGAGCTCGTAGGTGTGCCAGTCTCCCGGGAGTTGGACTAGGGAAAGCTTGCCGGGATCGGTGTAATTGGCCGTGTCGGAACTCCCCGAACCGCAGGCGGCCAGGAGCATTGCAACGGGCAGAAGAAACATCGATCGACGACGGCCCATCCTCATCCAAAGCTTACGACACAAGGGTAAATACGGGTTCAAGATCTTTGATGTCATCGGCATATTTCCGGTAGGGGCCAAGTCCGAGTTGGGGTGGGATGCGCCATTTTCTGTGGCACTATTGCTCGATGCAGACCTGGTTGACGGGCCAGCTTTTGGTTGCCGCCCCAACGCTGCGCGACCCCAATTTCTATCGCACGGTAGTGCTGGTCCTCCGCCATGACGAGGAAGGGGCGATGGGAGTGATTCTCAATCGGCCCAGCAATGAACAGGCGGCCATTTATCTCCCCGAGTGGGAGAGACAGCTCGAGCCGGAGGCGACTGTGTTTGTGGGTGGACCGGTACAACCTGAGGTGGCGATCGGCTTTTCCCGTCCAATAGAGCTTTCTCGCCCCGACTCAGGTCTCGTGGACTTCACGACGCCAACCGAGGACTACGACAATGGTCCCATCCGGGTTTTCGCCGGTTATGCCGGTTGGGGACCGCAGCAACTGGAGTTCGAGCTCGAGGAGTCCGCCTGGATTGTCCTGCCCTCCGACTGGGGTGATCTCTTCACCGAGGAGCCGGAAGGCCTCTGGAGCCGGGTTTTGGTCCGGCAGGGGGGTCGCCTCGCCATGCTGGCCACCTTCCCGCCCGACCTTTCGCTCAACTAATCGCCGACCCTGGGTTGCTACCGTCGTCCAGCGACGGTTCACAGAACGAAATTGGTAACAGTCCCGCGCCTGAGATCGGTCCTGATCAACAAAGCTCCCGGACTCCGCGTGGAGAGGGAGCTCTGGGCCGAAGGCCATGAAACGGTTCTAGGGGTGGACGAAGTCGGTCGGGGCTCCTGGGCAGGGCCGCTGACCGTGGGGGTGGCAGTGGTTCCCCGCGAGCGCCGTGTCTACAAGATCAGGGACTCGAAGCTGCTTACCGAAACCGAGCGCGAGCTTCTCTTCAATCGCGTAGCCGAATGGTGCGATGACTGGGCCGTGGGTCATGCCAGCCCCGCCGAGTGCGATGAGCTCGGAATGTCGGAGGCGCAGCGTTTGGCGGCGCGGAGGGCGATCGCGCAATTGCGACGTCCCCCTGATCGGGTGGTGGTCGATGGCAATTGGGACTTCGTCGGCGGTGCCCAGCGGCTAGTGCGCGGCGATCGCACCTGTCTTTCCATTGCCGCCGCCTCGATGCTGGCCAAAGTCGTGCGGGACCGCATTATGCGGGAGGAGGCGGAACACTTCACCCGCTGGAATTTCGAGGCCAACAAGGGCTATCCGTGCCCGATTCACAAAGCCGGTCTCCAGGCTTGGGGGCCGAGCGCCATCCATCGCCGTTCCTGGGTGTTCATGGACTATCTGCCCTGGAATGGCCTGGAGCGACTTCGTCGCGACGGCCAACTCGAGTTGTTCTAACCAAGGATGCGGTACTCGTAGGGAGCGAGGACATTTCCCTCCCACGGCTCCTCCCGGATCAGGTCGAAGTTGTGCTCGGGCGGATCGATCACCGCCGGATTCCGACTCAGGTTTGCGACCAAGGTGATCGACCCGCGATTGAACCCGATGGTGCCGCGATCACCGGTGGCAAAGGGCTCGGGTGAAACCGAAGGAGGAATCGCCAAGGCTCGCCTGAGTTCCATGAGCCTCTTGATGCCGGAGAGAACGGAGGCTTCCGGGCCCCCTTCGGTCATCGCGGCTTCGAAGCGTTCGATCGAGAACCCCCGCCGATGGCTCCAGCGATTGTCGTTGGCCAGATCAGCATCGGCCTTGTAGGTGTGATCGGACACCGGGGCGGTTTCGTCGCCGAGGAAGATCAGCGGGATGCCTCCGGCCATGAGGATCACGGCCCACGAACAGAGAATGCGGTTGACCGCCGTATCGATGGCTGCTGGATCCATTTCCTCCAGAGCCGACTCCAATCCTGCCAAGGACGCCAGGCTGCCGGAAATGCGTGCATCACCCGTTTCTTGATTCAACTGGAACAGCTCGCCGCGGGCGAAGCTGCCGGGGAACTGCCCGGAATAGAACGCGTTGAGATACTGGCGATGGAGTCGGGGATCGACGCCGATCCGCATCGCATCCCCGTCGTCAAATCCCCAGCCGATGTCGTCGTGCGAGCGCAGGTAGGTAAGCCAGCTGCATCCCGGCGGTAGATGGAATCGCTCCCCGAGGGCGATCTCGAGAAAGCGAACGTCATCGGTGGCCAACGCGTCCCAAACCGATGTCATCAGCAAGGGGTTATATCCCAAACGACACTCGATCGGGTTGACGAAGGCGCTGACCTCATCGGGGGCGACGATCGCCTCGGAGAGGAACTGCACCGACGGGCAAGCGAGGTCGGCCACGATGCGAAGTATCTGCAGTAGCTGGTGGGCCTGCGGAAGGTTCTCACACGAGGTGCCTGGCTCTTTCCACATAAATGGCGTCGCATCCATGCGAATGGCCGACACGCCCAGGTTGGCGACAAAGAGCATCTCGGCAGCCATCGCCGTCAAGACATGAGGGTTGCGGTAATTGAGATCCCACTGGAAGGGATAGAAGGTCGTCCATACCCACGACTGAGGTCCTTCTTGCCAGGTGAAGGCATCGCCCCCGCGGTCGGGGAAGATCGAGCGGAGATGGGGCGAAATCTGATCCGGAATCCGGCGGTCGGGAAACATGAAATAGAAATCCCGGTAGAAGGGGTCGCCTTGCGCGGCCGCGATGGCCCACGGGTGCTCGGACGAGGTGTGATTGCAGATCAGATCGAGAACGACTCCGCTGCCGTCCTGGCGAAGCTTCTTGATGGCCGTCCGCAGTTGGGTCATGGAACCCAGATCTGATCGCAGGAACCGATAGTTGGAGACGGCATACCCGCCATCGTTGGCACCCTCGGGGGTGGCGTAGGGCGGTAACAAATGGAGATGGCTGATTCCCAGCGCTTGGAGATGGGGGAGGCGATCGAGCAGCTCGGAAGCCTCGCCCGCATAATCATCGAGGTAGGTCATCCCCCAAAAAGAGTCGGGATCGTCGAGCCAGGTTGGAAGTTCCCGGTCGAGCTTTCGCAGCCGACCTGGTCTATTGAGATATCCATCGGCCGCAACCCCGGTGATAGCTGACAAAGTCCAGGCAAAGTCGTATCTCTCTCCATACAGGGCGTGGAGAAGCCGGAACAGTCGTTCGTGATTGGCATCGAAGCGGGCCGAGAATTCCGCCCATCCTTTGGGCCCGAAGCGCGGTTCGAGATCGGAGTGGAGACGGCGCTGGGCGTCGGTGGCGGCGGCCGGTATCCAGTCGGCGGTCACTGCCGAGTGAGCTCCTCCACGTAGCGGGGAAACATCTCCCGCCAGGTGACCCAGTCATGGGGCCACTCTGCGCTCCATTCGTCAACCCGATTGGGAATTCCCACCTGGCCCAGAACCGCGGCGGTGCGCCACGATTCTCCTGGGTCCTCGGCTCGGCCCAGTCCATGGGTGAAGAGGACGAAGCGCTTGCGAAGCATCCTCAGCAGTTCCCCTTCGGCCAGGTGGGGCAGGTAGTGGATGGGGGAGGAGAGATAGAAGTCAGAGGTCATCGGACCGTCCAGCCACTTGGTGAGGTCGAATGTTCCTGAGACGCACAAGGCGGCGGAGAAGACTTCCGGATGGCGGCAGAGCACCTCGAGGGCGTTGAAGGCACCGATCGAGGCGCCGGCGGTCACGATTTCGATCGCCGGCGATTGACAGTCGGACCGGATGGCGGGCACGACTTCGTTGCGAATGACGGCGTCAAACGCCGCCATCATCCGGCCGACTTCATGAGCATCCCCTCCAGTCAGAAACGTGCGGCCGTTGATGCTGTCTACCGAATAGACCTTGATACGTCCTTCATCCAGCAAGGGTTGCAGCGAGCCCACCAGATGGAAGCGCTCGATCTCCTCGAAATCCCCTCCGGCGGTAGGGAAAACCAGGAGCGGGGTCCCAAACTTGCCCCACCGCACCAGGTTGACTTCCTGTCCGACCCGGTGGGAGTACCAGCGTTCAACCGCCTTCACAGGAACTCTTCGCCTCCCACCACGGGCGCGGAGAAGGGTGGATAGACGGCGTCCTTGCCGTCTCCCAACGGGCGAGAGCCTATGAGGTCGAGGCGATCACGCTCTGTCTGGCGCCAAAACTGAAGCAGGCCCCAGAAGTGCTCGGTGAAGCGGTCGACCTCGTGCGGAGGAAAGATCACCGAGACCTTGCGCCGGACGGCCTCGAAGGCGCGGTCGGTGGCGAAGTACTCCCAGGTGATCTCGTCTAGGTGTCCGAGGTGGGTGTCGCAGAACTCGAGGAAGCGCTCGGTGTCAAAGCTTCGGTGGGCCAGTGCGGCATAGCTGGCCAGCTTCTCCCGATATGTGCCTCCGCCGTCGGCGATTTCGAAGTAGGGATCCCAATCGGGGTTGTGACGCATCTTGCGCCCGGTGGCGGCGACGAAGAGCGACCAGCGGATCTTGGCCTTAACCAGCCAGGGAAGGTGATAGTGGAGACTCGTCACCTGGGAGTCGGGGCACGCATTCGCGAAATCGATCGGGTAGAACTCGCCATCCTTGCGCAGGGTCTCGCATGAGTTGAAGTCCCAGTTGAAGAAGCTGTTGATGGTGAGGACCATGTCGGAGAGAAGCTGCCACTCAGTGGCATTGACGAAGTTGAAATCGACTTTGTAGCGGTCATGCATCGGAGCGGTGGGGTCGTAGCGGATGACGTTCACCTGAGGGCCGACGGCCAGAGCTCGAACGAAAAGATCGAAGGGCTCTACCGCTTCCTGGACATGCATGATCGAGCGGCCACTCTGGTCGTACGCAAGAGCCAGCTGAGCATCATTTTCGATGCGGGACACCCCTCGCCAAGCACCACCATCGAAGGGCTTGAGATAACACGGATATCCGATCTGGGTGGCCACCTCGGAGAGGTTGAAGAGGCGGGCGTATTGGCCGAGGGTCACCTCGAGGTCGGGTTGGGACTCGTCGTACTCTTTGGGGGGCAAAAGAATCGTGCGGGGAACCGGGAACCCGAGCCGCATCATCGCCGCATAGGAGGTGTGCTTTTCCATCGCCTGGATGGTGAACGGGTTGTTGAAGACATAGAGGTCGTTGAAGACGACAGCCTTCTTGATCCACTCCCGCGAGGTGTGATACCAGTGGGTCAGACGATCGAGTAGGACCGCATAGCGGACCGGTTGCGCGAGTGCGAACGGCTCGATTGTCACCCGTTCGACATTGAAGGTGATGGTGTCGTCGCCGCGGGGGATTCGCAGGGCGAGGCGATCGATGATGTCCTCGTAGAAGACCGGCCACTCGAGGTCGGCTCCCAGGGAGAGGCCAATGGTCAGCGGCAGCTCAGCCATCGGTTTCGAGCCTATTAGGCGAATCTGGCGGGGGCAGCAGGAAACCGAGGGCATCCTCGAGTCGGTCACGCCAGGCCTCCCAGTCATGTCCGGTCCAGGTCTCAACTGATCGGAGCTTCACGCCGGCGGCCGAGAGGAGCGGCCGCAACCGGCGATTGCCGTCGACCAAACCCTCATAGCGACCCACACTTTGATAGACGACTGAGTCCTGGAGGATCACCGGGTCGAGGTGAGTGAGGAAGTCGAGAATCGGGAAAAGCGCCGCCGGTGGCAATTCGTTATCTCCCTGGTGGAAGAAGGACCCGGAGAGCGACGCCACGCCGCCAATGGCAGCAGGATGGTGATAGGCCAGTGCCAGCGAGGCCAGGGCTCCAAGGGAAGACCCCATGGCCACCGTTCGTTCGCGATCTGCCTGGATGCGAAGCCGACGCGCGACATGGGGGAGGACCTCTTCGACGACATGGGCGCTGTGTCGGGCCGATCCTCCGTACTCCGCAAGCCGATCCCACGGGTCGAGGAGAATCGCAACTAGGGGCGGTAGCGCGCCCCGCTCGACGAGACGGTCGAGAGCGACTCCCAATCCCGCGTGCTTGAGAAAATCAGAGCCATCATGCACTAGCAAAATTGCGGTCACCTGACCGAGCGTCTGTCCAGCTGGCACGTATAAGTGATGGTGTCGTCGTCCCTGGAGCCAGGTCGAGGCAACACGAATCTCTGTCAGCTGGCCTCCGAACCCGCTGCCGGCATACCACGGTTCCTGGTAACGGGGCCCGGCTAGGACCGAGTTCTCGCCGAAGGGGTTGCTCGTCGCGGGCGGGTTCAAGGGATCGTCGATTTCGGCGTGCCTTCTGCCCTGGGCCACCCGGAGTCGGTATTCGATGCGGGCAGTGGCTGGAAGGGGGAGGCGCAAGAAGAAGATATCGGTCCCGAGCCTCCGGAATTCTGCGACTGCAGGAAAGCTGGGCATCCAGGTGACGAGTTCGACGCGGTCCGCCGGGCCTCTGAACACGACGTAGGTATCTCCCTCGAAGTGAAAGGGGCCGGTGGCTGTCTCCAACACGTCGACTAGTGGCGGCGGGAGGCTCTCGTGATTCACCATCGACGCAGCATCCTGGCATCAGTGGCTGGCAGAATCATGCGGTGACCGAGACCATCAGGACGCCAACACAAGCCTTCACGACGATCGGCGAAGATCTGGTGACCGCCGCGCTCTCATTCTGGCTCATCGGAGGGATCGTCCTCGACGGTTGGGCCCATGTCACGAGGGGCGGAGTCGAGTCCTTCTTCACTCCTTGGCACGCGGCCTTCTACTCCGGGTTTCTGGCCGTGGCGATATGGACGATCTACCTGCTCCGCAAGGCTCGATCCGGACCTGGCGTCCCAGTGGGGTACCGGCTCGGTCTCAGCGGACTGGTTATCTTCGCTGGCGGGGGAGTGGGTGACTTGGTCTGGCACCAGTTGCTCGGGATCGAGACTTCGATCGACGCCTTGATCAGCCCAACGCATCTGGTTCTCCTGGTCGGGGCGATGCTTATCGTCACCAGCCCGATTCGATCCAGTTGGCACCGACCCACCCCCCGAACCAGTCGCTGGTCGTGGCAGGCACCAGCACTGATTGCGGCGACGCTGGTGGCGGTGCTGGCCCAATTTTTCTTCCTCTACGCCTCGGGATGGGGTGACGTAGCGTTCCAAACCGATTGGCGGCCAGGGGAGGACTTCGGGGTGGCCCTGGGGATGATCTCGCTGGTGATCAGCACCATCATTTTCACCGGGTTGGCTCTGCACATTTTGAGACGGTGGGATCCGCCCTGGGGATCATTCACCCTCCTGGTCGGCGGGCTGGGACTGGCGATGGCGGCCGTCCATGGCTTCGAACGACCGGCTGACGTCGTGGCTGCCGCCGCCGGAGGTTTGGCCATGGACTGGCTCGCCCACCAGCTCCGGCCTGACCCGGAGCGTCCGACCATGATCCGGGCGTTTGGATTGCTGGCGCCGGTGGCAGTTTGGGGGGCATTTGCGATTTCTCTCTGGGTCGGAGGCGACTTGCGCTGGCCGCCGGTCCTATGGCTGGGCGCGGTCCTGATGATGGGCCTCTGGGGCTGGGCCCTCGCCGTCCTCATGACCCCGGCCCAGGTGCCAACATCGAGCTGAGCGCCGCCGACCGGGCGCTCCTGGCGGGCGAAGCCGGTCCCGGTCCGGCCATGGCCATGAAGGTGGTCACGGAAACCGCCATGCAAATGGGAGCAACGCGCCTGCTCGACATCGTTTCGGCCCATATCGACGGATGCCTCTATCACGGCCAGGCCGGCCTTGACTTCGCCCGCAGGCTGCTCGCCGGCGGTGCCAGGACCGCGGTGCCGGCCACTCTGAACGTCGGTGCCCTTGATCTCCTCCATCCCCATCTGTATCGGGGGCCAGAAGAGATCGCTGCTGTCTCGCGGGAGCTGATGGAGACATATGAGCACCTCGGATGCGTTCCGACCTGGACGTGTGCTCCCTACCAGCTGACAAGTCGCCCGGGATTCGGTGACCAGGTGGCTTGGGCCGAGTCGAATGCCACCGTTTTCGTCAATTCCGTGCTCGGGGCCCGCAGCAATCGATACGGAGACTTCATCGACATCAGTTGTGCGGTCACCGGTCGGGCACCGGCCACGGGCCTCCACCTCGACGAGGGTCGTCAGGCCAGCATCGTGATTCGGATCACACCTGGTCTCCCGATCGACGAAGACTGGTTCTACCCGATACTCGGCTGCCTGGTCGGGGAGATTGCCGGCGCATCGGTAACGCTGGTGAGGGGCCTGCCTCCGGGATTGGGAGAGGATCGTCTCAAGGCCCTAGGAGCGGGGGCGGCCACCACCGGCAGCGTCGCCCTCTTACACGTCGTCGACTCCACACCGGAGGCACTCGACCACGCCACCCTCCCAATTATGGAATCGGCGTCGACGGTCGAAATCACATCCGCCGATGTAGCCCGCATGCGGTCGATACTTTCCAATGCCGCCGGATCGAGGGCCGAGGCCGTCAGCCTCGGTGCGCCCCATTACTCAGCAGACGAGTTGGAAACCCTGGTGGACCTGCTGGCGGGAAGAGCTGTTCGCTTGCCGACCTACGTCAATACCGGTCGAGGAGTGGTCCGGGGGCGACCTGACCTGGAGTCAAAGCTGGCAGAGTCGGGAGTCACCGTGGTTACCGACACCTGTACGTATCTCACCCCCATCATCGAGCCTGGGGTGAAGGTGGTTGCCACCGACTCGGGAAAGTGGGCCTACTACGCCCCTGGCAATCTCGGGCTCGGCGTGATCTTCGCCCCCGTCAGCGAATGCGTGGAGATGGCGGTGGGAAATGGTTGAACGGACGCTGGAGCTGAGTGAGCCGCTCTCGTTCTGGGGTGGAGTGGATCCGGCGACGGGGGAGATCATCGACGTCCACCATCCCCAGCTGGGTGAGAACATCAGCGGCGTCATCCTCTCGATGCGGAGCGGTCGCGGCTCCTCCTCGTCGCCCTCGGTACTGGCCGAGGCCCTCAGGCTCGGTCACGGGCCCAGGGCCATCGTTCTCGAGGAGCCCGACCCGATGGTCTGGCTGGGGGCATTTGTAGCCGAGCTTCTTTATGGGATCGAGTGCCCGATAACGATTCGTGGGCCACTCCCGACCGACAGTTAGCCTGAGCGAGCGGATGCGAATTCTTGTAACCGGTGGGACCGGCTTTGTCGGGAGTCATGTCGTGGTGGCACTGATCGAAGCCGGCCACGAGCCGGTCATTGTCGACAACCTCTCGAATTCCAAGCTGAGCGTCATCGACGGGATTGAGTCGATCACCGGCTTTCGCCCCCCGTTCTTCCACCTTGACGTTGGAGATCAACTGGCTTTGCGCGACGCAATTGGGGAAGGGGTTGATGGGGTCGTGCATCTCGCAGCCTGGAAGGCGGTGGGGGAGTCCGTCGCCAAACCTCTCCGGTATTACGGCAACAACGTCGGGGCCACCGTGCGGATGCTCGAGGTGCTCTCCGAGGTCGGGGTTCGCAATTTGGTCTTCTCCAGCTCGGCGACCGTCTATGGCGAGCCCCAAGAGCTTCCCTTGCGGGAAGACATGGCCACCGGGCGGGCTACCAACCCATACGGATGGACAAAGATCATGATGGAGCAGGTAATGGCCGATCTCGCCTTCTCCGATCCCTCCTGGTCCATGACTTTCCTCCGCTACTTCAATCCGGTAGGAGCGCACGAAAGCGGGAGGATCGGGGAGGCGCCCCACGGCGAGCCCACCAATCTCATGCCTTATGTCAGCCAGGTAGCGGCCGAGATCAGACCCTCGCTGCCGGTTTTTGGAACCGACTATCCGACGCGCGACGGCACCCCGATTCGCGACTATGTCCACGTCATGGATGTGGCCGAGGGTCACGCGCGGGCGATCGGGGCCTTAAGCGGTGAGATCGGCACCCACATCTACAACCTCGGGACCGGACGGGGCACAACCGTCCTCGAGTTGGTTTCCGAATTCGAATCCACCAACCAAGTGTCGGTGCCGTGGCAGGGTCATGCCCGCCGGCCTGGTGACGTGGCCGAGACCTGGGCCGCGGTCGAGCGGGCGGAGAGGGATCTGGACTGGCGCGCCAAGCGGGATCTCTCCGACATGTGTCGCGACGCCTGGCACTGGCAACGGTCAGGCCTGGCGGCATCGCGGTCCGACCAGCACTAGGTTTGATTTGAGGTGGCGATAGAAGCTCTGACCTCGGTTAATGCGACGGTCGAGAGTGTGCTCGCGCTCTTGGATGAAGCTCCTGCCGGGAAGCACAGCCCGCTGTTGGCCGAGTTCGCCAAGGCCTATCTGCGCCGTATTCCTCCCGGTAGCACCTTGCGTGCCAGTGAATGGCTGGCGGAGGTCGAGTCGCTCTTCGACTACATCAAGGTGCGTTCCGAGCCGGTGGCGGTCCGGGTCTACAACCCCGAGTCCGATCCGGAGAAGGGCACTGTCGTCGACATCAACGTCGAGGACAGTCCGTTCCTGCTGGATTCGATCACGAACGAGATCGCCGCTCACGGGCTCGAAGCTGCCCGTGTCAACCACCCGGTGATCGGGGTGGAACGAGACGGCGACGGCAAGCTGGTCGAGGTCGGACACGCACGCCACGCTCGGCACAAGGAATCGGTTCAGCACTATGAGCTAGATCGCCGCCTCTTCGACGCGGATCTGCCCGGCCTCGAGCGGGCACTGCGATCGGTTCTAGCCGACGTCCGCTCGGCGGTGGACGACTTCTACCCGATGATGGATCGGGTCAACCGAATGGTGGAGATTGCCCGGCGAGCCACCGGCTTCTACCCGGAGGCGGACATCGGTGAGGGCATCGCCTTCTTGCAATGGCTACGAGACAACAACTTCGTGTTCCTCGGCTACCGCGAGTACAAGGTCGTCGACGTGAACGGCCAAGCGTGCGTCACCGTGGTTCCGCAGACCGGGTTGGGGATTCTGTCGGACACCAATCGCTCGCATATGGCCGAGCCGATTCCGCTCGACGATCTCAGCCCCGAGCTTGCTGCCCGGTACGAGAAGGGTGACCTGATCGTGATCACGAAGACCAACCGGGTCTCAACGGTACACCGGCGAGTCAAGCTCGATTACATCGGGGTGCGCATGATCGGCCCCTCCGGCTCCACGGTGGGTGAAGCTCGACTGGTTGGTCTTTTCACATCGAAAGCATTGATGGAGCCGGCCTCGCACGTGCCCATCCTGCGCCGCAAGCTCTCGCAGCTGGTTGCTTCCGAGGATCTGATCGAGGGCTCCCACGACCACAAAGCGGTTATCCAGATCTTCGAAGGATTCTCAAAACACGACCTCTTTACCGCTCCTCCCGATGAGCTGCGGCGGGTAGTGATGGGGCTGCTGGCTCTCCACGAGACCCATCAGCTTCGGCTCTTCATCCGGCGTGACCTTCTCGAGCGCAGCGTTTCGATCCTGGTGGCCCTGCCCCGGGATCGCTTCAACGCGGAGCTGCGCAAGCGGCTTCAGGACCTTTTCATGGCTCGATACAAGGGCGTCTCGATCGACTACCACCTCGAACTGGGGGAGGCCGACCCGGCCCAGATCCATTTCACGGTCTGGGTCAATGGGCCGGTGCCGGAGGTCGACTACCAAGAGCTCGAGTCGGAGGTCCTCGCCCTCACCAGAACCTGGGCCGACCGACTGACCGAGACCCTGGAAAGGTTGCAGCCGGGCAAGGGCCGTCACATCGGTGAGGTCTGGAGCCAGCGCTTCCCTGACTACTACACGGTTGCCGAGACGATGGAAACCGCGGCCGAAGATGTCCTGGCGCTCGATCGCATCTCGCGGACCAAGGAACCGTTCATGGTGGGGATCCGCAATGAATCCCATCTTGGCGAGGACCTGACCCGGGTGCTGCTGTATCGCTCGGACGGCAAGCAGCCGCTGTCGGAGCTGGTACCCGGACTCGAGGACATGGGGATGCATGTCATCGAGGAGGTGCCCACCCGGATATCGGGCGAGGGCAACCACTTCATCCACGACTTCGGGGTTGTCGGAAGCGACGGCAAGCCCCTTGACCTGGCCGCCTGCCGTGACCGGGTGTCGGCGGCGTTGACGGCCGTTTGGTCGCACGAAGCCGAGTCGGATGAGCTCAACCAGCTGGTCATCACCGCCGAGCTCACCCACTGGGAAGTGGGGATTATTCGCGCCTACCGCGTCTACTGGCGACGGTTGGCGGCGGCCTTCACGGTGGGGTACCTCAACGACGTCCTCAATGCTTTTCCCCAGATCGTCGCCGACATCATGGCCCTCTTCCGATCCCGCTTCGACCCTCATCTCGAGCGGTCCGATCCGGACGGGATTCGCAAGCGGATTCTTGCTGCCCTCGATGCGATTCCGGCGCTCGATCACGACCGCATCCTCCGATCCTTTTACCGCCTGATCGAGGCCACACTGCGAACCAACGCCTTTCTGCCAGGACGCACGAACCTCGCTTTCAAGCTGCTTTCGAGGGCGGTGCCGGATATGCCCTCTCCGATCCCTTTCGCCGAAATCTTCGTCTATGGGCGGGGGGTCGAAGGTGTTCATCTCCGAGCCGGACCCGTGGCCCGTGGCGGGATTCGTTGGTCGGACCGGAGGGAGGACTATCGCACCGAGGTCCTGGGCCTGATGAAGGCACAGGTGACGAAGAATGCGGTGATCGTTCCCACTGGCGCCAAGGGCGGTTTTGTCCTCCGCCGGGTTCCGATCGATCCGGTGGGGGTCGTCGCCGAGGTGAAGAATCAGTACGCCCATTACATCCGCGCCCTGCTCGACGTCACCGACAACCTGGTGGCCGGTGAGGTGGTCCATCCCGAAGGGCTGAGAGTGCACGACGCCGAGGATCCCTACCTCGTGGTGGCGGCCGACCGCGGTACGGCCACCTTCTCCGATCTCGCAAACTCGATCGCCGCCGAGTACCAATTCTGGCTCGACGACGCTTTCGCCTCCGGGGGCTCGGCTGGCTACGACCACAAGGCTCTCGGGATCACCGCTCGTGGTGCCTGGAAGTCCCTTGAGCGGCATTTTCTCGAATTGGGGATCAACCCCCACGAGACGCCGTTCACGGCCATCGGGATCGGAGACATGTCAGGAGATGTGTTCGGCAACGGCATGCTCGGCTCCGATCGCCTGCGGCTCGTGGCAGCCTTCGATCACCGCCACATCTTCATCGATCCCAACCCCGACCCGGCGGCCACCTTTGCCGAGCGGCGGCGCCTCTTCGAACTTCCTCGCTCGTCCTGGGACGACTTCGACCGTTCCGTTCTCTCCGTCGGAGCGGGCATTTTTCCTCGCACCCTCAAGAAGATCGTCATTTCGCCCGAAGCGCAAGAAGCCCTGGGTGTCGAGCAGGCCGAGTGGATTCCGATCCAGCTCCTGCGGGCGATTCTCAAAGCACCGGTCGACCTGCTGTGGAACGGCGGCATCGGCACGTATGTCAAAGCCACGATGGAAACCCACGAGGCGGTCGGGGATCGGGGCAACGACGGAGTCCGCATCGACGCCAGCGAGCTCCGCGCCCGGGTGGTGGTGGAGGGCGGCAACCTCGGCTTGACCCAGGCCGCCCGCGTGGAGTACGCGTTGGCGGGCGGGAAGATCAACACCGATTTCATCGACAACTCCGGGGGAGTGAACTGCTCGGACCGCGAGGTCAATCTCAAAATCCTGTTGCGAATCGCAGAAGAGCGCCAGGGCCTCGACCGCGAGGAGCGTGACCGGATGGTGGCGTCGGCCGCGGACGAGGTTGTCGAGCGGATTCTCTATGACAATTTCCAGCAGGCGCAGATGATCTCCCAGGAGGAAGGCGCCGCCGACCGGCGAATCTGGGCGCACGAGCAGCTGATGACCCAACTCGAACGCGAGCAAATTCTCGATCGGGCCTTGGAGGGGGTGCCGCTGACGGAGGTCCTAGCGGAGAGGGGCCACCGAGGTGGGAAGGGCCTGACCCGGCCCGAGCTGGCGGTTCTCCTGGTTGACGCCAAACGAAGCATTTACGAGTCGATCGTCGCCAGTGACCTGGTCGACGACGAGTACCTGGTCAACGACCTGGTCGAGTATTTCCCCGAGGAGGTGGCAAGTCGGTACGAGGAGCTGATCCCCCTTCACCCCTTGCGGAAGGAACTGATCGCCACCATCGTCTCCAACGACGTCGTGAACAGCGTTGGCATCACCTTCGTCAGCCGGACGATGGCCCGCAGCGGAAATTCGATTCCCGAGGTGGTCAAGGCTTACCGCATCGCCCGCGATGTTTCTGGCGCCCTACCCCGCTGGGAGGCAGTCGAGAGTCTCGTTGGACAGTTGCCTAATCACCTGTGGTTGGAGCTGATGACCGGGGCGGATCGGGTGGTGACTGCACTCACCCGTCGCTATTTGACGCGGATGCCGCGGGGAGGAATCGGCGAGGCAGTGGCCGCCGACATGGCCGGGTTCGCCGATTTCGAGGAGACGCTGCCTGACTCGGGGCCGAAAGAGTGGCAGCAAGCCCATGAGAAGGAGGAGTACGACATGGTCGAGGCGGGCGTGCCGACCGATCTCGCCCGCCGGTACGCCTATCGGCGGCAGTTGGTTCACGCTCCGGACGCGATAGCCCTCGCCAATCGTTTTGACCGGCCGGTCTCAGAGGTCGCCGAGGTGATGTTTGAAGCGGGCCAGGCCGTGGGCCTCGACCAGCTCGAGGCGCTGGCGGCAGGCTACAAATTCATCGACTCCTGGCAACGGTGGGCGCTCGAGTCGCTCGAAGACGACATGGTCGGGATCCGCCGCCAGCTCACGGAGGCCATCCTCGAAGACGCGGGGGACTCGACCCCGGCCGAGGCCGTTGCCGCCTATCTAGAAGTACAGGGGCCCGCCCTCCATCGCCTCGGGGCTTTCATCGCCAACCTCGGGACCGACCAACCGAAAGACCTCTCTCCCTTGATGATCGGGGTGCGCCAACTCCGCTCTCTCATCGGTTAAGGGACGAACCCAGGGTTCGCAGGGGGGTTCTGCCTATCTGCCAGCCCACAGAATTAAGGGTTCCTGGGCTCAACGTAACATAACGGGGATTATGGGCGCTTTGCTCGGGGGCCGGGGCTAGCGAAGCGGTCGATAAGTGGTGATGACCACCCCGCTACTGGTCGGTTGGGCGCTCTCCAATTGCAGCTTCTTGAGCTTGGTGTCGTCGGCAAAGAGCTTCTTGCGTCCCTCGCCGGCGATAACCGGGTGGATGAGAAGCACCAGCTCGTCCAGCAGGCCTAGATCTAATAGCGACCTCACGAGAGTTGGGCTGCCCGCGACCGAGATGTTCTTGCCAGGCCCCGCTTTGAGGTCCTCGATGGCGCCTGTGAGATCTGCGCCCTTGATCAGGGAGCTGTTCTCCCATTCATCAACGTCTTGCAGAGTGTTTGACACGACGTATTTGGGCGACTTGTTGATCCAGTTGGCGAAACCCACGTCTTCGCCGCTGGTCACGGTGGGCCAGTAGCCCGCCCATTCGGTGTAGGTGACCCGCCCGAGCAGAATTGTGTCGGCGGTTTCCAGCGCAGTGGTCAGCGCCTCCCCCATCTGCTCATCGAAATCGAACTGCCATTGGTCAGGCGATTCGGCCACTCCATCGAGCGAGACGAACAAACCCGATACAACCTTGCGCATGTATGAACCCCTTTCGTGAAGCGTTAGTAAGCGCCGAGACGCTCCAGCAGATTCTTGGCAAACACCCCGCCATCGAGGTCAACGCCGACCGAAGCGTTGGGGGTTTGGCCAGTGACCTGCCAACGGTCGACCACCGTCCGACCCCGGCAGAGGTCAGACTGGGTCTCGACGGTGACGTGGCAGTCGACTGTCTCCACCAGGTCCGGCCAAATGAGGTGGGCTACTGCCAGCGCATCGTGAATCGGCACTCCCCCACGGCTCTCGAAGTGGCGTGGGTGGTTCACCAGGAAAAAGTCGAGCAACTCGGCCACGAATTTTCCAACTGCGCCGGCGCCGCGAAGCTGGTCAGCATGATCGGCACCAAGCAGCGCTTTATGGGTGACATCGAGTCCCATCATGGTGATGGGAAGACCTGAGTGGAAGACGCGATGCGCGGCCTCCGGGTCGACGTAGATGTTGAACTCGGCAGCGGGGGTCACGTTGCCGGTGGCGATGGCGCCGCCCATGAGGACGATGCGAGCGATCCGTGACCCGATGTCCGGATAGCTATTGAGCAGAACGGCAATGTTCGTTAACGGCCCGACCGGGACCAGGGTCACTGGCTCTTCGGAGGTGGCGATCTTCTCAGCCAGAAAATCGACCGCATGGACGTCAACCGCGGCTGTCTTAGGTACGGGGAGCGTGGGTCCATCGAGTCCGCTGTCTCCGTGCACGTTGGCGGCGATCTGCAAAGGCCGATACAGGGGTCGGGCAAAGCCAGCTGCCACCGAGATGTCTGTGCGTTGGGCGAGTTCAAGGACTCGCAGGGCGTTGGGTGTCGTCTTGTCGAGGCCGACGTTGCCGGCGACGGTCGTCACTCCCAGCACTTCGAGTTCGGGACTGGCCAGGGCTAGGAGCAGGGCAATGGCGTCGTCGTGCCCAGGATCGCAATCGATGAGAACTGGAATGGCCATCAGCGAAGGATCGCGTCGACCTGTTCGCTCGTTGGGAGAGAAGGTTGCGCTCCCTCACTGGTAGTGGCCAGTGCCCCGGCCGCCACCGCCCGGGTCAGAGCCACCTCGGGCGTGAGATCGGCGAGAAGGCCGACCGTGAGAGCCGCCACCAGGCAGTCCCCTGCACCCACCGTGTCTACCGCTTCGACCCGCGGGGGAACCGCGGAGGCAACCTGACGTCCATGGCGAAAGAGCACCGCCCCGGCTGCACCCCGGGTTATGGCGACGAGGCCCTTGCAATCCTCGAGGTCGTCTCCCAGGGTGGCGTGCTCCACTTCGTTCACGACCACCAGATCGGCTCGACGCAGTACCTCGGCCGGCACTTTGCGAGCGGGGGCGGCGTTGACGCAGAGGAACCCAGAGCAGGTGGCAGCCACCGATGAGACCGTTTCGATGGGGATCTCCAGTTGACAGATGACCGACTCTCCCGATTTGAGCTCAACGGCATCCGGGGTAAGTGACCTGTTCGCTCCTGGCGCTACGGCGATTGAGTTCTCCCCGTTCTCGCCGACGATGATGATGGCCGTTCCGGTCGGGAGCGAGTCATGGGCCCAGCACCGGCTGAGATCGACCCCTTCCTCTTCGAGTAGACCGAGAGCGATCTCGGCAGCTTCGTCGTCGCCTACCGCCGCCACCAGGCCGACGTCAGCGCCGAGCCGTCGGGCGGCGAGGGCCTGATTTCCACCCTTACCCCCAGGATGGCGTGAGAAGACCCCGCCCGTTACCGTCTCCCCCGGCACCGGCAAGCTCTTCACCCTCATCACCAGATCGAGGTTGACGCTCCCGACGACGGTTACCGCGACCATGTCGTTTCGACGTTAGCCAGGGATACACTCGCCACCCCTTGACCAGACCCGATCCCCGAGTCATCGCTCATCTCGATGCCATCGGCGAGCCTTATGAGGTATTGCCCTGCGACCCGAGCCTGGCGGATACGGCTGCCTTCTGTGCCGCATACGGGATTCCGCCCGAGCAATCCGCCAATGCGATCCTCGTCGCCTCCAGACGGCCGCTCGGCGAGTCGGCCATGTGCGTGGTGCTGGCGACGAATCGGCTCGACGTCAATGGCGAGATCAGGCGGCGGTTGGGGGTCAAGAAAGCTTCGTTTGCTCCCGCCGAGGAAACTGCGGCGGCAACGGGCATGGAGATCGGCGGGGTCACGCCCTTTGGCCTACCGGATCATCTCAGGGTCTGGATCGATCGCAGAGTGATGGACCCTCCCTGGGTGATCGTCGGAGCGGGGACCCGGGAGGCAAAAATCAAGGTTGCTCCGTCAATCTTTAATCGTCTCGAGAATGCTTCCATCGTCGAGGGGCTTGCGTTGAGCACCGAGGAGAGCTCGCCGGAGCAGTAGCGCATAGCCAACTAGTCCGATCACGACGAAGCTGAACCACTGGATGGCATACGACAAGTGGTTTCCCTCGGAGGTGACGTCAGGCGGAGACACCGGGATGGGGAGTTGGTCGTCGGGACTTTGTTGCAAGAGCAGATAGAAGGGGAGGACGTCGTTACCGCCAATCGCTCTGATGTCGATCCTCCGAAATATGGGTCTCTCCCCCGCCGGCGCTCGCGGACGGTGGGCGTCTGGCTGAATCAGACCCGTAATCTCGACCCGCCCGACTGGCGGCGCCGCTGGAACAGGCACCCGGTCCATCTCTAGCGGGACCCAGCCTCTATTCACCAGCACTGATTCCCCCTCGACCGTGTCGAAGGGCGTGACGACGTGGTAGCCGGCGGTTCCTTCGAGTACCTGTGAACGGATCAAGACCTCGTCCTCCGGCCGGTACTCCCCCACTGCCGTCGTCGGGCGATCGGCGAGACTGGCGACGTCGTCTCCCACTGCGAGTAGCAGATCTCCGATCGGCACTGGGGCCTCGGCCATCCGGGCAGCCATCACTGCATTTTCGAGGCGTCGATCCTCGAGCCGTCGCAGCTGCCAGAGTCCGAGGTTGACGAAGAGGAGCGCCAAGGAGAGGGCCACCAGATGCGCGATAACCCACTTTCGGGTCAGCAACGGAAGCATCCTGGGCCTCGCCGTCAGGCGGCTAAAGAGGGGTCCTCGTCGTCCGCGCCGAGCAGGGCTTCGGCAACGGCGAGGGGCTCCCCATCACCGCGCACCGCCATCGGGACCGCAGTCCACTCGCGCGGTACCGCGGTCTTCGGGTGACCGGCATCGGCCAGGAGGCGGGCGAGGTCATCGGTCCAGTGCCACCGCTTGGTGCTGTCGAAGGAATCGTGGTTTGACATGGCAGCACCTCCTCGGATCGATGGACAGTGTCATGGTACGAGTGATGTCAAGGCACCAGACGTGCCGAAAAGAAGCGTTACGACCCGACGCGATTCTTGAGTTCGTCGAGACCGGGAAGCGATGGGTTCTCACGATCGATGGCGTCGACGAACTTCTTGGCAGCTCCTATGTCGTTCGCGGCCAGCGCCACCCGCGCCGCCACGTACCACCGTCTGATCTCTGACTCAGATGCCGGGCTGATCAACCGCCCGGGTTTGATAACCCGCCAGGCTTCAGCGACACGGCCGAGATCGAGTAAATGGCTGGCGTAGACCACGGCCGCCTCGCGCTCGGTGTCTTTGTCGCCTCCGAGCTCTCGAAATAGTTCATAGGTCTTGTCGACATCGGCGGGCCTTCTCAAGGCTCGCAAGCAGTCGATCTCGACTGGCATGTGCAAGGTCTCGCCGGTGAAGCGGCGATACGCTCTCAACTCCTGTAGAGCTTGCGACCAGTTCTCGAGGTAGTAGTAGGAGAGGCCGAGGAGCTCGCGGGCCAGTGCAGCACGGGGAGCCAGTGCCTTCACCTGGGTGAGATGGTCGACGGCCGCTCGAAAGCGCTCGTCGGCGAAGCGGGCGATCCCTTCTTCCATGTGCTGCAGCGCTGCCGGCCGGCGATCGCGAGGAGTGGAGCGATTGAGGTCGTCGCGGACCCAGCGCGGGAGATTGCCCTCGGGAACGGCCGTGATCGTCTTCCGTTCCGGCTGGCGCGGCTGACGATCCTCGGCTCGAGGAGGACGGTCCCTTTTGGGGGGGCGGCCTTGGTCCGATCGAGGTCTTGGTGGGCGCCTCTTGTCTCCGTTCTGTCTGCCAGTCACACTTGTCTTTCGAGTCGTCTATTTGAACATAGAAGAAGGGGCCGTTTGCACGGCCCCTTCTTCAAAGGCTGTCCGGCGGTGACCTACTCTCCCAGGGGGTTGCCCCCCAAGTACCATCGGCGCTGTCTGGTTTCACTTCCGTGTTCGGAATGGGAACGGGTGGTTCCCAGACGCTAACGCCACCGGACAAATCGCAAGCGCTCCTTGAGCACTCCATAGCGAGCACATTCATCCTGAATTCAATCCAAGCCCTCGGCCGATTAGTACCGGTCGGCTGAATGCATTACTGCACTTACACCTCCGGCCTATCAACCTGGTCGTCTACCAGGGGCCTTACCGGGTTAATCCCGTGGGAGATCTCATCTCAGGGTGGGTTTCGCACTTAGATGCCTTCAGCGCTTATCCCTTCCGTACATAGCAAACGAGCCGTGCTCTTGGCAGAACAACTCGCACACCAGCGGTACGTCCATCCCGGTCCTCTCGTACTAGGGACGGCTCCCTTCAAATCTCCTGCGCCTACGGCGGATAGGGACCGAACTGTCTCACGCGCAATCTTCTCTTATCGCTAAGAGTGCAGACTATCCCTCCATCCTCTTTCGAGGAGCTGGCGTATTGCCCGACAGTCAGATTTGGTCTACGAGGACCATCTGTCGAGCCTCTTCTTTCGAATCAGTCGTTACGGGGACCAGCAAACCCATCTCTTCGAACGCAGACCGGACAGTTTCCGCTGTCACCGATCGCGATTTCGAAAAGTTCAGGGTTGCAAACCGATCTATCTCCTGGCAGACCTCGACGAATCCTTGTGGATCCTTGGAAGGCGGAAGTCGATCTAGCAGCCTTAGTCCGGCCTGGACTTGGGCTGACTTGAAGATCACGTAAGGCTCCATTCTTCCGAGCAATGCCCGGATCGCGGAGCGATTAGTGATGGTCAGATCTGACATATCGCCTCTTCGTCGACGGATCCTCCCGCCAATTCGTCGCTGGAGGTCGATCAGCCCAGATTCTGCCGACGTGGCCTGATAAAACACCAGGGAAACACGCAAGTAGAACCCTCGCCGGTAGACCGGAGAGCGAACGATTTGGAAGTGGAGACTTCCGTCGCCATCGAAAAAGCCTGCTAGGTAGGGAGAGAAATGGTCCGTTGCTGGTCTTCCCTCGGGATTGTCTGTCACCGTAGTTCGAAGGGGTGACAGATTTCCCCGATATGAGCCAGTGTGCACCTCAGGATTGCTCCTGAAGGACGCAGTTCTTCTACGTTCTGAACCCAGCTCGCGTGCCGCTTTAACGGGCGAACAGCCCGACCCTTGGGACCTGCTCCAGCCCCAGGATGCGACGAGCCGACATCGAGGTGCCAAACCGGGCCGTCGATATGGACTCTTGGGCCCGATAAGCCTGTTATCCCCGGAGTACCTTTTAGCCGTTGAACCATGGCACACCCACGTGCCACCATGGGTTCACTAAGTCCGACTTTCGTCCCTGCTCGACTTGTAGGTCTCGCAGTCAAGCTCCCTTGTGTCTTTGCACTCAACGCCTGATTGCCGACCAGGCTGAGGGAACCTTTGAGCGCCTCCGTTATCCTTTAGGAGGCCACCGCCCCAGTGAAACTGCCTGCCAGACACTGTCCCTAATCCAGATAATGGACCGAGGTTAGAAGCCCGTCATATGAAGGGTGGTATTTCAAGGTTGACTCCACGAAAGCTGGCGCCTCCGCTTCAAAGTCTCCCACCTATCCTACACATCACACGCCAAACTCCAATGTCAAGCTACAGTAAAGGTTCCGGGGTCTTTCCGTCCTGCCGCAGGTAGTGAGCATCTTTACTCACACTGCAATTTCACCGAGTCCCTGGTTGAGACAGTGCCCAAATCGTTACGCCATTCGTGCAGGTCGGAACTTACCCGACAAGGAATTTCGCTACCTTAGGTATGTGTGTTACGGCCTCTCGGCCGGCTAGCTGCATCTAGCCCTTATGTCGCCATAAGGATCGGACTATCTCATCAACTAAACAAGTGGGTTTAGTGCTTGGCGTATAGTCTCTGAGGATCCCGAGAGTATCTCTGAGATCGGGCGACCCCGTTGCTTTCCTCGACGATTCATCGAGTAAGCAAGAGTCACGATCTCTTGAAAAATCTCTGGACGGTGATGGCTTCGGTCTCTGACCGCTCGCACGATGCGAGCGAAAGACTCAAAGTCATCCCGCTTGACTCGCAAGGGATACTGCTCGAAGAACGGAATGATCCTGTCCTTCAGCTGGATCGTGCTGTAGACGGAGTACACCGCTACCGCACTTTTGGGTCCTTTCAGCCTTACTCTTCCACACCCGAAGAACGAAGCAAGCGCTTCGAGCGTCGCGATATGGTCGAGATGCTGCGAAACCTGAAACGTGGGCTGGATATGCCATCCCGACGTCGGTCGCGCTAGCCGATTGGCATGTATCGAAACAGAGAAGCAACCTTCTCCGTCGACAAAGCCAACGACCCACCACGGGTCGATCCCAGCGAGTCTGGTTTCCTGCTGATTGTCCGCACTGGATGGATTGTCACTGACCATCGCCCCACCGTACAAAACGATAGGTACAAAATTCAGTACCACCAGATACTCGGAGTTTCCAGCATATAGCCAAGTTTTACAACCGCCCTAATACTGACGGTTATAGTTACCGCCGCCGTTTACTGGGGCTTGGATTCAAAGCTTCGCCTTACGGCTAACCTCTCCTCGTAACCTTCCAGCACCGGGCAGGCGTCACAGCGTATACGTCGTCTTGCGACTTTGCACGCTGCTGTGTTTTTGTTAAACAGTCGCTTGGGCCTGGTCACTGCGGCCCCCTCAAGCTTCGGAGGTAAACTCCTACACCTTACCGGGGCGCCCCTTCTCCCGAAGTTACGGGGCTATCT
>JAICGW010000030.1 GCA_025922945.1 Acidimicrobiia bacterium | reverse complement strand
TCCCAACCGGCTGTGTACGTCTCCGCCTGGGGTCGACCATCGGGTCTTCAAACCGGGGTCTCAGGCCGGGGCGCGCAGACGTCTCGGCTTGGGCGAAGGGCCCATCCTGCTTTTCGTTGGTCGAATCCAACCGCTCAAGGGCGTCGATGTGGCGATCGCGACCCTTGATCTGGTGCAAGCTCGTCATCCCGAGACGACGTTGGTGATCGTCGGCGGACCTTCGGGTCCGGGCGGACCGGCCGAACTTCATCGGCTGCGGCAACTGGCTATGGCGCGGGGCGTGGGGAGCCGGGTTCGCTTCGTCAACCCGCTTCCGCACGGGCTCCTGGCCGACGTCTATCGCGCGGCCGACCTTCTCCTCGTCCCCTCCCGCTCGGAGAGCTTTGGGTTGGTGGCGGCCGAGGCACAGGCTTGCGGCATACCCGTCGTTGCTGCCCGCACCGGAGGATTGATCTATGTGGTCGACGACGGGACGAGCGGCATCCTGGTGGATGGTTGGGATCCGACCGATTACGCCGAGGCGGCGTTGCGTCTGATCGAGGATCCCGAGCTGAAGGCGAAGATGGGGCGGGCGGCGACTGACTGGGCCAAGCGTTTTTCTTGGGATGACACCGTCAAGCGCTATCTCGAGCTCTACCGCGGGGTGCTTGCGCCTGGCAATTGACATGGTCGGGGCGCGGGCGATCCTTGAGCGATCGATAGCCGATTGGGTGAACGATCCCGCCTCCGACGTGGTTTACGCCGAGGTGGTGGAGGGTCGCTTCGCAGTCCGGATGCGGCAGACCATCAGAGACGCGACGACGGTTTGGTTCACGGTCGGACAGCGTTCGCTGACGGCCGAGGCCTATGTGATTCCTGCCCTCGAGCATCCAGAAGGCGCCCATCGGCTCGCCCTCATCCGTAACCACAAGTCATTTCGGGTCAACTTCGCCCTCGACACGGAGGAAGCCCTCGTCCTCAGAGCACGGATTCCTATCGAGCGGGTGACGGCGGAGGAGCTGAGCTATGTCCTCGCCGAGATTTATCAGACGATCGAGATCTCGTTCCGATCGCTCCTTCGCGAAAACAACCCCTAGAAAGTTCCCAACAGGAGGTTGTGCACAAATCCCTGTGGAAACCTGTGGATATTGGGGAAAAACGGTGCGAGCGACCTACGGTCGCTTTTCGGCAGATTGCCTTAGGGGAGATGAGGGTTGATTACGTCGACCGGTCGCGAAATCGAAGGCTTCCCGGAGCGGTTGACCCGCCAAATCCAGTTTCGTACTGTCGGCAACCGAAGCGCCCAAGGTGCTGATCGGCCGGACAGCCCGTTCGGGGAAGTGCGGGGTCTCGGGCCGAGAGGTATCTCGGGCGCTTCCTTTGGAGACAACAGATCGCCGGACTCGTCCGGCTGTGAGACATCAGATCGCCGGCTAGCGCCGGCTGTCAGATCTGATGTCTGAAATCTGATGTCTGACGTCTGATGTCTGTCAGAGGCCAAACATCAATTCGCGCAGGTTGACCGGACGCACCTCGAAACGCTCGAGGTCGAGGCGGACCGATCCGAGCCGAAGTCCCTGCATCCCCTCGCCGCGATTGGTGAGGACCTTGAGGTTGCCGTCGTCCACCTCCAGCCTTCCCAGACCCTGACACCGGCCCTCGGTGTCGTGGATTCCAACCAGCAAACCGTCGAGGCGGGCAGGATCGAGACCGCTCGGCAATGTGGGGGCGAAGACGGTCGGCCGTACTCGCCACCGCTCGAGCGGCCCAAGGAAGGCTGCCTCAAAGCGAGCCGCCCTCCGGCCCATTCGCTCGTCGGGGCTCGAAGGCATCACATCCCCTTCCACGGGAGCGGTGACGACATTGGCCCCGAAGAAACGGCGCAACATCCCCACCACCGGCTCGAGCTCACCGCCTCGTTGCAGGGCGATCACCGTCTCCGGCCGGCACAACTCCATCTTGTGGTACTTGAGCGTCTCTCCGACCACTCCCGCGATCATCGGGCTGGTGTCGATGACCACCATGTCCGCCCCTTCCCGGGCTTGGTCCACCAGGGCGGCGGTGGCGATCACGTGCTGGAGAACCAGCCGCTCGGGGCTGATTCCACCTACGAAGTGAAGGGCGTCTGGCTGGTCCCAGGCATGCTCGAGGTCGTGGTGGGATCCGAGCAGCCGGAGCCCAACGCAGGTGGGAGGACCGATGCTCGAGTTGCCGATGTCGGCGTCGATGTAGCCCACCGTCCGGCCCTCATCGAGCGCGGCGCGGGCGAGCCGGCGGGACATCGTGGTTTTTCCAGTGTCGAGGGCCCCGATCAGCATCACCGATGCCGCGCTGGCGAGCTCCTGGGCGAGCTCCTCGTGGAGGGTGGGCGCCATCGGAGGGGCATCTTACGAGGGGCCGTTTCTCCTCCCGCAGGGGGGAGTGCCGGCGCAGCCAGCAGAGGGGAGGTTCCTAATCTCGCCCAGAGTGGCGCAGCCGGTGAGTTTTCTCTCAGACTTCGGGACTCAAGACGAGTTTGTCGGGGTAGTACACGGGGTTATCTATCGACTCTCGCCCGCCTCGCGCGTGATTGACATCACTCACGGAATCACCCCGGGTGACATCCGCGGTGGGGCATTGGCCTTGACCCGTGCCATCCAGTACCTACCTCCGGGAGTCGTGCTGGCGATAGTCGATCCGGGGGTGGGGACGCCGCGCAAAGCGCTCGCCCTGGAGACCGCGGCCGGATTCTTCGTCGGTCCCGACAACGGATTGCTCTCACCGGCGGTGGCGATGGTGGGGGGAGCGGTGGCCATTCATGCCATCGAGAATCGAGAGGTCATGATCGAGGGTCCCGGCAACACTTTCGCCGGGCGCGATGTCTTCGCTCCGGCCGCGGGGTTGCTGGCGGCAGGCGAGGCGACCCTCGCCGACCTCGGTCCCGAGCTCGATCCGGGCCAGGTGCTTCCACTCATGCTTCCGCTTCCCAAGGTGGAGGAATCGGCGATACATGGCGAAGTTCTCTGGGTTGATTGGTACGGCAACGTGCAGACCAACATTGGCCCCGAGGACCTGGCAGCAATCGGAGTCGGGCCGGGGGAGTCGGTGGAGGTGAGGGTGGGCGCCAGTGCTCACGAAGGGCGATTCGTGACCACTTTCGGTGATGTGGCCGTGGGGGAATTGGCGATCCACGTCGACTCCGCAGGCCTGATCGGGATCGCGGTTCGCGGCGGTCGAGCCGACGAAGAGATCAGCCTTGCGTCCGGGAGACCTCTCAGCTTCCGACGCTCGTAACCGGCGGAGTCTCGCCCAGCAGCTGGCCCAGCTGGAAGACGAAGGCGAGGAGGATGAGCGCCAGGAGGATGAGGATGACGATGGCGGTAGCCGGGCGCATCGACTCTGCAAATTAGCCCTGATACGACGAAGCCCCCGGGGCAAGGGGGCTTCGTCTAGGAGAGTGACGGATGCTCCGCTCGTTTAGGGGCGGGCTGGGAGGCTACCTGACACCTGGGTAATGAACGTGCCCTGGGTATCAGGTGCGGAGCCCGGTCCACTCTCTGTCAACAGCTTATATCGGCACCCCTCGTAGCCCGCTTTAGGCCTGTTTCTCCGAACCCAGAACCCCCTCCGTCGCCTGCGGCGACACCTCTCCCAACACTCGCTCCGCTCGCTGGGGGAGAAACAGGGAAGCTACGGAGCAGCGGTCGTAGCGGGAGCCGTCGTCGCCGCTCCTTCTTCGGCTGGGGCCTCGCCTGCGGCGGCCACCAGGCCGCAATCTGCCAGCACCGTGGCGGGATCCCCCGCTCCGATGCGGACCCGCTCGAAGGCAGCCACGGCGGCGATCTGTTCGGCCGAAAGTGAGCTGGCAAATCCAGGCATGCCGCCATTGATCGGTTTGCCGGTATCGCCATAAGTGGAGGCGCCTTCTGCCTGGAAACCAGATGATCCCTTTGCCACCCAGTCGATGTGGTCGACGCAGGAGGAGAAGGTTCCCACCACTCCGCCCAGGGGTGGGCCGACTCCGCCCTGGCCTTGCGGACCATGACACCCCGCGCAGTTGGCGACCGTAACCACCTCACCGGCAAAGACCTGGGCTCCAAGAGCGACGAAGTCGACACTCCCACCGGGTGTGCCGCGTCCCTCGAACGGCGACCCATCGCAGTTCTCAACGGCGCCCGTAACCCGATCGACCGCCAACTCGGTTCCGCTCCCACAGTCGTTGCTCGTGGCCGAAGCCAGTTGGATCAAGCCGAACAGGGGTAGGACGAAGAAGGCGGCCGCGAGCCAGCGGGGGATCGCACCGACGGTGCGTTCCACCAGACCCGAGGTCGGGACCGTCACCACCGCCGGGTAGCGAAGTGCCTCCTTGGGGCTGACCTCGGTCGGCTCGGGGGCTGACACGACGGCGGCTGCGGCCGGGGCCGGGGCCTCCACCTCTGGAACCTCCGTGGCTGGAGCCGGGGGGGCCGCCTCGGGGGTAGGAGCAGGGGGAGCGGCGGGCTCGGGGACGGCTGCTGCTGGAGCGCTTGGCGCCGCCGGGGCGGGGCCGCCGCCTGCCCAGGCAGCCAGGATCTCATCGACCGAAGACCCCGATGCCTTGGCCCGCGCCTCGGCCGAGCGCTGAACCAACGACTCGGGGATCCCGAGGGCGGCCGCGGCGGCGGCAAGATCGCTCACGTCGACTCCCGAAGGTAGGCGAGAAGGCTGGCAATCTCTTCATCCGACAAGCCCGTGGCAACCGGGTGGCGACCTTGACCATTGAGGAGGCCGACGATTGCCTCCGTGGATTCGATCCGACCCCCGATGGCGGCCAGGTCGGGGCCAATCCTTCGATAGCCGACCACCTGGTTGGTGTCGGCCAAGGTCACCGGTCCCAAATTGGCGTCGGCCACGACCGCCCTTACTAACTGGGTATGACAGCTCGCACACCCCATCTCTAGATAGATCTCCTGACCGTCGCGTGCCGTAGACGAGAAGGCGTGGTTGGAGCTCCTCACCTCGTTCTCCGGTTGCCCGAGCGAGGGGACGAGGAAACCGATCAGTATCGAGAGCAGCAAGAGCCCGACCGCACCCGCCATGACCGCGGAGGTGCTTTGGTTGGCACCCACCAGGATCGGGGGGACCCCGCTTCGCACCGGAACGGGCGCAGGAGACGGGGCGGGAACGACCGGAGCACTTGGCGCCGGAGCCGGCGGCGCCGCATCGGGTTCTGGAGAGGGCGCGGATTCACCCTCCTCGGCGCTACTCCCCCCAGCGGGGGGAGAGACCGTTGGGGCCGCAGCCGGCGCTGCACCCCCACCTGCCCAAGCGGCCACTAGTTCGTCGACGCTGACGTTGTCGGCCTTGGCCCTTGCTTCGGCCGATCTGCGGACCAGCGCTTCGGGTACATCGAGGGCGGCTGCGGCAGCCGAGAAATCGGTCACGGTCTCCTGATCACCAGTATTTCCTGCACCGTGGCCTTCCCCGAGGTGAGCGAGCGATAAATAGACACGGCCAATCCCAGCAGGCCCCAGGTGAGGAAGAGCCCTCCCAGAACTGCGAGCCCGGCAAAGATTCCGGGGAGGCCGGCGCTCTGTAGCCATCCCGCTCCCACGTTCTCAAAAGCTCCGGTGAAACCTGCCCCCGACCAGGCCACACCGGTGATGAGCCCGGACAGGGCCAGAAGGATTCCGGTCGCGGTGCCCGAAATGGCGACAAGTCGGACCACACCTAGGGCGCGCTCGGTCGAGGCGAGCGCCCGCCCGACGAGGTTGGGAATCGCCTGCCAGGCGAAGGCGGCGAAGAGCAGGGCGATGCCAGCCAAGAAGAGGACATAGATGCCTTCCCAAAAGAGCGTGAACCCGACCAGGACCGCCGAGGAGCGAAAGCTCGCCAAGCCCGCCGCGAGCGAGGCGAGTGCGATCACACCTGATCCGGTCACCGCTGCCAAGACGATCGGATTCCCGGCTGGCCACCGATCCTTCACCGTCAGGGCCAGGTTGGTGGCGTTGGCCACGGCGGAGAGGGGAAGAGCCAGACCCAGGACCGCAGCGATCGCCTGCAGCCACTCCGGCTGCGGCCCGGCCACCAACTGCGCCGGTCCCATCCATATGGCGCCGAACAGGAGCGACCAGTACCCCACCTTGGCGAGCTGACGGCTGGCCAGTGGTTGACCCGACGCCTTCGGCACGACGTAATAAACGGCTCCCATCGCCAGCCCGACTGCCCAGACATTGAGGAATCCGGCGGTGAGCACCAGGTCGCCGAGGGCGTGGGCCAGGGAGGAGACCTGAGGGAGGTTTCCAATCAGATAAAGGGCGGGAAGCCAGATGACCGCGGCGGCGGCAAACCACAACGACGGATAGACCACGCCCTCCCTGCGGGCGCGGATCGTGAGCAGCGTGGGACCCAAGGGAAGCGCAGTTACCGCCAGCACTGGGAGATCCCACCACCAGGGCAAGGAAAACGGCTCCCCACCGTCGCCGAATCCCAGCCCGACCACCGCCACCGCCACGACGATCACGGTCACCGCTAAGGGCAAGGCCAAGTTCAGCTGTTTCTCAAGCTGGAGGGGTATTGCCGTCAGCCGGGGAAGGAGATAGAAGACTGCAGCCGCCAGCCCCAGCACCAGCCAACCCAGGAAGAGGACGATCAGAGCCATTGCCCGCAGGTGGCCAAAGCTCAGCGGAAGCAGGCCAGGGAACCTCATCGAGGCCATGGCCGCCAGCCAGAGAAGCGCGCCCAGGGCGAGGAAGGCGGTGCCCGCAAAGAGGTATCGGGAGGCGGCCGTGTCCGGGGCAAAGAAAATCTCCGAACGCGCTTCGGCCGCGGCGGCGTTATCTGTAGTCGTTGTCTCCTGAGCGGTGGTGGTCATGGAGTCGTTCTATTGGATGCGCCGGGAGCATAGAGCAGCACCTCCATCTCCTCGCCTCTCGCTGGTTCGTCCCTAATCCCGCGGTGTGGTAAAAAATTGGTACATGTATCGGCTAGCAGAACTCAATCAGAGTCAACGAAAAAGACTCGGATGGGCTCTGATGGTTGGGGGGGCAGTTCTTCTCGTCGTGGCCGTCTGGTGGATCCATTATTCGAGCTTTGCCCGCACCACTCTGGTCAATGGAGTCGAAACACCGGTAACCGTCGACTACTTCAATTGGGTGCCCCGCGGCTGGTACTGGAAAGCCCTCGGCTACCTCGCTGCTTTCGCCGCTTCGCAGATGTTGCTCCTGGGCGCGGCCCTGGCCTTTGTCGTCGGGAGGAAGATGACCTGGGCCTTGGCGAGCTTCCTGGCCTTTCTCGCCTGGATCGAATTGGTGCTTATTTTTGGAATTGTTCCTTCCGAATGGCTCAACCTCAGCCAGACGGACCTTGACTGGTCGCCACAACGGATATTCATCAGCATTCCCTCCTGGCTCGTGCTCGGCAACCAGGTAGACATCAGCTTCGCGGCTCTGAAAGACATCATTTCGATGGGCTATCACATCGTGATGCTGGGCGCCGCGGCCGTCTTCGCTTACAAAATCCAGGACTTCGGCAAGCCTCGCAAGACGCCGGAAAAGGTCACCCAGATCTCACCCTATGGCCGACCACTCATAAGGAGTGGTGAATAATGCCCAAGGGCGTGGTCGATGAGACCCCTCCGATTAGAGACGACTACCAACTGGCTCTGGTCGATGAGTCCTACTTCAAGGACAAGCTTCGTCCCAAGCAGTTCATTCACATCGATCAGTCCGAATGCATCCTCTGTGAGGGATGCGTCGACATCTGCCCCTGGAAGTGCATCTTCTATCTGTCGCTCGACGCCATCGACGAGGCAGTCAACGTCGATCATCCCGGCGACGACCCCACCAACTACGGCTTCTTCATCATCGATGAAGACGAGTGCACGCGTTGTGCCCTTTGCGTGGACCGCTGCCCGACCAACGTCATCTCGCTGGGTAAGTTTGAGGGCTCGCTGGCCGAGCAGGCGGAGAAGCTGGGGATGAACCGAACTCCGTGGGAGGTCGACACCGGTCAACGCGACTTCAAGAACGGTTACACGTACGGGATGCGCTGGTAGGAGGCTCTGAGTGCTCGAGAAACTGAAGACACGAGCAAGAGAGATGAACGAACGGCTGCGAGGCTCCCAGCTGGCCGAGTCAATTCTGCGTCCCGGCTCGCCTTTCAAGAAGGGTTACAGCGACAGTCCTCGCAACAGGTCCTACGTGGTGATGAACAACGTCCTCTATCACCTCCATCCGGTGAAGGTGAAGCGACACGGCGTTCGTCTTTCCTACACCCTGTGTCTCGGAGGCCTTTCGTTTTTCCTCTTCATTCTCCTCACCATCACCGGCATCTTCCTGATGTTCTATTACACGCCCACTGGTGAACTGGCCTACTCCGACACCGCCGCCCTTTCGACCTCGGTGGCCTTCGGGTCGCTAACGCGCAACATGCACCGCTGGGGAGCGCACTTCATGGTGTTAACCGTGTTCCTCCACATGAGCCGGGTCTTCTACCACGGTGCCTACAAGCCACCACGAGAGTTCAACTGGGTGGTGGGAGTGATTCTTCTCCTGCTGACGCTTCTCCTCTCCTTCTCGGGTTACCTCTTGCCCTGGGATCAACTGGCCCTCTGGGCAGTCACCGTGGGCACCAACATGGCCGGCTTCGTGCCGGTGATGGGGGACCAGGTGAAGTTCCTGCTGCTGGCCGGGGTAGAGGTCTCGGCTGCGACCCTCCTTCGGTTTTACGTCCTCCACGTTCTGTTCTTCCCGTTCGTCATCGTGATCTTCATGGCCGTCCATTTCTGGCGAGTGCGCAAGGACGGCGGCATCTCCGGTCCCCTCTAGGAGTTCTCCCATGGCAGAAATACCCGAAAGTCTCCTTCGACGGTCAGCCGAGGCGAAGGCCAAAGCGCTCGGACTACCGGTTGAACAGGTCCTGGCGGAGATGAAGGGCGAAGCTCCGCCTACGCCTCCACCGGCTCCCGAACCGGAGCCGGCCTCCGCTGCCGACCCCGAGGCCGAAGAGCCCACCGTCCCCGAAGAGGTCGTGGCCGCCGAGGAACCCGAATCGATCGAGGCCGGCAGCGAGACCGTCGTTTCTCCCCCCGAAGGGGGGAGTACCGCCGAGGAGGGGAGTACCGCCGAAGGCGGGGAGGGGGCTGTGCCCGCGCCTGAGCCGGAGAAGGAAATGGTCGCCGTCGCTGCCGGGGAAGCCCCCGCTGCCAGCTTGCCCGAGGCGCCGGCTCCCGAAGCTCCCTCAGCGCCAAATCCACCCGACGCGTCTGGCAATGGTTCGGGTAACGGATCGGGGAATGGGCGCAAGGCGGCCCTGGTCGCCACTCGCCCCGTAGTTCCCGCTGCGGGGACGCCCGAAGGGGTCCGGACCCAACGGTTGCTCACAGTCGTCAAGGCGCGAGCCATCCAGCAGGTCAAGACCGAGCCCACCGACAAGGTCAACACCTGGCCTCACTTGATGCTGGCCGAGTTCTCGGCACTGCTGGCGGTCACCGGCGTGTTGGTGATCCTCTCGATCATCCTCCAGGCGCCGTTGCTCGACCCCGCCAACTTCAATGCCACCCCCAATCCCTCGAAAGCCCCTTGGTATTTCCTCGGGCTCCAGGAATTGCTTTCCTACTTCGATCCCCAGATCGCCGGTGTGACGGTTCCGACCATCGTCGGCTTGCTCGGCTTCATGGCGATTCCATACGTCGATCGCAACCCTTCGACCAAGCCCTCCGATCGGAAGTTCGCCATCATGCTCTACACCCTCTTCATGGCGGGCTCGGCCACCCTCACCATCTTCGGCGTTCTCTTCCGCGGGCGCGGGTTCAACTTCGCCTATCCATGGCAGGACGGGGTGTTCTTCGACGACATCAAAGACTGGGTGCATTTCGAATGAGCCAGACGTTGCTGCTGGTTGGCATTGCCGGAGTCGCCCTCCTGGCCGCGCTCGGCGCCTTCGCCATTGCCTGGCGGCGGTCGACTGGGGCACCCTCCTGGCGCGAGGCGGTATCGCGGGAAACCAGGCGAGCTGACAAGTCGCCGCCCCCTCCGGTGGTGGAAGAACCAGTACTGGTGGAGCCCGCCGGGGAGGCGGTGGAGATCGAAGAGGAGCGAGAGGCGGTTCCCGCCGCGGTCACTGTCACCCACGAACAGCGGGTGGTCGAGGTGTCACCGGAAGAAGCCGGGGTCAGTCGCCGGCAGTTCTTTAACCGAGCGCTAAGCGCCACATTCGGGTCGTTTCTGGCGATCCTCGGGATCGAATTGCTCGCCTTCATGTGGCCCAAGCTCAAAGGAGGGTTCGGGGCCAGCATCGATGCCGGCGCTCCCGCCGACCTCCTCGCCGCCACCCGTACTGCCGACGGCGGCGTCATTCCCGCCTTCATCCCCGAAGCCCGCGCCTACGTCGTTCCGGCTACCGAGACCCTGAGCGCCCAGTTCGAGGGCAAAGGCGTTGCGGCCGCCGGCCTGATGGCTCTCTATCAGCGCTGCGTCCATCTCGGGTGCCGGGTCCCTTGGTGCGCGACTTCGCAAGGCTTTGAGTGTCCTTGCCACGGTTCCAAGTACGACTCGATCGGCGAGTACTTCGCCGGCCCGGCCCCGCGCAATCTCGACCGTTTTCAAGTGGAGTTGATCGACGAACGCTTCATCATCCACACCGGCAACATCATCCAAACCCCCCGCGCCCCGTCGCGGACCGTTTCCTATCCGCAGGGTCCCTCCTGCATCGCCCTGGTGGCTACCGAGGAATGAGTTCAAGCCTCGTCATCACTCTGGCCGTCGTGGGCGGCGTGGCCTGGCTCGCCTTCCTGGGGGTGTCGGCCCTCCGTTCCCGGGGCAAGGAGGAGATTCCCCCGAACCAGTCCACAGGTCGAACCGACGAGGAGCTCGAAACTCGCCGGCTCGAGCGGGTGCAGCAGGGGGCGGTCCTTTTCGCCGGCTTCCTCGCTGTCAGCCTTCCTCTCTACTTCCTGGGTGAAGGGGCTCGGCAGGAGAGCTTCGTCGACCAGTTCGGGGAAGAGTCGATCACCCGCGGTGAGCATCTGGTGGCGGAGTTCGGTTGCTTCGATTGTCATGGGCCCGGGGGATCGGGGGGGAGCGCGGTCTACATCGAAAAGCGGACCGGGGTCACCACACAGTGGAGTGCTCCCTCCCTCGACGACATCTTCTATCGCTACGAGGCGGACGAGGTCAACTATTGGATCACCTTCGGACGACCCAACACCCCGATGCCGGCGTGGGGGCTCGCCGGTGGTGGAGCCATGAACGAGAACCAGGTGCAGGACATCGTCAATTACATCCAGTCGATCCAGATCGATCAACAAGAAGCCCTCGGGAGGGTCGAGCCTCGTATCAGCGCCGAACAGCAGAAGCTGGCCAGCGCCGACTCATTGATGGGCGCCGCCATCGCTGAGCAGGCCCAGCTTGTGGCGACGATCCAGGCTGCAAGGGGCATCGCTGATGAGACACTCGCGCTCACGCGGGAAATGCGAACCGTCCTCAACACTGCCGCTGCGGGCATCGACACCGATGGAGATGGTCTCTCCGACGTGGCCGAAACCGAGCTCAACGAGCTTTCGGCAGAGTTCGCCGCCATCTGGGACCTACCGGGCGTCGAAGCGGTGACCTTCGATGCGGCCAACGCCCAGTCGGGTGGTCGGCCCGACGAGGAGGTGCTCGATGAGCTCCTGGTCGGGCTCAACGAGCAGGTCGAGGCGAACCCGCTCCTCGGCTCCTTTGTGGCGCGGATCGAGGCGGCTCGGTCCGAAACCGGCGATGACGGTGACGGGGACGGAATCAGTGACGCCGCCGAAGGCACCATCTCCAGCCTGCTCGCCGATGCCCTGGCCGCCGTCCGCCCCGACGGCCTCGCCGTATTGAATCTTGATCCAGCCAACTCCGAGTCGAGTGGGGAAGCCGACCTGGTCGTTGCCGAGCGGGGCGTCTCGGCCAACGAGAGCATTGCCCTGCAAACCGATGTCACCCGGGACAACGAGGAGCGCCTCCTCACCAACGCCCAAACGGCACTCGACCACCTCGAGCAGGCCGCCGCCGACGCGAAGTGGACCATCGACATCGATGGGGTTGCCGCTGGTTTCGACGGCAGTGCTGACGACGCCGAACGGGCGGTCTACCTGTTCAATGCCTACTGCGCCCGCTGCCATACCTCGGGATGGTCGGCCGGGCTGCCTTTCACCCAGGAGGCGGGCTCGGGAGCCCTCGGCCCTGCGCTCTGGGAAGGAAGGCCTAACGTCCAGTTCCTCGATCAGGAGGCGCTGGTGGAGTTCATCACCGAGGGCTCGACAGCGGCTGAGGCTTACGGGGTCAACGGGATCGGGAGCGGTCGGATGCCGGCCTTCGGTCGGGTGCTCAGCATGGAAGACATCGAGCTCATCGCCAGCTATCTGCGAACCGGCAATCTCACCGGACTTGGGGGCGCCGAGCAATGAGAGAGTTTTTCCGCGAGCTCCTGTCGGCCAATCTCTTCGTTACCGGGATCATTCTCACCCTGGCCGCTTTCGCCATCTTCTACGGCACCATTTACCTGCTGCTCTACACGAATACGGGAAAGCGTTTGGGTCTTCTGCTGGTGGGCGCGGGAATCTTTGGCTGGCTCACCATCTCTTCGTTGCTTTTTGTGATCTATGCCCCGCGGGGACCCCGCCCGGCGGACATCGAAGGCCTCAACTCATTTGAGGTCCGCATCATCCCCATCACCTACCTGGTGGTATCGGCCTCCCTCTTTGTCGGCTTCCTCGTCGCCCTGCGCCAGCACGAAGAGCTCGCCGAAGGCGCCTAACCCCCCTCGGCCCTGCGGGCCACTCCCCCCAACGCTCGCTTCGCTCGCTGGGGGGAGAAACCCGGTTCCCGTTCCTCCCCCGAAGTGGGGGTTCAGCCCGCGCCGTTGGACTGGCGTCCGCGGTAGAAGCTCAGGATCTGCAGCTCGGTCGAGAGATCGACGTTGCGCACCTCCACCGACGACGGTGGCCGCAGGGCGGCGGGGGCGAAGTTCAAGACCGAGCGGACTCCTGCCTCGGCCAAACGCCTCAGCACTTCCGGAGCAGCCTCGGCTGGAGTGGCGATGATGGCGATGGCGAATCGGCGGGCGCGGGCATCGTCGCTGAGCCGATCGAGATGTTTGATCGGATAGCCGTGGACCACGTTTCCCACCTTGCGCGGGTCGACGTCATAAAGCCCCGAGATCGTAAAGCCCCGCTCGTCGAAGCCTCCGTAACCGGCCAGGGCCTGGCCGAGGTGTCCGGCGCCGACGATCGCCACGCCCACGTTCTCCAAAAGCCCCAGTTCGCGTCGCAAGGTTGACCGCAGGTGATCGGTCTCGTAACCCACGCCGCGGATTCCCTGATGACCGAGATAGGAGAGATCACGCCGCACCTGGGCGGCACTCACTCCCACCGCGTTGGCGATGTCGTTCGATGAGACCGTCAGTGAAGCGACTTCGTCGAGACCCTGGAGGTAGCGCGCCAGCCGGCGGACCGTGGCCCGCGGAATGTCCTTCACCCACCCAACGGTAACCTCGCAGGCGATGCCCGATTCCTCGGTGCTCGTCGTCGGCGGGGGTCCGGCGGGTTCAGCGGCTGCCTACTGGCTGGCCCGTGCTGGACATCAGGTGACCCTGGTTGAGAAGATGGAGTACCCCCGCGACAAGACGTGTGGCGACGGCCTGACCCCGCGGGCGATTTACTGGCTCGAGCAGATGGGCTTCGATTTTGAAGTCCCCGAGTTCCATCGCATCACCGGCCTACGTTCCTACGCCGGCAAGGAGCTCTACCTCGAGATGAGCTGGCCCGACCACTCCAAATACCCCAATTGGGGCGGGGTGATCCGCCGCCGCGATCTCGACGCCCAGGTGGCGGCTCTCGCCCGCAAGCAAGGGGCCGAAGTGCTCGAGAAGACCGAGGCTTTGCCGAAGGTCGAAGACGGGCAACTGGCGGCGGTCGACCTCGTCCACGAGGGCGAGACCCATACCGTGAAGCCGGCTTTCGTGATCATCGCTGACGGTTCGATGAATCGCTTCGGTCGCGAGCTGGGGACCGTGCGACGCAAGGACTATCCCATGGGAATGGCCGCCCGCGGCTATTACGCATCACCACGATCCCAAGACCCATTTCTTGAAAGCCAGCTGGACATGAGGGATGAAAGCGGCGCCAACATGCCGGGCTATGGCTGGGTGTTCCCCCTCGGGGACGGCACCGTCAACGTCGGAGTCGGTCTCCTTTCCACCTCGAAGCGCTGGAAGGGAGTCAACACCTCAAAGATGATGGCCGACTACGTGCGCATCGCCCCCGAATACTGGGAACTGTCGGAGGCATCGAAGCTGACCGAGCCGGTGGGGGGCAAGCTAACGATGAGCTTCTCGCGCTCGCCGTCGATAGGGCGCAACTGGCTGACCATCGGCGACGCTGCCGGAGCGATCAATCCGTGGAACGGCGAAGGAATCTCTTACGCCTATGAGACCGGTGCCATCGCCGCCCGATATATCTCAGAAGCGATGGCAAGCGGCAATTCCGAGGTCCTCGCCGGCTACGGGCGTGAGCTCGATGATGAGTTCGGCCTCTATTACAAGATGGCTCGCGTGTTCGTCAAGCTGATTGCTTACCCGTCGGTCATGAGGTCACTGGCCCAGGTCGGAATCCGCAGCCGGCCGTTGATGGAATGGACGTTGAAGGTGATGTCGAACCTGCTCGATGAGAATGAGAAATCGGCCGGGGAACGGGCCTACAACGTCCTCGCCGCCATCGTCCGGCCTCTTCCGGTCAGGTGATCTGGTGACATTTCCTCCTCCCTAAGCTCGGTCTCGATGCAGCTAATCGACTATCTGCCGATTGCGATCATGGCCGCGCTGGCGGTCGCCTTCGTCGGGGTATCCCTTTTCGTCTCCAAGTTCTTCTCGCCGCGTAATCCCACTCCGGAAAAGCTCGCGCCTTATGAGTGTGGAATCCTTCCGGAGAGCGAGCCCGTGCAGCGCTTCCCGGTCAAGTTCTATTTGGTAGCGATGCTGTTCGTGATCTTCGACGTCGAGATCATTTTTCTCTTCGCCTGGGCGACTCGCTTTCCCGATCTCGGCTGGTACGGCGTGGCCGCGATGGGGATCTTCACCCTCTTTGTCTTGGAGACGTTGATCTATGTGTGGAAGCGGGGCGCTCTCGATTGGAACGTGAGTCGGCGCGCTCGTTATCGGCCGGTGGACGAAGAGCGGGCCGCGTGAGCGTCCGTCGCACGGCCCCCACCAATCTCCTCACCACCACCATCGACAAGGCGGCCCGTTGGGCCCAGAGTCGGTCGATGTTTCCGGCCACCTTTGGCCTCGCCTGCTGTGCCATCGAGATGATGGCGACTGGCGCCGCCCACTATGACCTGGCGCGATTCGGGATGGAAGTGTTTCGAGCCTCGCCCCGTCAGGCCGACCTCATGATCGTGGCCGGGCGGGTGAGCCAGAAAATGGCTCCGGTGCTGCGCCAGGTATATGACCAAATGCCAGATCCGAAGTGGGTGATCTCGATGGGGGCGTGCGCCTCCACCGGCGGCATGTTCAACAACTATGCCCTGGTCCAGGGAGTCGATCAGGTGGTGCCGGTCGATATCTACGTGCCCGGTTGCCCTCCCGGCCCCCAGAGCCTCATGCACGGGATCCTCACCCTCCATGACAACATCATGGCGGGGAAGGCATGACCACTTCTCAGGACCTTCTCGGCAGTTTCAACGAAGCCGAGTGGACCGAGAGCGCCGGCGAGGAGGTGGTGCGCCTTCCTACGGAAAGCCTGCGGGAGTTCGCCGAAGTCGCTCGGGAAGCAGGATTCGAGCTTCTCTCTGACGTCACCGCGGTCGACTGGCTCGATCGGGAGCCGCGCTTTGACGTGGTCGTCAACCTGGTGTCCCTACAACACCGGTTGCGGTTGCGGATCATCGTCGGCGCTGGCGGGGAGGAACCTTCTGTGCCGTCGTTGGTTCCGGTCTGGCCGGGGGCAAACTATGCCGAGCGCGAGGTCTTCGACATGTTCGGAATCACTTTTGCCGATCATCCCGATCTCACCCGCATCCTCATGCCCGACGACTGGGAGGGCTTTCCATTGCGAAGGGACTTCGCCACTGGATCAGTGCCGGTCCAGTTCAAGGGCTCGCACAAGGTGAGCTGAAATGACCGACCAGAAATCTCGCCAGGAAATCGATCTCTGGATCTCGGGCACCGAGGAACCCGATACCGCTGCCACCGACGAGGGTGCCCAGGAGATGCGCCAGGAGGAGAGCGGATTCCGGCTCGCCGAGCAGGTGGGTGCGGTGGTTTCCGACGACTACGTCTTCGACGACGAGTTTTCCGACGACGAGCGGATGATCGTCAACATGGGGCCCCAACACCCTTCGACTCATGGTGTTCTGCGCCTACAGATCGAACTCGAAGGCGAGATCATCCGGCGGACCAAGCCCGTGATCGGCTATCTCCACACCGGGATGGAGAAGACGGCCGAGGCTCTCACCTTCATGCAGGGCCCGACCAACGTCACCCGGATGGACTATCTGGCCTCCTTCCATAACGAGCTTGCTTTTTCGCTCGCCACCGAACGTCTGCTGGGGATCGAGGTACCGCCGCGGGCCGATGCCATCCGGGTGCTGATGACCGAACTCAACCGGATCTCGTCTCATCTGGTGGCGATGGCCACCAACGGCATGGACATCGGGGCGCTTTCGATCATGACCTACGGCTTCCGCGAGCGGGAGCAGGTGCTGGCGTTCTTCGAGAAAGTTACCGGGCTGCGGATGAACCACAACTACATCCGCCCAGGTGGGGTGGCCGCCGATCTTCCACCCGGCTGGCGGGCCGACGTCAAGGCCATCGCCGAGAACATGAGAGCCCGGATCGGAGACTACGACGACATGCTCAAGGAGAACCCCATCTGGACTGGCCGCACGCGGGGCATCGGAGTCATCACCGCCGAGGAGTGTCTGGCTTACAGCGTCACCGGTCCCACGCTGCGCTCGACGGGGATCGACTGGGATCTGCGCAAAGTGTTCCCCTACTCGGGAATCGACCAGTACGAGTTTGACGTTCCAGTCGGTGAGCAGGGCGATGTCTATGACCGCTATCGGGTGCGGATCGAAGAGATTCTGCAGTCGGCCCGGATCGTCGAACAAGTGGCCGAAGCGATGCCGAAAGGTGATTACCGATCAGACGATCGCAAGGTCACTCCGCCCCCGCGGGCGCGGATCGACGAGTCGATGGAAGCCCTGATCCATCATTTCAAGATTTTCACCGAGGGCTTTCGGGTGCCGCCAGGAGAGACCTATGCGGCAGTGGAGGGGCCCCGGGGCGAGCTCGGCTGCTACATCGTCTCGAATGGTGAGGGGATTCCCTATCGGGTTCATGTCAGAGCCCCTTCGTTTTACAACTTGCAGGCGCTGCCAATCATGATGGCCGACTCCCTGGTGGCCGACACCATCGCCACCATCGCTTCCCTCGACCCGGTGATGGGAGACGTCGACCGCTGATGACCCGTTCCGACGTGCAGGCCTGGCTCGATCGTTACGTCGCTGCCTGGAACTCCTATGACCGGGCCTCAATCGAAGCGCTCTTTACCGAGGACGCCGAGTATCAGTATCACCCCTACGACGAACCGCTCGTGGGTGCGAGCGCAATCGCCGATAGCTGGCTCGGTGATCAGGATGAGCCGGGGAGCTGGTCGGCGTCCTATCAGCCCCATCTGGTCGAGGGCAACAAGGCGACTGCCACCGGCACCACCTCCTACGAGGACGGACGCACCTTTTGGAACATGTGGGAAATGGAGTTCGCCCCCGATGGCCGCTGTCAGCGATTCGTCGAGTGGTTTATGCGTCAGCCCTAGCCGATTCCCGGCGCCGCTTGAGCCACTCCAACCCGATCGGTATGAACGAAAGAGCAATGATGAGGGCGATGATCGGTAGTAGATAGGCGTCGATATCGGGTATCAGGTTGCCGAGCCAGTAGCCGAGCAACGTGACTCCGACCGCCCAAAGAAACCCGCCGATCAGGTTGTAGCTGACAAACGTGCGGTACTGCATTCGCCCGACGCCCGCCAGGATGGGGGCGAAGGTACGGACGATGGGGACGAAGCGAGCGAGGACGATCGTTTTCGGGCCGTGCTTTTCAAAAAAGGCCCGGGCCCGCTCGACATACTCCTGCTTGAAAAGCCTCGAGTCGGGGCGCTTGAAAAGAGCTGGCCCCACTCGCTGGCCGAATAGGTAGCCCACCTGGTCGCCCGCCACCGCGGCGATGAAGCAGCCGACCAGGATCAGCGGGAGGTTGAGCGTGCCCTGGGCGGCGAAGAGTCCGGCCGTGAAAAGCAGGGAGTCGCCAGGGAGGAAGAAGCCGAAGAAGAGTCCCGACTCGGCGAAGACGATGAGAAAGAGTCCGATCGTGCCGAAGGTGACGAGCAGGTCGCGGGGGTCGAGGAACATCAGGGAAGGCTATCGGTCGCTACTCCCTTATCCCCAACGCCCTTTGTGTGAAGGTTTACGCGGCCTCAGGCCGCGTAAACCTTCACAATTCGAGGTTCACTCCAAGGGCAGGCCGCAGGTGATCGGCGCCGGGACGTATTCCCAACCTGTCTTAGTGACGTTGGTTACGCAGTAGCTCACAATCGTCGAGTTCCGCGGGAAGGTGGTGGTTAGCGTCACCGTGCCCGCGCTATTGGTCACTCCGGATTGGTTCAGGGTCTTGCTCCGGCCTCTACGGTCCTGATAGGTCCAGGTTCCCGTCACCGTCGCCGCCGGCACCTCGTTGCCGCCCGCGTCGAATACATCGATGGTGATCGAGGCGGTGCGACCGTTGGTCGCTACCAGAATCGGGTAAACGGCGGCCGTCAGGACCGGATCGGTTTCCGGTTCGCTGACGCTGACACCGGTCGTGACCGAATCGGTCGTGGTCCCGTCGTCGGCCAACAAGGTGACTATGTAGTTGCCACCGACGTCAAAGGTGTGAGTTGGGCTCGCCGCAGTTGACCCGCTGCCATCGCCAAAGTCCCACTCGAAGGTCAAGACATCGTCGTCGGGGTCGAACGACGTATTGGTGAAGCTGCATGTGAGGTCTACACAAGAGCTGGTGAATCCGGCGACGGGCGCCTGATTCTCGGGGGGTGGTGGCGGCGGTGGGGGATCACCGGCGTTACAGGTGCCGGTACCACCAAAGGCCGCCGAGTTGAGAAAGAGGAGTGGCTCGGGGCTGGCGTCGGGATCACCGCCAAACCCGCATTCGGAGGACTGGGCCGCCGCGGCCGCGATCACCGCTGCTCGAATCGCCATTACGTCGGCCCGGCCGCCGGTCGGGTGCCCGGTCTCGGCGATGTAGCGGGCAACCGCGCCGGCGACATGAGGTGAGGCCATGCTGGTCCCGCTGTACGTTCCCAGGTAGCCGTCGTTGAGGAAGGTCGAGTAGATGCAAACTCCGGGAGCGGCGATCTCAACCGAGGGGCCGAAGTTGGAGAAGTCGGCCAGGGTGTCGTCTACATCGGAGCGGCAGGTGGGCGAGCCGAGGCCGCCAGGTACTCCGTCGAAATCCGCCAGCGCGGAGACAGTGATCACGTCGGGATGGGAGGCGGGGCTGAATTGGGAAGCATCGATGTTGCTGTTGCCGGCGGCCACCACGTAGGTCACACCGGCATCGGTGGAGTTGGTGATGGCTGAGTCGAGGGCGGCCGAGGTCCCAACGAAGCCGAGACTCATATTGGCCACTTCGATGTCAGCGGCTTGGCTGGTAACGAAGTCGATGCCGGCGAGAATCGAGCCGAGAAATCCGCTGCCATCGGCTCCGATAACCTTCACCGACCACAGGACGGCGCCGGGAGCGGTGCCGATCGAGCCGATGTCGTTGTCAAGGGCGGCGGCGATGCCGGCGACGTGGGTGCCATGGCCGTTCTCATCCTGGAAGTTGCCCGCGCCCGAACAGCCGCCGAATGTCGGATAGAAGATGGCCTGAGTACAGTCGGTGACGAACCGAACATTGAGATCGAGGTGTGACCGGGCCTGACCGGTCGACGTGGTGCCGAGGTAGATCCCAGTGTCGAGGACGGCGATGTCGACGTTCATCGGCGAGGTGGGCGGATTGAGATCGGCATCGACGCGATCGATCCCGGTCGGTACTACCTCGGTGCTCTGAGTGATGGTCACCTCGACATCGGGCTCGATCCAGGCCACCAGCGGGTGATTGCGGAGCCCGTTCAGGGCTGCCACTGGCACGGTCATCGAGAGGCCTTGTAATGCGTGCTGGTAGACGAAGCCCAACTCGCCGTCGAAGGCCTTGGCCAATCCTTGGGCCGCCGCGTCCGCCGGCCCGGCATCGGGATTGAGAACCACGATTACCCGCTCGGTGGCCGGCGCGGCATCGACTGCCGCCAAAGGCCCGAACACGATGCTTACCACCGCGATGAGAACTCCAACATGGCGGCGCGACATCTTCCCTCCAGATCGAAAGTCGGCGAGAAGCTACCCCGAGGACTGCCTCGAATAAAAGGGGCCTCAGCACCTATTTCGACCAGGGATACGATTTGGACAATGCACCGACTCTTGATCTTTCGCATTGTCCTCATTGCCTTGGTGACGACCGCTTGCTCCAGCACGGCAGGTGATCCTTCGGTTACGACTGCACAACCGGTCGCGTCCACCATCGCCACCCCTACAACGGAGGTGCCAACCACGACTGAGGCGCCCATCACAACCACTACCGCCGCCGATGCGGCGCCTCCCGAGATGGAGGGTGTGTGGCGGACGGACCTAGGCAATAACGATCGGGTACAGCTCAACCTCCGGGGAAATGACTACATCATCACCAGAGGACCCAATTCCGGCAGTGGGGATATCTCCGTGGACGGGGATCTGATCACGTTCTCAGGGAGCACCCTCTGCAACGGCGTCGGTACCTACCAATGGACGGTCGAGGGCGCCTCGTTGACATTTACCGCTGACGACTCGGGCGATCCTTGTAGTGGTCGGCGACCGGTTCTAGACGGCGTCACCTACACGCGTTAAGAGCGAGTCCGCGAGGGCTCAGCCTCCTTTTTCTGTGGGCTGTAAGGGCTGTTGTACGACCGTTGCAACCCTGGGTCGCTGATTTCTGGGCGCGAAGCGACCCTCTCTATGCTCGGCGGCGATGAGCGAGTGGTCGGAGGCTGTGCAGGAACGGGCCCGCGCCATCGTCGCCCAGTATCCCCAGCGTCGTTCGGCAGTGATGCCGCTCCTGTTTTTGGCGATGGCACAGGACGGCTACCTCACCGAGGCGGGCATGATCGAGGTGGCGGAATGGACCGGCATCACTCCCGCACAGGTGGCGGCGGTGGCCACCTTCTACACGATGTACAAAAGAGAGCCAGTCGGCAAGTACCTGGTCTCCTGCTGTACCTCGATCAGCTGCATGCTCCTTGGCTCCGACCAGGTGATGCATGCGCTGGAAGAGGAAGCCGGTGCCCTTCACGGTCAGGTCGATGCCGAGGGGTTGATCGGGGTCGAGCACGCCGAGTGTCTCGGCGCATGTGGAGGAGCACCGGCGGTTCAGGTCAACTATGAGCTGATCGAAGGCGTGACCCCTGACAAGGCGCGTCAGCTCGTGCAATGGCTGCGCAAGGCCCGCCCGGAGACGGTCAACACCGACGAGCTCCAGCAACTATTTGGCGGAACCACCTCCTTCGAGTGGGCGATCAAGGAAGAGGTGGGGGCGGTCGGGCCCTACCCCGCCTTCGAATCCTTCGGTAGCACCGCCCCGGTAAGTGCAGACGGGACTGAATCGTGACCTATCCCTTGCTCGTCACCAAGCGCATGACCGACTTTCCGAGCGACTCCCACACCCTCGAACGCTACGAAGCCACCGGCGGTTACAAAGCGGCCCGCGCCTCGGTGGGCATGACCCGTGACCAGTTGGTCGAGGCCATCAAGAACTCGGGACTGCTCGGTCGGGGGGGAGCGGCGTTCTCGGCCGGACTCAAATGGAGCTTCCTTGCTCCCGCCCGCCCGGCCTATCTGGTGGTCAACGCGGATGAGTCCGAACCCGGCACCTTCAAAGACCGCCAGCTCCTCGAGCGCGATCCCCACCAGCTGGTGGAAGGGATCATCATCACCGCCATCGCCAACGAGGTCCACCGGGCCTTTGTTTACGTGCGGGGCGAATATCCCAAACCTGCCCGACGGGTGCAGAAGGCGATCGATGAGGCATATGCGGAGGGATACTTAGGAAAAGGCATCTTCGGCTCCAGCTACGACCTCGACGTCGTCGTCCACCTCGGCGCCGGCGCCTATATCTGCGGGGAAGAAACGGCGCTGATCAACTCCCTCGAGGGCCTTCGGGGCGAGCCCCGGTTGAAGCCTCCCTACTTCCCCGCCGCCGTCGGCCTTTACAACAAGCCCACGATCGTCAACAACGTCGAGACCCTCTCCAACTTGCCTCACATCCTCAACCAGGGCATCGACTCCTACAAAGGGCTCGGGCACGAGGCTGACACGGGCACCTTTCTCTTCTCGATCTCCGGCCATGTCAAAAAGCCCGGCAATTACGAACTGCCTCACGGCATCACCTGGAACGAGCTCATTTTCGACATTGCCGGGGGCATGCGCCGCGAGCGTCGGCTCAAGACCTGGATTCCGGGTGGGGCCTCCGCACCCTGGTTTGTCCCCAGCGACCATCTCGAGTTGCCGATCACCAAAGACGACACCGCCAAGGCAGGTTCGATGCTCGGGTCGGGGGCGGTAGTAGTGATGGACGAAGCTACTTGTGTGGTGAGGGCGGCGGAACGAATCGTCCGGTTCTTCGCTCACGAGTCCTGTGGTCAATGCACCCCATGCCGCGAGGGAACGAGCTGGCTCGAGATGATCCTGCGCCGAATCGAAGCCGGCCAGGGGAGGGAGGTTGACTTCGACCTCCTCCTTGACGTGTCGGACAACATCTCGATCGGGCTCGCCTGGCCACCGAGGATGACGACGATCTGCCCCCTCGGCCCCTCGGCTGTTTCCCCGATCATCTCGATCACCAAATATTTCAAGGGCGAGATCATGACCCACATCCACGATGGCGGATGTCCGCTTCCGGCCTGATGGAGGAGTACGAGAGCGGTAGGTACGGGGCGGAGTGGGCCCCGGATTACGACCAAATCTTCCCCGATGTTGCCCCGGGAATGATCGATCGCCTCGCCGAACTCGCCAACGGTGGAAGGGTGCTGGAGCTGGCCATCGGCACCGGCCGGGTTGCTCTGCCGCTGAAGGAGCGAGGGGTCGACATAACGGGTATCGATATCTCGCCGGAGATGGTGGAAAGGCTCCGCCTGAAGCCGGGTGGCACAGACATTCCCGTGGAGATGGGCAACTTCGCCGACGTCGCCATCGAAGGCAAGTTCGGCTTGATCTATTTGGTTGCCAACACGATGTTCGTCCTGCTCGAGCAACACGAGCAGGTTCGCTGCTTCCGCAATGTCGCCGCCCACTTGGAGTCGGAAGGACGCTTTGTGATCGAGGCGTTTCTGCCTGATCTCGCCAGGTTTGACCGCGACCAGCGAGTTCAGGCGAACAGCATCGAGCGGGGACGCGTCGCCCTGGACGTGAGCAGTCACGACCTTGCCAGGCAGCGTATTACTTCGCAATGGGTTGAACTGTCGAGGGACGGGGTGAGGCTTCTCCCGGTAGAGATCCGCTACTCCTGGCCGTCCGAGCTCGATCTGATGGCGCAGCTGGCTGGACTGGAGCCTGAGCACCGTTGGGGCGGCTGGGAAATGGAGCCGTTCACGAGCAACAGCCCGCGCCATGTCAGCGTCTATAAGGTGCCGGGCTCATGACCGACCTCACCCGTGAGGGCATCAAAGCGACCGTCGGCGAGGAGATGGTGAAGGTCACTGTCGACGGCCAGGAGTTCGAGGCGCCGAAGGGGCAAATGTTGATCCAGGCCGCCCAGAATCACGGCACCTACATCCCCAGGTTCTGCTGGCACCCACGGATGCGACCGGTGGGGATGTGCCGGATGTGTCTGGTCGAGATGGAGACTCCCAAAGGAAGGGTCCTGATCACCGCCTGCACCAATCCGGTGGCCGACGGGATGGTGATCGATACCAAGTCCGAGGTTGCTAAGAAGGCTCAAGAGGGGGTTCTCGAGTTTCTGCTCATCAATCACCCCCTTGACTGTCCGGTCTGCGATCGAGGAGGGGAGTGCCCGCTCCAGGATCACACCATTGCCTATGGACCGGGGGAGTCTCGATTTGTCGAGGAGAAGCGTCATTTCGAGAAGCCGATCAAGATCTCCGACCTCGTCTATCTCGATCGGGAACGCTGCATCCTCTGTGCTCGCTGCACCCGCTTCTCCGATGAGGTCTCCGGCGATCCCCTGATCGAGTTTCTCGACCGCGGCAATTTCACCCAGATCAACACCTTTCCCGACCAACCCTTTGCCTCCTACTTCTCGGGCAATACGGTGCAGATTTGTCCGGTCGGGGCCCTGACCTCCAAGGCCTATCGATTTCGGGCCCGGCCCTGGGATCTGGTCTCGATCGAATCGACCTGCCCGCATTGCACGACCGGTGACCGCATCACCGTCCAGGCGAGCCAGAACGAGGTCTTGCGCTTTCTCGGAGTCGATGCCGAGGCAACCAATTGGAGTTGGCTGTCCGACAAGTGCCGCTTCGGCTTCGAGTTCATCGAATCACCCGATCGCCTTACCTCGCCGATGATCCGTCAGGAAGACGGTTCGTTCACCGAAGCGACCTGGACCGAGGCGCTGGAACTGGTGGCGAGCCGCTTCACCGAGATCCGCGATGCCGGGAAAGGACTGGCCGTCCTCGGAGGAGCGCGGGGGACCAATGAGGACGCCTATGCGCTCGCCAAGTTCGCTCGCGAGGTTCTCTCCACCAACAACATCGATTGTCAGCTCGACGACGGCCTCGACCCGCAGTTCCTCGCTGCCACCGCTGACCGGGCCCGGATCTCGGACCTTGACAGTGCCAGAACGATTCTGGTCTGGGGTCCCGACCTCAAGGAGGAGCACCCGACGCTCTATCTCCGAGTCCGCCACGCGGTCCAGGAGAAGGGAGCCCGTCTGGTTCTCATCCATCCCTGGCGAAACGGGCTCGACGACCGCGCCACCCACAAGCTCACCTACCGCCCCGGATCGGGGGCCGCCCTCCTCACCCGGCTGCAGAGCGAGGAGGGCGAGGTGGCCACGGCCCTGGCCGAGGGACCACTGGTGGCGTTGTTGGGAAGAACGGGTTACGGCGAGGACGGGCGTCTGGCCGAGGCGGTGGCCGCCCACGTCCGCAGCCTGGGCGGCAAGCTCCTTCCGCTGGCCCGACGGAGCAACGTTTACGGGGCGCTCGATATGGGATTGGCGCCCAGCCTGGCCCCGGGGCGAGCGACAACCGACAATCCAGGCAAGAACGCCGCTCAGATTCTCGAGGGTCTGGCCGAGGGATCGATACTCGGGTTGCTGATGGTGGGCTCCGATCCGGTGCGCGATGTTCCCAACGGGGAATTGGCCCGGCAGGCGCTCGAGCAGGCCCGCTTCGTGGTGGCGCTGGATCAGTTCCTAACCGATTCCTCCCGGCTCGCCGACGTGGTGTTGCCGGTGGAGGGATTTGCCGAGAAGGAGGGGTCGGTCACCAACGTCGAAGGACGGGTCCAGAAGGTCAATCGGGTGGTGCCCGGTCCCGGCCAGAGTCGGCCGGACTGGTCCATCCTCGACGACCTCTCCGACCGGATGGGACGCTCGATCAATCTCGTATCCGCCGAGGCGATCGCCAAAGAGATCGCTACCGAAGTCCCCGCCTATGTCGGAGTCACCTGGGACATGCTCGATGCTGAGAAGGACGGAGTAGTTGTCCCGCTTCCCGAGGCCACGCAACCGCTGGTCTATTTGCCGGCTGACACCCCCGGCAAGTCCTTCTCAGGCGAACTCGTCCTCCACTACGCCCGGACCATGTTCGACGACGGGGTGTTGATGCGGCACGGACCCTCGCTCGAGCACCTTGCCCCCGGAGCCGTGGCCATTCTCAATTTCGACGACGCCCGCCGCCTCGGTCTCAGCGACGGCGACCAGGCCGACATCAAGACCTCGCAGGGATCGGCCCGGCTTACGGTTCGCATTGATCCGTCTATGAACCATGGGCTGGTGTACGTCCCGTTCAACCAACCCGGCATCCCGTCGCTGGGCTCGGACCCGGTGGTCACCGTCACCAAGGCGTAGGGCGATCCTCGAACCCAGGGTTCGCAGATAGGCCACGCCTATCCCTGAGCCCACAGAACCGCTGAGCTAGCGGCCGCGACGGCTCCCGAGCCAGGCCCCGAGCAGGACCAAGGCCGAGCCCGCCAGGCTCAGGGGATGGACTTCCTCGGACAAGACGATGACGCCGAGGAGGATGGCGACGACGGGGATCAGGTAGGTCGAGATCGAGGCCCGGGTGGCTCCCACCCGTCCGGCCAGACCTCCCATCAGGAGGTAGGCGAGGGCGGTGCCAAACACGCCCAGGGCGAGGATGGCCAGCACCGGCATCAGCTCGAATCGGGAGTTGTCGAGGCCGGTGAGTCCCAGCGGGAAGGTCAAGGCCATTCCCACTATTTGCGCTCGCCAAAAGATCGGCAATGACCCGTACTTCTGCTGCAGGGGTACTGCCAGGTTCAAGGCGACGCCGTAGCAAGTCAATGCGATGAGGATGAGCACCACCCCCAATGCCTCGGAGCGGCCCTGGCCCAGGGAAGGTAGGGCGATCAAAGCTGTGCCAAGGAATCCGAGCACCAATCCCCACCGCTGATTGGCGCCCGGTGGTCTTTTCAACAACGCCCATGCCACCGCGGCGGTGAAGATCGGGTTGGCCCCGTTGAGCATCCCGGTCAAGGCTGACGAGACCCGCTCCTCCGCGAAAGGAAACATCGAGAGCGGAATCGCCATCCAGATCACCCCTAGCAATGCAACCCGGGGCCAATCGGATCGATCGACCTTGCGTCTGGCTGCGGGAAAG